>NZ_CAWNBB010000040.1:0-74516 GCF_963872585.1 Vibrio sp. 10N.222.47.A9 | reverse complement strand
AGGCGAAGCGACCATCACAGATGATGACGATGCACTTGATACTTCAAACTCCCACGTTGTGGGGATAGAAGATACAACGTACACATTTAAGTCGTCAGACTTTAATGTGGTAGATCAGGACTCGTCTAATTTAACGATTGTAATTACAAGTGAACCTGCTTCTGGAACTCTTTACTATCTTGACGGGAACTTATGGGTCGAACTAACAGGGTCGGTTATTGGGGCTGATGGGTATGAAATCACTCAATCAGAAATTGACTCAGGCAAGTTAGTTTTTGTTCCTATTTCGGACGAATCTAGTACGTCAATGCTTGATGACGAAGGAACTTCCGGGAATAATTTAGGTGATTATACCGAATTTAATTTCTATGCATCTGATGGGGTAAATGTCAGTGGCGGTTCGATAATGTCTATTGATATTTCTGCCGTTGCAGACGCTCCGACTTTGACTGTAAATAGCGATAACGTTACAGCGGCAATTGACTTTGATGATACAAATTATTCCGGAAGTTGGGGTAGTGTCAATATCAACCAAGTATTCGGCCCCGGAACTGTAGGAGAGTGGCATAGCAGTAATGGTAACCGTGTCGAAGTTGGTAGAGAGTCAACATATCGTTCTGGCGGTGACTCAACAAATACTGTTTTAGAAATAGAATATTACAACGTTGATGACGTTGTTTATACGGATATCGATGTGGAACAAGGGCAATACTATTCGTTCAGTTTTGATATCAGCGGTCGTTATAATTCAATTTCAAATGGCAACTCCGATCTCAATGTTGTTTGGATCAATATGGATACAGGTCAGGAGACAGTTCTTTATGAATTTAGACCTAATGATGAGGATTGGTTGAGAGATCAAACAGTTGTACTACCATCAGATGTTGGCGGTAATTATCGTCTATTACTCGTTTCAGCAGATACACAAGCTAGTAGTAGTGTAGGTGCAATTTTAGACAATTTGGAAATTGTTAAAGCTGACTCTCAAGGGTTTGAAGATAGCTTTATAGCTCTGCCTGACTTTGAAGCTGCATTGAACGATATCGATAGCTCGGAAGTATTATCCCTATCATTATCTGGTCTTCCAATTGGTACACAGATTACTGATGGTTCGGTTACATTGGTTGTTACTTCAAATAGTGGCGTTGATATATCTAGTTTAGATATGGACAATTTATTCGTAATTGTAGATGTTCCCGGGGTTTATAATTATTCAATAACCGCTACTGCTACTGAAGTTAGTAATTCTGATACAGCATCAATCACTGCAGACTTAGTCCTTACAGTGTTAGAGTTACCACAAAGGCCTGACGTAGGTACTAGTGAAGCAAGGATTGTCGAAGAGGGGTTATTGACTGGGTTACAAGATGATATTTCAGATGTGAACTCTGAAGGTGATATAGTCGACCATGTTCGCTTGAATCATTATGGGCATTCATCTGAAGAGCTGCTTTGGAGCCAAAATCCGGCAGGAAAGGACAATCAAAAAGTCGACGGACATAAAGATGGAATAGTAATTGATGTAGGCGCCGCAGGTGACGATGTATTCCTAGGTGAAGGTGATGACACACTGTATTTGGGCGACAGCCATACTACTCTCGACAATAATGCTAACTCTGCTGCAAGCATCAACGCAGCTAACAATGACATGAAAGCGTTTATGTCTGGTGGAGATCTAGAACATCTTCAAAGCCCTTCTGATGAAAACAGCGCCTTGAATAGTTTACAGTTTAGCAGTGCACATATTGATGTTGGTCATAGTGGCGCAGGTGGCGATCATGTGTATGGTCAAGGTGGTGTTGATATTATCTATGGTGCGGCAGGTAATGATGTATTAGATGGTGGCGAAGGCAATGATGGTTTAAGAGGTGGATCGGGAGAGGATCGCTTAACTGGTGGATCTGGAGAAGACATTTTAATCGGTGGTTTGGGTGATGACATCTTAACCGGTGGTGGTGATGACGACATCTTCAAGTTTGTTGACCAAGATACGTCTAACAGCAAGATTGATATTCGCAATGGAGAGCAGGATATAATCACTGATTTCACGAAGGGTGAGGATAAAATTGATATTTCAGACTTACTACATACTGATTCACACGATACCATAGATAGTTTACTTCAAGCTAATAAGGTAAATTTAACACTTGAAGCCAGTGATAATTTATCAAATGCAGACCTAAAGCTCACAATCAATGATGGTGGCAACAGTCAAGAAGTTATTATTCAAGGTGTTGGCTCCCAGTTCAGTGATTACATTGAAAGTGGGAGTATTACCAACGTGAGTGGTTTATTAAACGATATTATAAATATTCCTGACATAAACAATTAGACAAAAGGGCCGAAAGGCCCTTTTTTAATACGTCAGTTTTTCTATAAAAGCTTAGATTCTAAAGCACTAGAATTAAAGCACCTTACAAGCAAAACCTTTTAGGTAGAAACCTTCTGGGTAAGCTGTATCGATCAAGTGATCGGCTGCTTGCTCGAAGCGTTCAACAAACTTCACTGTTCTGCCTGCATCTAGAGCGGCGTCAGCAATGATCTTTTGGAATAGGTCAGCACCCATCAAACCTGAGCAGGAGTAGGTGAGTAGTGTTCCACCTGGATTCAGGATTTGCATCGCTAGCATGTTAACGTCTTTGTAGCCGTTAGCGCCTGAAGTTAGGTTGTTCTTGCTTGAAACAAACTTTGGTGGATCCATGATCACTACGTCAAACTTAGTGCCCTGGTCACGGTATTCGCGAAGTAGTTTGAATACGTCAGCGTTTAGGAATACAGCACGCTTTTTCGAGATGTCGAACTCATTCAGTTCAGCGTTGAACTTAGCCGTATCAAGAGCAAGTTGAGATACGTCTGCGTTGATCACACGCTTCGCGTCGCCTTTAAGTGCGTAAAGGCCAAAGCCACCGGTGTACGAGAAACAGTTAAGTACATCTTTGCCTTTAACGTATTTCATAGATTCTTTACGGCTATCACGTTGATCCATGTAGAAGCCCGTTTTGTGGCCTTCCATAATGTTCACGCTGATTTTCACGCCGTTTTCTTCAATGACTACTGACTTAGGTGGCTCTTCGCCATGCAGTACGCCGACGGTTTGCTCTAAACCTTCTTTTTTACGAACCGCTACGTCAGAGCGTTCGTAAATATTACATTCAGGGAAGCATTCAACTAAAGCTTCAACGATAACGCTTTTGTTGAATTCCGCGCCAGCACTCAGTAGTTGGCAAACTAAGAAGTCTTGATACTTGTCGATAGTAATACCTGGCAGGCCGTCAGATTCAGCCGCCGTTAATCGGTATCCCGTTAGGCCGTCACGTTCGATGATATCTTCACGCAGTGATTGTGCGTCTTTAAATCTTTTGATGAAAAACGCTTTATTGATTTCTTCTTTTTCAAATGTCCAAACACGAGCGCGAATTTGAGATTCTGGTGAGTAAGCTGCTTTTGCGAGCCACTGACCATTTTGAGCATATACGTCTACAGTTTCACCTTGTTGTGGTTCGCCTTCGACCTTATCGATACCGCGTGAAAATACCCAAGGGTGTTTGCGGCGTAGTGATTTATCTCGGCCTTTAGCTAGATGAATTGAAGGAGTCATAATTTACTCTGTTTGTTGAATTTGAAGGAGGGGTATTGTCGGGGAAGTACAAGGGAAAAGCAAATAAGAAAGGGCTGCAGAAGCAGCCCTAGTAATGATTAATTAATACATAGTGGTTAGATGTCAGTATTAAGCTTTAAGACCTGTCAGCAAACCTTCCATCGTATCGCTTTGCTTACGAAGCTGGTCAACATTTACATTACTCTTACTGATCATTTCACAGATGCTGTCTGATTGATGACGAATCTCTTCAACACTTTGTGCAATGTTGTCAGCAACAACACCTTGCTCTTCAGCAGCAGTAGCAATTTGAGTGCTGCTATCAGAAATAGATTGGTTCTTTTCAGCTAACGATCCAATCTCAACGTTTACTTCCGACATCAATGTTTGACCTTCGTTAGCATTGCTAACAGTCACTTCCATCAATTTTGTCAGCGATTGGCTGTTACGTTGTAATGATTCAATCATACTTTGGATTTCAACCGTCGCTTGTTGAGTACGGCCGGCAAGGGCACGGACTTCATCGGCGACAACAGCGAATCCACGACCTTGCTCGCCAGCACGTGCAGCCTCAATGGCAGCATTCAGGGCTAATAGGTTAGTTTGTTCTGAGATGCCATTGATGGTAGCGACCACTTCATCAATTTGCGCTGCATTAGCATCAAGCTCTTCTACCGCTTGCGAAGCTGATTGAATTTCTTGAGATAGGCTTGAGATAGATTCCAATGTATTTGAAACTTTTACTTGGCCACTCTGTGCAACACCGCGAGCGTCCATAGTCTGAGAGCTAGACTCATGAGCAAGTGTTGCGACTTCACGAATCGTAGCTGCCATTTGTTCGGTTGCACTTGCCAAACTATTCAGATGTTCTTGTTGGTTACCCGAGATGTCTGAGCTCTGTTGTGTCGACTGGTTTAAGTCAGAACTGATCTGCTGCATGAGTGCGACAGACTCTTGGATTGATAGAACCATGTTTTGTTCGCGCTCTGCTACTTTATCAATAGTAATTGCGATTTCACTAAACTCATCACGAACGAGGAACTAGTTCATACGACAGGTGAGATCACCACTCGCTAGCGTGCTTAACGCTTTGTTCATAGAGAACATTGCGCCGCCGATGAAAGTCATGATGTAGTAAACACCAAGTGCGATCAGCGTTAGGGTTACTGCGATAATTGAAACCTGAGTCGTAGATAGAGCTGACCATAAGTTTTGGTCATGGTTCGCAACCAAGCTGAATGCACCGTTCATAACTGAGACGGAACCAACACCATAGCCTAAAGAGATGGTTTCAGAATTACTGACAAGTTGAGCAACTTGATCTTTCGTCAGTTGACCCGCTTCGATAAGTCCTTTCATCAAGAGCATTTCTTCTTGATAAAGATGAGCAAGTAAAGAGTCTGCGGCGCTATCTAAAACAAGAGTTAATATAACCAGGGCGAGAAGAGGTAATAAGAAGAGTAGATAGAACTTTTCTTGGATTTTTAGGTGAATGAGATATTTGTCAATCTAACGAAATGGGATTTCTTTCATAATCGTTATACTCGAAGTAAGTCCACCAATAAGCGGTGAATGAATAGAGTCGCAACTATATCATTCATACAATTTATGAGGCAACGTTATGGAAAGTTCACAATATATTTTTGTCGTATCTGGCGTAGTTCAGTGTGTTGGTTTTCGCTATCACACCAGTAGGCAGGCACAAGTTCTGGGCATTTCAGGCTATGCAAAGAACCTAAATGATGGCCGGGTTGAAGTGTTAGCTGTCGGAAAGGGTAAGGAAATAGAGAAGTTCCACGCTTGGCTCAATATTGGCCCTTCGAGTGCGACAGTAGACCATGTAGTGATGAATCAAGTTAAAGAAAGTGAGCGGCAGGATGTGCGTGTAGGGGAATTTAAAATACTGTAGCTAGCGCACTACAGTATTTACCTTTTTACCTTGAGAGCAACCTAAAGCTGTTTAAGCTTTACAAGCATTTTGCTGGTTTAGGTAAACCCGCGAGCTTGGTTGCTTGTTTAGCGGGGCCTTTCTTGAACAATTTGAATAGGTACTTGCTGTTACCTTTCTCTGGGCCGTGCGCTTTTTCCATCGCTTTAACGAGCATACGAACAGCCGGAGAGGTTTTGAACTCTTCGTAAAAGCTTCTTACAAAATGTACCACTTCTAAGTGTGCTTCAGTCAATTCAATCGCCTCGTCTTGAGCAAGAATCTCAATCATACCTTCTTCCCATTGTGTGTAATCCAATAGGTAGCCTTGAGCGTCGGTTTCGATTTGCTTGCCATTATATTCAAACATGTTTAATCCAGAATCCAATTAACTATGCAGATAGGGTACATGACCAAGTTTGCATTTCTCAATAGATATTGTGGCTATCTAAAGAATTATTACATTGATAGATACAAAAAAGCCCAAGAGACAAGCTCTTGGGCTATATTTTCAGCGACAGGTAGACTAGTCGTTGCTGTTCATAATACCTAAGATGCTTAGTAGGCTGATGAAGATGTTGTAGATCGAAACATACAAGCTGATAGTTGCTGAGATGTAGTTTGTTTCACCGCCGCGGATGATGCTTTGCGTTGTTAGCAAAATAACACCAGTCGAGAATAGGATGAACATACCGCTCATTGCTAAAGACAGTAAAGGCATTTGTAGGAAGATGTTTGCAACCATCCCTACTAGCAGAACAACGAAACCAGCCATTAGCATACCGTTAAGGAATGAAAGGTCACGTTTAGTCGTCAGTGCGTAAGCTGATGCACCCATAAATGCTAATGCTGTACCACCAAGTGCAGTAAGGATGACATCACCCATGCCTGCGCCAACGTACATGTTTAAGATTGGACCAATGGTGTAGCCTAAGAAACCTGTAAATAGGAATGTGAAGACTAGACCCATGCTGTTGTCACGGTTCTTTTCTGTTAGGAACAGTAGGCCGTAGAAACCAACTAGCATAATGATAAGACCAGGGCGAGGAAGGTTCATCGCCATAGATACGCCTGCTACTACAGCAGACCAAAGTAGTGTCATAGACAGTAGTGCGTACGTGTTACGCAACACTTTATTGGTTTGCAGAGCATTCTCTTGAGTTGCTGTGCGTGAAAACATAGGGCTGTTCATAATCTTCCTCGTAAGGTGACTTCAATAGTTATTAGTACATTTATGGGGCTGAAAGTTCGAAAAATCAAGTCTTTCATTCCTTTTGTATACCTAAAATAATAATCAAAATAGTCGGTTAAGTGTTTCTTAAGGTGTAACAAAGTGTTTCTAATGACGTATAAAGTGTCGCTAATACTCGATGTTCAAATTTTTATAGTTACTGGCTAATGATTTATAACCTTTGAAAAACTATCTATAACCTTGAAAAATAAAGAGGCGACCTAAGCCGCCTCTATAGTTTATGCATCATAACACATTAATGGTGCAAGATTTGGCTCAAGAAGTTCTGCGTTCTGTCCGATTGTGGGTTTTCAAAGAAGTCGACAGGGTTGTTCTCTTCTATGATTTCACCTGCATCCATAAAGATAACGCGGTCGGCAACTTCTTTAGCAAAACCCATCTCGTGCGTTACACACAACATCGTCATGCCTTCTTCTGCAAGCTCAACCATAACGTCTAGTACTTCACGAACCATTTCCGGGTCGAGTGCCGATGTTGGTTCATCAAACAACATGACTTGAGGGTTCATACATAAAGAACGAGCGATTGCTACACGTTGTTGTTGGCCACCTGAAAGCTGTCCTGGGAATTTATCCGCTTGCTCAGGGATTTTTACACGCTCAAGGAATTTCATAGCGATGGCTTCAGCTTCCTCTTTCGGCATCTTCTTCACCCAAATAGGGGCCAGAGTACAGTTTTCTAAAACCGTTAAGTGAGGGAATAGGTTGAAGTGTTGGAAACACATACCTACATCTCTGCGTACGGCTTCAATGTTCTTCAGATCTTCTGTCAGTTCATTACCTGAAACGAAGATATGACCTTTTTGGTGCTCTTCTAATCGGTTGATACAGCGAATCATCGTGGATTTACCTGAACCGGAAGGGCCACAAATTACAATTTTCTCGCCTTTTCTAACTTCCAAATTGATGTTTTTAAGAACGTGGAACTCACCGTACCACTTGTTCATGTCTTTTAACTCGATCATAAGACCTTGAGAGTTGTTTTCTGTTTGCTGCGTCATAATACGTCCTTGATCTTGTTAATTATCGTTTGTGACCGGTGTGAAGTTTGTTTTCTAGCCAAATCGAGTATCTCGACATGCCAAAACAAAACACCCAGAACACTAACGCGACAAATACATAACTTTCTGTTGAAAACCCAAGCCATTCAGGATCGGTATTCGCGGCTTGGCCAATTCCCAATACATCAAACATACCGATAATTAAAACCAGACTGGTATCTTTGAACAAACCAATAAAGGTATTCACAATTGAAGGAATCGTGATTTTAAGAGCTTGAGGTAGAATGATAAGCCCTGTTTTTTTCCAGTAGCTCAACCCTAAAGCATCAGCGGCTTCGTATTGACCTTTTGGTATTGCTTGCAAACCACCGCGGATTACCTCTGCCATATAAGCCGCACTAAATAGTACTACCCCAACCAACGCTCTGATCAGTTTATCGGTTTCCATCCCTTCTGATAAAAAGAGCGGAAGCATTACCGAGGCCATAAATAGAACCGTAATCAGCGGTACACCACGCCAAATTTCGATGTAAACGGTACACATACTGCGGATGATAGGCATCTCTGAACGACGCCCAAGTGCCAGTGCAACGCCAATAGGAAGTGACACTACAATACCAACAAGTGCGATGATCAGCGTAACCAGTAGACCGCCCCATTTATGGGTATCAACAACCTCTAGTCCAAATACACCACCGTATAGTAAGCCAGCAATGATAAACGGGTAGATGTTTACGAAGAACAACCAAATCCACGTGCGCTTAGGTGTTTTTTCGTAAGCTAACAAAACGACAAAAATAGCTAACGTTGCGTAGAAAAGGCGAGGGCGCCACAGTTCAGCTTCTGGATAAAAGCCGTACATGAATTGGTCCCAACGAACACTAATGAAAACCCAACAAGCACCGTCGCTAGTACAGGCATCGCGTGTTGTTCCAATCCAATCAGCATTAATGAATGCCCAATCTGCTATTGCCCACAATAAAGTGAAAGCAAAATAACCAAGGATCACAGTGACGACACTGTTAATTGGTCCATTAAATAGATTTTTTCTTAACCAACCGACAGGTCCAACAGTATTCGCTGGAGGCGGAAGATCAGGTTGAAATTGATGTGTACTCATCTTATCTCTCCACCAACGCTACTTTGCGGTTGTATATGTTCATTAGAGCGGATGTTAATAGGCTTAGAGTCAGGTAGACGCCCATTGTCATCGCGATTACTTCGATAGCTTGTCCAGTTTGGTTCAATGTTGTTCCTGCAAATACAGACACAAGATCGGGATAACCAATGGCCATCGCAAGTGATGAGTTTTTGGTCAGATTCAAATACTGACTGGTTAATGGTGGAATGATAATTCTTAATGCTTGTGGAATAATCACCAACTTGAGGGTTCGTGTTCTAGGGAGACCTAGAGACATCGCAGCCTCTGTTTGCCCATGGTTTACCGCGTTAATACCTGAACGCACAATCTCGGCGATGAACGCTGCTGTGTAGATACTTAAAGCAAGCATCAACGCTGCTAGTTCAGGGATGATGCTAATACCGCCTTTGAAGTTAAACCCTTTCAAAACTGGGTACTCCGCAGAGATAGGCATACCCATAACAAAGTAAGTTACCAACGGTAAGCCCACAATCAGTGCCGCAGCAATTCGCAACATTGGTGTTTGTTGGCCGGTTAGCTTTTGCTTGTTATTAGCCCAGATGTTGATAACAAAAGTAGCGATGACACCAGTAATCAATGATGCGATCACAATGCTACTGCCTTGCTCTAACACTGGTGCAGGGAAGTACAAACCACGTACGTTCAAGAAAATGGCTTCACCAAGGCTCATACTTTGACGAGCAGAAGGTAAAGCTTGTAGAACGGCGAAATACCAGAAAAAGATTTGCAACAGAAGAGGGATGTTTCGGAATATCTCAATATAGATAGCTGCAAATCGGCTAACTAACCAATTTGAAGAGAGCCTTGCAATACCCATACTAAAGCCCAGTACCGTGGCTAACATGATGCCGAGTACAGAAACCAAAGCGGTATTGAGAAGACCGATAAAGAAGGTACGACCGTATGAGAATGTTTCGTCGTATTCAATCAGTGTTAAGCCGATACCAAAACCAGCTTCTTGAGATAAAAAATCAAAACCAGTGGCGATACCACGGGAATCTAAGTTAGTGAGTGCATTGTTTACAATCGTGTAGAAGAAAGCACAAAGCGCCCCGACGGCGAGAATTTGGAAAACAATTGAGCGAAAAGTGGGGTTGTAAAAAAGGTTGGCACTTTTGGGCTGTGGCTTTGCCTGAGCTGGAGAAATAGTTTCATTAGGTTTCATACTGCTATAACCTCAAATCCATTTAATAAATAGGGCGGAAAAGTCCGCCCTAATTGATGCTTGTAAATTTATTAACGGATTGGTGGAGCGTACATAAAGCCGCCCGCATTCCATAGTGCGTTTACGCCACGAGAGATCTGTAGTGGTGAACCTGTACCAACAGTACGTTCGAAGCTCTCACCGTAGTTACCAACTTGTTTAATGACTTGGTAACCCCAATCGTCACGAATACCAAGGCCTTTACCTTTAGGACCGTCTACACCAAGAATACGTTTGATGTTTGGATCTTTTGACTTAAGCATTTCGTCAGCATTCTTAGAAGAGATACCGTACTCTTCCGCGTTAATCATTGCTGAAAGTGTCCATTTAGCAACGTTGAACCACTTGTCATCATCTTGACGAACAACAGGGCCTAGTGGCTCTTTAGAGATGATTTCAGGAAGTACCTGTGCAGATTTAGGATCAGCTAAGTTTAGGCGAAGCGCGTATAGACCAGATTGGTCAGTCGTTAGCACATCACAACGACCCGCGTCGAAGCCTTTAGATGTTTGTGCTGCCGTATCGAATACCACTGGCTTGTAAGACATGCCACTGTTACGGAAGTAATCGGCTAGATTGAGCTCAGTCGTTGTACCTGATTGAACACATACAGAAGCGCCATCAAGTTCTTGAGCACTTGTAAGACCGAGTTCTTTCTTAACCATGAAGCCTTGACCATCGTAATAGTTAACGCCTACGAAGTTCAGACCTAGAGCAGTGTCACGATGTAGTGTCCATGTTGTGTTACGAGATAGTACGTCGATTTCGCCAGATTGAAGCGCGGTAAAACGTTCTTTAGCAGTAAGAGGTACATACTTAACTTTAGTTTTGTCACCGAGTACAGCCGCTGCAAGAGCTTGACAATACTCAACATCAATTCCTTCCCATTCACCTTTTGAGTTAGGGTTAGAGAACCCTGGAAGACCGGTACTTACACCACAAGTTAGAAAGCCTTGAGATGTGACTTTGTCCAGAGTGCTTTCTGCCGCTGATGCTGATGTTGCCATC
Organism: Vibrio sp. 10N.222.47.A9; assembly: GCF_963872585.1. NCBI lineage: Bacteria > Pseudomonadati > Pseudomonadota > Gammaproteobacteria > Vibrionales > Vibrionaceae > Vibrio > Vibrio sp. 10N.222.47.A9. Next base: position 63,365 of record NZ_CAWNBB010000040.1, on the reverse strand, counting down.
ATCGCAGTTGATGCAGCTACTACTGAAGCAAGAAGTGTTAGTTTATTTGTCATTTGTATCCTTCCTTGTTAACCAGGTGACACCTGATACTCGTGCTCATTTGAGTTTTTCTATATGTGTTGCGTTTTCTATGACCTTGTTACTCAAATCAAACTGGTTGCATTTTGCAAATGAAACTGTGTGCGATTTAAACAACTATTTATAAGGTTAGGAAAGGATCCGTACTTTCACAAATGTATAATTTAAAAAGAATTTTGAATGAAATCACAAATCCGAACACAATTAGAATGACCAAATGTTAACTTAATGTAAATAGTGCAGCGCTTCACACTGTTGGTGCAACGAGATTTAGATTTTTATATTGACAATTGACTAGGTTAATATTCTGAATCGATGTCACAATGATGAAACATTAAACTTCAGAAAGATTGAAATTTGGTGAATAAATATTTTTATTGCACTTGGATAGTTATTAATATGCTCCAAATTTGGTAGCATGGCTGAATAGTTATTGAAGTCACCTCAAGGAAGAACATGCGTTATTTCCCAATGTTTTTAGATGTAGAAAATAAGCCGATCTTAGTGGTGGGTGGGGGTGAGGTTGCTTGCCGAAAAGTCGATAGCTTGTTAAGAGCTGGGGCGGATGTCACGTTAGTGTCCCCAAAGGTAGAGCCTTACTTAAAGCAGCTTGTCGATGATAATAAATTACATTGGATTCAAAATTTTTACTCTTCACAACTTATCTCGAAAAACTACTTACAAGTGTGGGCAACAACGGACAACCCAAACCTAAATCATCAAGTACATAATGATGCAAAAAAAATGGGTATTCTTGTCAATGTGGTCGATGACTTACCCTATTGTGACTTCATCACTCCCTCAATGATAAATCGTGGAAGAATCCAAATTGCGATCTCAAGTGGGGGCGCATCACCTGTTTTGGTGAGAAATATTAGAGAAAAACTCGAAACGGTATTGCCACAAAACATAGGTTTGATTGCGGACTTTGGTGCATCAAAACGCAATTCGATTAAGGAGTCCTTTCCTACTGTTGATGAACGCCGCAAATTCTGGGAACGCTTTTTGTCATCCAGTTTTATCAATCAAGTGACGGATAGGGAGCAACTTGAATCGTATTATCAACAGTCGCTGACTGAGCAAGTTGATAGTGAAGGTCAGGTAACTTGGATCGAATTTGAGCAAGACGTTGAGTTATTGCCTATGAAGGCCCTACGTTTGATGCAAGAAGCAGAGTTAGTGCTTTCACCGAGCGATTGTCCATTTGAATTTGTTGACCTGTGCCGCCGAGACGCAGAAAGAGAAGGTTATGCTGACAGTGGAGAGCTGTCGACCAAGCTTGAGCAAGCGAGGGCCGAGAAATTGCGAGTGTGTGTCTTTATTCCACCAGCGAGTGTTGAGTTCAATTTACTGGCCGGCAAAGACCTTAAACTGTCTGTTGCCAAAGTGCTCAGTTGAGTTGATAGATTTTAGTTGAAGTGAGCGCTTTCTAGTTGTTTGAAATCGGCTAGAGACGCTGAATAAGACTGACCCGATAAATAAAAAGCCACTTCCTAAAGAAGTGGCTTTTTGTTATTTCGAACACGACATTGTGCTGATGAATGAGCAACCCAAATAAGCGGTCGCTCAAACTCAAAAATTAGTCGCGGAAGTTGTCAAACTGGAAAGGTTGGCCAAGTTCACCGCTGCGAACTAGAGCCATAACAGCTTGTAGATCATCACGCTTCTTACCGGTTACACGAACTTTGTCGCCTTGGATAGAAGCTTGAACCTTAACTTTGTTGTCTTTGATTAGCTTAACGATTTTCTTAGCGACATCCGTTTCGATGCCTTGCTTAAAGATAACCGTTTGGTGCCAAGTGCGACCTGTTTGGTCTGCCGCTTTCGCTTCCATCGCGTTAGGATCAACATTACGCTTTGTTAGGTTGCTACGAAGGATATCGCGCATTTGCTTCAGTTGAAAATCGTCTTGAGCAGTCAATTTTACTGATTCATCTTTGTAATCAAAGCTTGCTTCAACGCCGCGAAAATCGAAACGAGTCGATAGTTCACGGTTTGCGTTGTCTACCGCGTTACGCAGTTCTACTGCTTCTACTTCAGAGATAATGTCAAATGATGGCATTGTGTTGTTTCCTTAAGCTAAGTTTCTATCTTTAATTGCTGTTGCAAGCATATCTAGCATTGTTGCAGTATCTTCCCAGCTTAGGCATGGGTCAGTAATAGACTTGCCGTATTCTAGGTTGTTGATATCTGTCATTGGCTGGTTACCTTCAACAATGAAGCTTTCCGCCATGATGCCTGCAATTTGATTCTTGTTAGATTTGATTTGCTCACAAATGTCTTGTGCAACTTCTAACTGTTTACGGTGTTGTTTCTGACAGTTAGCGTGGCTAAAGTCTACAACCAAACGTTGAGGTAGATCGAATTCAGCCAGTTGCTTACATGCGTTATCTACAGATTCAGCATCAAAGTTAGGGCCTTTATCACCACCACGTAGAATTACGTGACCGTATGGGTTGCCAGAAGTACGGTAAACCGTCATACGGCCGTTCTTATCTGGCGAGTAGAAGTAATGTGAAGCATGCGCAGCACGAATCGCATCAATAGCAATTTTGATGTTGCCGTTAGTTGCGTTCTTGAAACCAACTGGGCAAGACAGTGCAGAAGCCATTTCACGGTGAATCTGAGATTCAGTCGTACGAGCGCCAATTGCGCCCCAAGTGATAAGGTCTGCAATGTACTGACCGGTGATCATATCAAGGAATTCAGTCGCGGTAGCTAGGCCAAGCTTGTTGATATCTAGTAGAAGCTTACGAGCTTTGTTCAAGCCTGTTTCAAGTGCGTATGACCCATCAAGGTTAGGATCGGTAATCAAACCCTTCCAACCTACAACAGTACGAGGTTTCTCGAAGTAGGTTCTCATTACAACGAACAGTTCATCTTTGTACTGGTCTTGAATCTGACTTAGACGCTCAGCGTAATCAAGTGCCGCTTCTGTATCGTGAACAGAGCAAGGGCCTACGATAACTAACAGGCGGTTATCACGACCCGTTAGAATATCTTCGATTTGGCGGCGAGAATTTTTAATGCGCTCAGCAACGTCGTCAGTAATAGGATGTGCATTGCCTAGTTCGGCAGGAGTTGGCATAGGACCCAGAGCTTGGGTTCTCAACTCATCAGTTTTTAATGGCATGTGATGGCTTTTTTATTCTATTGCGAAGTGGTTAAGATAACGGAATTGAACAGAGGAATAAACTCTCTTAAGTCAAAGTTATCTCTGTTATTGCTAATATTCTTATTTTTATCAGCAGGCCAGCGCCAAATAAGGGATTTTCACTTGTATTAACAGGCAGCTATCGGTATTTTCGTTTGAACACAACATAAAAATGCTGGAGCAGCAATGACTCAAGAAAATGAAAGCACTTTGCACCCAGAACTGGTCTTAGGTGATGTGCTGCCTTCTTACAACGATAATAATAATTCTAACCACTTATACGTTTCATTATCTGAATTGGTTATGGATCGTATCTTCTATCACCCAAGTATTGAAAGTCACTTAGATACACTGACTGATATCGAAAAAACCTCTTTAGATGCGATCCTTGGCGATAAAACAGTCGATGAGCATTTTGTTTCGACCTTAGTGATTGCCATCCAAGCTGCCGTTCAGCCAAATCATACTTCTGTTCGTATCGCGTTAAGTAGTGCTGACAGCTATGGCTTCCGTTCGCTACTTGGTGGTAGCTGTGAAGCCGAAGAGATAAACCCGGCACTAGGTGTTCGTGGGGTTGCTCGTTATGCAACATCAGAGTACAGCAAAGCATTCGCTTTAGAGTGTCAGGTAATTAAAGCATTGCGAGAGCAGGGTATTAACGTTGAAGTGGTTGTACCGTATGTACGAGCATTAAGCGATGCCGCTAAGATTATTGATTTGCTTGCAGAGCAAGGCTTACCGCGAGGCCTTAATGGTTTGAAAGTACTGTTCTCGTGCGATGTGCCGTCTGCAGTACTACTGAGCGAAAGATTGCTGCATTACTTTGATGGTGTTGTAGTGAACGTTGATAGCTTAGCGTCTTTCACTTTAGGTGTAGACAAGCACAATGAAGCTCAGCAACATGCTTTTGATCCACAAAACGAGGCGGTTATTACCTTGTTGAGTATGATTGTTAAAGCAACGCTGAACGCGAAGAAGCCCGTCCTGCTTGTGACTCAAGGCTTGGTGGACTACCCGCGTCTACAAGGCTTTATTGCTGATCTTGACGGTGTTGAGACAGTCGTTACTGCATAGACCAGCTTATTGTCTAAATAAATCAGCTTGCTGTATGACTTTATTTAAAGCAATAAAGCTTTGAGAATGAAAGAGATATCATTATGCGATGATATCTCTTTTTTGTAACATTTTTTTGACATATCGAGCGCTAATCGATTAACTGGTCTGATGACTTATTTGACTAGGTAACTCGAATGTTGACCCCTCTACAAAAAGCAAATTTCTACTTGAGCATGTTTGGCTTTTTCAAAGTGCCTCTGATCTGGCTATGCCGACCAAAACTGCTCGCGCTGGATAATCAACATGTTGAAGTGAAAATTCCTCTCAAAAGACGAACTAAGAACCACCTCAATAGCATGTACTTTGGTGTGTTAGCAGTAGGTGCTGATGTGGCGGGGGGCTTTCTTGCAATGAGTAAATCTCAGCAGCAAGGCGAAAAGATCTCGCTGGCATTTAAAGAGGTGACTGGTAACTTCTTGAAGCGCCCAGAAGGTGACGTACATTTCACTTGTAACGATGGTGAGCTGATCAACACTATGCTGGCTGAAACTATGTCTACTGGCGAGCGTGTGAATCAACCCGTGACCATAATCGCGACTTGTCCGTCTTTGCATGGCGATGAACCAATGGCGGAGTTCACGCTAACGCTTTCGATTAAGAAAGTTCCTTCTAGAAAATAGCTCGGAAGTATAAGGTTGGTCGGAATCTGAATCTAGATCTGAAGATCATAGTTCAACTGAAGGCATTCGTAGAACAAGTGGAAGGGCGGTATGTGAATTGAATATCCACATACCGTGCCGCACACCGTAGCAAAGTTAAGATTCTTGAGTGATTTGCTCGATATCAACGATCTTTGAACGGTTCATTACGATTTTCCAACGGTAATAGGTCGGTTCAGTATCGTGATTGTTCTCTTTAATAATCAGGTTGAGCAGGTGACGCTTTTCGACAGACTCACGGCTTACTTGCCCTTCATTCAGGCGATATACGTTATTTGACCCCTTGTCCATCAAGCGTGTTAGCGCTCTCAGGCTGATCGATAACGTTTCACGAGTCTCTTCGTAACCACTCATAAATGTTGACGTCGACATCTCGGTATGTGAACGATAGTGCAAGACTTGCTCTTCACGCTGAACGACACGTTTCTTGCGTATTGATTGAATACGGTCAGCTAACTTGGAAAAGTTCGCATAGTCCAACCATTCAAGCTTGTGGCCGACAGATTTATTGGTTGTTGGGTCAAAGTAGCGACGCTTCCACTTGGGTTTGCCTTTACGAAGCCAACGCCAAAGGATGTCTCTCAAGTCATCTTTAAATATTTCACGCAGTGCGTAGATAAATGACATCGACACGATGAAAGAAGCGGTAATCTCTCCTAGAAAATCACGAGCCAATATGACTGTTGTCGTCACGACCACCATGACTAAGCCTGTCGCAATACCTTTAACGGCACGCTTAACGTTTTTACCCATGGAGGTGGTCTTCTCCTTGAGTACGATAGGGTGCTCTATCAAACGTCGCAGCAGTCGCATCTTGTTACTCAGGCGCGTTACGTCTTCACGAACCTTGGCTGAGTTATAGCGATTAAGTTTACGATGGGCAGTCTCTTTGTCACACAACGTCAAGAGTCGCTCTTTTATCGTCGAGTATTCACTGCCACGCGGCATATGAGAGACCAGAGATAAGAACTTTTGCTCTGTGTACCAAGAAAGATAGTTATCAATGTTTGCGTAGTAGCGTTTGAGGTTTTCTTCATAAGGAATACTTCGGCGAAGCTTCTTCAAGATGTCTAACGCGAGCTCAATGACTTCATCAACCTCATCAGCTGTTACGTCGTCACTATCAGTCTTATTTAAACTGCTCACGGCTTTATCTAAAGCAATAACATATTGATATGCGAACAAACTCAAACTCACACGATACTGTGTCGTTGATAAGCGTCCACGTTTTGCCAAGCGACTGTGTACCAAAGGTAACAGGGTCTTGTCACTGTAGTAGGCGCGCTTTTGAGTAATTGAGCTGTAGAAAAAGGCACTTTCAGAAAGTACTTCGGGAGTGAGTCCGAGTTCACCGGGAATGAATAGATAAACGTCCATGTCGAGCTTTTTGGTCTTCGCCATTGCATGGTTAATTTTGAGTGTTATCGCATCTTGTTTATCAACGGTGATCAACGATGTCTCCTAGAATGTAAAAATATGAATGAAACTAGCGAAAGCATATCAGAGATCACGTATAATCACCGCCAAATTTAAAGTAGAGAAAATCTTGATGATTAATATTGGTCAAATAAACAACTTAGAAGTAGTAAAGCAAGCCGACTTCGGTGTATTCCTTGACGCTAGCGACTATGGAACCGTGTTGCTGCCAAAACGATTTACTCCTGAAGGTGTTGAAATTGGTCAAAAACTGGATGTTTTCTTATACATTGATTCTGACAACCAGATCGCTGCAACGACTGAAAAACCAATTGCTCAAGTGGGGCAGTTTGGCTTGATGACGGTTGAAGGCGTAAACAGCACCGGTGCATTCATGAGCTGGGGCGTGAAAGGTAAAGATCTTCTTGTTCCTTTCAGCGAGCAACGTGGCCGTTTAAACGAAGGTCAGTCAATCTTAGTATATGTGTATATCGATAAAGCATCTAGCCGCATTGTAGGTACAACAAAGTTCAACAAGTGGTTAGACAATACGCCTGCGACTTATAAGCAAAACGAGCAAGTGGATCTCATTATCGCTGAGCGCAGCCAGTTAGGTTACAAAGCGATCGTGAACGGTGAGCATTGGGGCATGATTTTCCCATCAGACATCATCGGTAAGCTGTTCATAGGTAAAGCGCTAAAAGGCTACATTAAAAACGTTCGTGAAGAAGACGGTAAGATTGACTTGTCTCTTCAGAAAATTGGTGTGGCTAAAATGGATGACCTAAGCACTAAGGTTCTCGATCTGCTTGAGAAGAAAGGTGGTTACTTACCTTTGAATGATAAATCTTCTCCGGAAGTTATTTTCTCTGCATTCAGAACCAGCAAAGGTACGTTCAAGAAGACAATTGGTGGTTTGTACAAGTCTGGCAAGATCACTATCGACAAAGAAGGCATCAGCCTAGTTAAATAAGCGAGCTTGTCGGTCAAAAAAAAAGCCCAAACCTTCCTGTTTGGGCTTAGGGGAAAGGGCTCCGAAGAGCCTACGCTAATCGTTTTAATTCTTTGACTGTTAGACTGAAGTCTAGTTTAAATTCCCTAATAAGCGATTTTTGTTATTGGAAATAGCGACTTGAATTGATATTTGTGTAATTAAGTATTGATTTTTCAGTGCTTCCCTTGAAATGAACTAGCCGACAAGAATAGAAAAAGCCCAAACAATGAAGGTTGTTTGGGCTTTTTGTTTTTCTCAGTACAGTGAGAGCTTTAATCGAACGACTAGAAAAGGTTTTTGTCGCGTACTAGTTCTCTTGGTAAGCCATTCTTCACTCGGTTACCTACCCATTTACCAAGGCCGATGATTGCGCCGTTGTATTTTACTAGCACTTCGCCTTTGCCTGACAAGCCTTCTGGGCGAACGTCTCGGCCCATGAACCATTCTCGAGCATCTTCGATGTTGAGGTCTACGATGTTAGCTTCATGACCTGTCGCGAGCGTTGTCGCGACTTGGTGTTGCCATCGGTAACCTTTTTTATGGGTTTCAGCGATTTTGATGCCCATGCGAGAGAAACGGAATGCACCGATCATAGGCTCAAGCGCCTCAGGGAATAGCCAAACGTCTTTATCTCGGATCCAAACTTGAGTATCACTTGGTAGTTCGATATCGAGAGCACTAAGCAGTTGTTCAGCGACTTCTTGCTGAGCTTTCTTTGACGCTTTTTCAAATGGGAATTTACCCATGCGTTTTTTAACTTCTGGTGGAGTCACAGACGCTAGTTTACGGATACGTGCAACAAAGAAACCTTCAGAGTCATACACCTGAGGGAAGATGTGAAGAAAGCCTTCTTCAGTCGTCGTTGCTTTTGCGTTGTCGAACAGTGATTCAAGAGATTCAAACTCAACCGCATCACCAAAGGTTTCTTTTAGGTGATGGCACACTTGTTGGTTCTCTTCAGTGCTTAACGTACATGTTGAGTAAACCAAAACACCATTAGGTTTAAGAGCATGGAATGCACTTTCAATCAGGTCTTTTTGCGTGTCGGCAATATCGACTACAGATTGATACGTCCAGTTCTTCATCGCATCAGCGTCTTTACGAATGGTACCTTCGCCAGAGCAGGGTGCATCCAGCAAGACAGCATCAAACTGTTCTGGCAACCAACCACCGAAAACTCGACCATCGAAGTTACTGAGTGCGGCATTACGAACGCCACAACGTTCGATGTTGGCGTGAAGTACTTTCACACGGCTAGCAGCGTATTCATTGGCCACCAACACGCCGCGATTATTCATTAGCGCAGCGATTTGCGTTGTTTTAGATCCGGGTGCAGCAGCAGTATCTAGCACGGCTTGGTAATCAGCTTCGCCTTGGAAAAGAGCCGAAGGTGGCATCATAGAACTGGCTTCTTGGATGTAGAAAAGACCAGACATGTGTTCTGCCGTATTACCTAGAGGCGCTTCACTTTCATCGGCTGTAATCCAAAAACCTGTTTCACACCAAGGTACAGGTTCCAGTTCCCAGCCTTTCTCTTTTGCTCGTATTAGGAAGTCTTCAACACTGATTTTCAGTGTGTTGACTCGAATACTTTTACGAAGTGGTTTTTGGCATGAAGCAATAAAAGAAGCCATATCTAGGTGACTAGGCATGATCGCTTCGATGTGCGTTAGGAATTCTTCAGGAATATATACGTTAGCGTGCAAAAGAGTATCTCGAATTATTGCATTAATGCGGGGAGTTTAAAGCAAAATGAGGTCGTCCTAAACCATATTTACGGCAAACAACAAAAATGCAGCCGAATGGCTGCATTTTGATGAAGAATTAATCTTCGTTAAGCTGTATTAATTTGCATGGAGCTTCTGAGGATTCACTCTATGGGCGAGGAATTGCGGTTCTCCATGACTTCCACTCATCTTCTGCTTGAGGGTATAGGTAGAAAGACTGATCTTCGCTTGCCACAGGCTGAAGTTCACTCGTCGGTGGCGTTGAGAAGGTAATTCCGCCTCTTAATAAACTGTCTACCGTTCCTGCTTTGATGTTTGCACCAGAAAGGCCGATAGAAACATCGACACCCGACACGTTCCAGAACACCGTGTTTGCGCGGATCAGATACGCGTAATCAGGTTCTATTTGAATCGTAGAGATGATGCGGTCAGCAAACTCGCCGAGTTGAACATCGATAACACTACCGATTTCTAGCTCACGGAATAGGATAGGCGTGCCTTCAGACACCGAGCCTCGCGTTTCACTTTGTAGCTGGAATATCTTGCCTTCAGGCTGCACTGGTCCTTTGCTAAGCTTAAATTTCGTACTTCTGTCACCATTGCCCGGATCTACGTTGATGTGCTTAGAGAGAAGCGCAGAGACGTTTTTGATGCCATTAAGGCCGATCTCAGGCTCTGCCAACCAGAAGTGACTGTTCGCCACGGCAATCTTGTCAACGTACTCCGGTAAGATTCGTGCGGTAATTTCAATGCCGCCTTTATTGAAGTTAGGAATCACCAAAGTAACCTCACCAACAGTGACACCTTGGTATTTGATCGCCATACCCTTGCTGACTTCTTGATCGCCAGAAGAGGTAATCGTAATCGCGCGGCCAAATTTTCGAGCGGATTTAGAATCTTTGTACAGCTTCCACACATCACCAAGCTTATTGTCTATACCGGGAAGCGAATCAAAAGCAATACCACCTTGAATTAGCGTTTTAACAGGTGCCGCTTTAATACTAATACCCGATAGCGAAGCATCAATCTCAACGCCTGAGCGGTTCCAGAAAACGGTATGTTTATTGAGTAAGTGCGTGTAACGATTTTCGATCGTGACTTTGATTCTTACACCACCATCAGCAAGCTGAAAATCCGAAATGCTACCCACTTGTAGGTTACGGTAGAGCAGTGGGCTGCCTTTAGATATTGAAGGTAACTCACTAGAAAATAACGAAAGCGTCTTTGAGCCTGACTGATTAAACTTAGCGATTTCTGCTAACGACTTGCTTTGGAAAAGTTGGTAGTCAGTTCGAGCTTCAGGTTTACCTTCACTCACAAAGCTGATCGAGCCAGTAAGAAGCTGTTTTGCCGGTGGAACCGTAACACTTAGACCTGATTCGGTCAGCTCTGCGGTCGCACTGCCTGTCACAAAGAAACGGTTGTGGCTTTTGATTAGGTGCGCATATTCGTTATCGATAAGCGCATCCATAAACACTTCGTGCTTGTCAGAGCCAGTGCCAACACCATCAACTAAGCCAACTTGAATGATAGAGCCAACGGCAATGCCTTTGTAGAGTAGTTGTGTACCGACATCCAATCCGAATGAATTGTTCGATGTTAAGCGAATCGCGACTGACTTTTCTTGTTCCTGACTGAACTCGTTTTTACGAATCGCAGTAAATCGACGCGCTTTTTCACCTTCGCCCGGTACCAAGGTTAAAAAGTTACCTGTCACTAAGTTGGCAATGTTTTTCATACCAGTGAGTGACAGTTCAGCTTCTTCTAAAACGAATTTACTCCCGCTATTTAAAAAATCGCTGAATGCCGGTTGGATAGCGGCAGATGCAACCACGTTTTCGCGACCTTCGCTTAAAGATAAATCAGTGATCTGACCGATTTCAATGCCTCGATACATGATCGGAGCGCCAGTTGCGCTGATCTTGTTGTCATCTGGCACGGCGATCTTGATAGAGATGCCACGACCGGCGGTTTTCAAATCTGGGTAGAGCTTGAACTTGGTGTTCATCTCGACGGGCTGACCTTCTCCGGGAGAGTCAACCGCAATTGAACCACCAAGCAATGCACTTAGGCTCTCTAAACGAACATCAACACCAGAAAATCCGATACTGGCACCTAAACCACTGACATTCCAAAAACGGCTTTGGTCGGTAATGATATGGCTGTATTCATCTTTAATCGACGCTTGGATCGTAACGGACTTCGCGTTGTCGTTTAACTGGTAGTTGTAAACCTCACCAATTGGAATTTTACGATAAACGATTTGAGAGCCAACAGACACACCGCCCAGATCTTTGGTCGTCAGTGAGATATTTAGACCTTCAGAGGCCAATAAATCAGAAGGGGACGATTCTAGAGCTTGGAAAACGGTTTCTGGTTCTTCTTTGGTTTCGCTAGGATGAATAGCAATGTAGTTACCCGAAACAAGCGCGTCTAACCCTGAGATGCCAGACAAACTCGCCGTTGGTTTTACGAGCCAGAAACGTGTGCCCTTTGAAAGTAACTTTTTCGCTTCTGGGTAGATGTCAGCATCGACATAGATACTCGATAAATCTTTGGACAAGGTGATGTCGCGTACCATACCCACCTCTAAGCCTTGGTAACGAATCGTTGTTCGACCTGCGACTAAACCTGCGGCATCTGAGAAGTATATCTGCACACGTTGCCCTGCATCGTGTATCGATTTCATGACCAACCAACCGGCTAAGGCGACGGTTAATATCGGCAGAATCCACAAAGGTGATATGCCTTTGTTTTTCCTTACTTCTGGTGAATATGACGTTTGTGATTGGTTATCGTTGTTCATTCACTGACTCATCTTTAGAGGTGTAGTTATCCCAAATTAGCCTAGGATCTAAGCTTTCCGCTGCCAGCATCGTGAGAACAACAACGACACCAAAAGCGACTGCACCATAACCTGGTGTAAAGTTTAAAATCTGTCCACGGTCGACCAAGGTCATCATGATCGAAATAACGAACAGATCCATCACCGACCATTTTCCCACCCACTTCACAATGAAATAGATGGTCATGCGCTGCCTGTGGTAAACCGCGCGCTTCATCTTGATACAAATTAAGATGTACGTTAGGCCAAGTATTTTCGCAACAGGCACGACGATACTGGCAATAAAAATGATCGCTGCGATGCCATACATGTCGCTATTGATTAGCGAAGCGACACCAGAAATTATCGTGTCTTCTAACCTTTGTCCGTTTGTAATAAGGATAGAAATAGGAATAACGTTGGCTGGTACGATAGCCACTGACGCAGCAAACAATAGAGCCCATGTCTTCTGTATAGAGTAGGGCTTACGGTGATATAAGTCATGGTGACAACGTACGCAAGTATGACCTTCAGGTTGAGAAAGATGGCAGTTGTGGCAGTGTACGTTCTTACTTTCTACAAAAGAGTAATCAGACTCTTGAGCCCAAGCTTCCCAATAGCGACGCACACTGATACGGCTTACCAGTAATACACTGAAAAGCTGCAGTAAAATCAATCCAACTAAACCAGGGCCGACAAAAATATCGGAGTAATCCTGCAGTTTGAAGCATGAGACAGCCAAACTTACCAGAAATACATCCAACATCATCCAATGCTTTAATGTCTGGATGATGGATAACGCATACCTAAATGGCGTGAAAATCTTAAAGCGCAGTGCTGCATGAGTGACGAGTACAGAGGTACAAACGAGTAACGGGGCGATCGAACTACAGAATAGGATGAGTAGGCCTAGTAGAGGGAAGCCTTCACCCATTAAAGTAAAGACACCTGATGGTAACGTCGCAGGTATCATGACGCCAATCAGACGAATACTGATAAATTCAAAAAAGTGTGAGGGGATAAATAGCAATAAGCAGGTAATCGCGATTGCTAGGTTTCCAGACAGGCTAGGTGTACCGCCTCGGTAAAGCTGGGTGCCACACCTTGGACAATATGCGGATTTCCCCAGAGGGATATCCATTTTATCAACAGGGAGTTCGCAGCCTTGACACAGACGTACAGAGCTGCTGTCGCACTGGTGCTCGGTTCTTAACGGAGACTTAGTTGCTAACGGAGACTTAGTTGTCAACGGAGACTCAGTTGACAACTGGTGCTGAGTCGATAAAGAGTTGGTTTCGGATGGGGAGGTCACGCGACCTCCCAAGTTGAAACACTAATCAGACTTTTAAGCTGATTTAAATGCCTAGAACTACACTGATTTAAGTCCCTAGAACAATAAACATCAGGCGTGCGACTGCACACTGCCATAGAGTGTTTGATATAGTCCTTGTTGTTCAACCAATTCACCATGCGTTCCCGTCTGTGTGACTTGCCCATCTTCTAAAACATAGATTAGATCGGCCTGTTTCACCGCTGATAATCGATGAGCCACTATCAAAGTTGTGCGATCTTTCAAAAACTCGCTTAGTGCTTTATGCAGTGCTGACTCTGTTGCTGTATCCAGTGCAGATGTTGCTTCGTCAAGAATAACAAACTTAGGATTACTCAGCACCATGCGGGCGATCGCTAAGCGTTGTCGTTGACCGCCAGACAGTCGAACGCCATTCCTACCAATTTGCGTATCCAAGCCATTACTCAGCTGTTTGATCACATCTTGCATTTGAGAGACTTCAAGCGCCCGCCACAACGACATTTCATCGTATTCAGCACCAAGGGTCAGATTATGCCTTAATGTATCGTTAAAGAGTATAGGTTGTTGTAAAACAACGGCAATTTGACTGCGTATTATGTCAAAGCTGATGTCGTCCGTTGTTTCACCATTAAAGCGTATACAACCAGAGTCGGCTTGATAAACCCCAATTAACAACTGGATCAACGTTGATTTACCACCACCGCTAGCACCCACTAGGGCGACTTTTTTTCCTGCTGGAATGTGTAGCGACAGCCTGTTTAAAACAGTGTTTTCTAATGTGTAAGAGAATGTAACGTCTTCAATGTCGACTGTCACTTCTTTATGGTCATCAAAAGGGTTTACCTTGCTAACAGGGCGATGTTCTTCTTCTAGTTGCAGCAGGTCGTTAATGCGTTGCAGCGCTGCTTTCGCGCTATACCAAGAGAATTGAATCCCTAACAATTCTTGGACAGGGCCTAACATGAACCATAAATAGCCGAATACCGCAAAAATCTGACCTATCGTCAAGTCACTGAACAACACCATTAGCATGGCTACGGCTCGGAACAGTTCGAAACCTAATAAGAACAGTAGAAACGAAACACGGCCGGCAGCTTCCGATTGCCAAGCGTATTTATCAGCATCGATTCTTACTTGGTTTGCTTGAACTTTAAGTTCATCAAGAAAGATACGCTCCTTGTTAGCGGCTCGGAGTTGATAGATGCCATCTAAGGTTTCCACTAAGCGATTCTGAAAACGCTCAAAAGACTGGTTCTCATATTTTTTGAGGTGTTTAACTCGGCTGCCGAGTTTACGAGAAAAATAAATAACAACAGGATTGACCAGTAAGATAAATAGCCCAAGTCGCCACTCTAACCATAGTAGGACGATAGCGGTTCCGAATACCGTTAAGAAACTGATGATAAATTTAGAAAGGGTCGAGCCAATGAACTTATCAATGGTCTCTATGTCTGTAATTAGGTGAGCATTAATACCGCCGCTGCCCTTGGTCTCATATTGTCGGATGCTAATACGACCAAGTTTATCGATCATCTTGCTACGCATCTGGTAGGTGATCGTTTTGGAAACCAAAGTAAATTGGCGACCTTGTAGAATATTCAGCGCTTGGCTGGCCGAGCGCATTAAGATAACCAACAAGAGAGTAAGCGCAATATAACCAGTCGGCGTTTGCAATGAGACTGGAAGTAGATGATTCATCATCTCTAACCCTGAAGCTGGCTTATCAAGCAAAACTTCATCGACCATGAGTGGCATAAGCAGAGGGATAGGGACGCTAATCAGGGTTGCAATAACGGCAACAAAGTTAGCAAACAGTAATTTGGACTTGTGTTTTTTTACTTGAGTTATCAACCAAGAACGGCTAATAGTGTCTTCTGAATTGTTCATTGTAATGAGAATAAGTCCTATTTAGTTTGATGGCCGCATTTTACTGCGTTCTCTTGATAATGGAAGTCTCAATTTAATTGGAAGTTAATATGAAAATAGAACATTACCAACGCTTAACCAAACAAGCCGTTGCATTAATTGAATCTGAAACCGATCTAATTGCAAATCTTGCAAACATTAGTTCATTATTATTCATGGAATTGGATGAACTGAATTGGGCAGGTTTCTATTTAATCAAGCAAGATTTAGCTAAGGAAAAAGACGAACTAGTACTGGGCCCATTCCAAGGTCAACCTGCTTGTGTTCGAATTCCGGTAGGGCGTGGTGTGTGTGGAACTGCGGTTGCGACAAATACAGTTCAGCGTATTCATGATGTGCATGAGTTCGAAGGTCACATCGCTTGTGACGCTGCAAGTAACTCAGAAATCGTTATTCCATTCTCTATCGATGGCAAAGTTGTGGGTGTTCTTGATATCGATAGTCCAAATATTGGTCGTTTTTCTCAAATTGATGAAGACGGATTGACATTTTTTATGGCTGAAGTGGAAAAGGTGCTTAATTCGCACGCGAACAAGGCATAAATTATTCTCTTACTGTGGTTTTTCCCAAGCATCTCTCTATAATACGTAAAAATATTTTCTTAATGCTCGCGGAAAACCGCAAAAACCAGGAACCCACATGGAAAACACTGAAAAGTTAAAAAACAGCAAAGAAGTTATCGCATATATTGCTGAATGTTTCCCTAAATGCTTTACTCTAGAAGGTGAAGCAAAACCACTTAAAATTGGTATTTTTCAAGATCTTGCTGAACGTCTAAATGAAGACGAAAAAGTAAGTAAGACTCAGCTTCGTGCAGCGTTAAGACAGTACACATCATCATGGCGTTACCTGCACGGCGTAAAAGCTGGCGCAGATCGTGTTGACCTAGACGGCAACACGTGTGGCACGTTAGAAGAAGAGCACGTTGAGCACGCTAAAGCTACACTTGCAGAAAGCAAAGCGAAAGTTCAGGCTCGTCGTAAAGAACAAGCACAGAAAGCTCGTGAAGAAGGCAAAGCGAAAGCTAAGGCGAAGAAAGCTCAACAGCCTCGTCGTCAAGCGCCTAAAGCACCGAAAGTAGAAAAGCCTGTAGAAACACGCGCTTTGAACGCTGACGAATTTATCGCTGGCAAAGAAGTAAATGTGAACATGGGTACAGGAAACATGGCTGCGACCATTGTTGAAATCAATAAGGAAGATGTGCGTGTTCAGTTAGCAAACGGCCTACAAATGGTTGTTAAAGCGGAGCACTTGCGCGCTTAAAGGAGATACTCCTACGCATGAAATGCCGTTCAAAATTGACACTGATTGCTGCTAGCTTTTGTCTAGCAGCTTCAGCTCAGGCTCTTGAAGCCAAATTAGATCAGGACGATTTACCTTTACTCGTTCCTGAGGCCCAACACGAAACTGCTAGTAAACGTGTTACTTCTCGATTTACTCGTTCTCACTATAAACACTTCAATCTCAACGATGATTTCTCTCAAGCTATCTTTAATCGTTATTTAGAGATGCTGGATTATAATCGTAATATCTTCACTCAAGCTGATATTGACTCTTTCTCCTCATCATCTGTTCAAATTGATGATCAGCTGAAAGCGGGTAATAACCAGATTGCTTTCGATGTTTATAATCTTTCTATGCAGAAGCGTTTTGAACGTTTTCAGTATGCGCTGTCTTTGCTAGACACTGAGATTAAGTTTGATACCGATGAAAGTATTGAGCTCAATCGCAATGAAGCGGAATGGCCGAAAGATATCGCCGAAGTGAATGAGCTTTGGAGGAAGCGTGTTAAATACGATGCGTTGAACCTAAAACTTACTGGTAAAGAATGGCCAGAGATTCAAGAAGTTTTGGAAAAGCGTTACAACAATGCGATGAAGCGTATCACGCAATCGCATAATGAAGATGCTTTCCAAATCTACATGAACGCATTTGCGCGTGAAGTTGATCCTCACACCAGCTACCTTTCTCCAAGAAATGCAGAGCAATTCCAATCAGAGATGAATCTATCTCTAGAAGGTATTGGTGCTGTACTTCAGATGACTGACGACTACACCGTTATTCGATCTCTCGTTGCTGGTGGCCCTGCGTCAAATAGCAAACAATTGAGCGACGGCGATCGTATTGTTGGTGTCGGTCAAGATGGCGAAGAGATTGTTGATGTTATCGGCTGGCGTTTAGACGATGTAGTGCAATTAATTAAAGGACCGAAAGGGACCAAAGTTAAGCTACAGATCTTGCCAGATGGTAAAGATGCAAAAAGTCACGTTGTCACAATTGTACGCGATAAGATTCGTTTAGAAGACCGCGCTGTTAAATCAGAAGTTATCGAGAAAGATGGCAAGAAGATTGGTGTACTCGAAGTACCAAGCTTCTATGTTGGTCTTTCTAAAGATACAGACAAACTGATCACTGAGCTTAAAGGGCAAGGTGTTGAAGGCATTATTGTTGATCTGAGAAACAACGGTGGTGGTGCACTCACTGAAGCAACTGAACTCTCTGGTTTGTTTATCAAAGAGGGACCCGTTGTTCAGGTGCGTGATAGCTACGGTCGTGTCAAAGTTAACAGTGATACTGATGGCGAAATTAGTTACCAAGGTCCACTAACGGTATTGGTCAATCGCTACAGTGCTTCAGCCTCTGAGATCTTTGCGGCAGCGATGCAAGATTACGGTCGTGCAATCGTTCTTGGCGAAAACTCTTTTGGTAAAGGAACGGTGCAACAACATCGCTCTTTGAATCATATCTATGATTTATTCGATAAAGAGTTGGGCTACGTTCAATACACAATCCAGAAATTCTATCGAATCAATGGTGGCAGTACGCAAAACAAAGGTGTAGTACCTGATATTGCTTACCCAACGCCAATTGATCCTGCTGATACTGGTGAAAGTGTTGAAGATAATGCTCTGCCTTGGGACAGCATTGATAAAGCAAACTACTCAGTGTTACAGCGTAATGATGAGCAAATTGCTGCTTTAACAGCTCAACACCAAGCTCGTATCGCTACTGACATGGAATTCGGCTTTATCGCGCAAGATATTGAAAAATATAAGGCAGATAAAGACGATAACGACCTTTCTTTGAATGAAAAGGTACGTCAGCAAGAGAGCGATGATGCGGATACGCTTCGTCTAGATCGTATCAACCAACGTCAAAAAGCCGCTAAATTAGAGGCATTTAAAACGTTAGATGATATTCCTAAAGACTATGAAGCCCCGGATGCTTATCTTGATGAGTCTGTTGCTATCATGCTGGATATGATCAAGAAATAGAGCAAATACCTGTTAAAAGGTGATTGTTTAAAGATGCACAATTTAAAAAGCGAGCCTAGGCTCGCTTTTTTTGTGTCTATGATTTGACAGGAATACCTGATTGTAACCGTTGAGATTGTCGCAAAGAACATTCAATACTCAGGGTCATTTAGCTCTATTTTGCGTCGAACAATGACATTTAAGTTACTTTGCACTTAAAATTTAGTGACTTGGATCATATTTTTTCGCTTTCTAATCATTACGTGCCTAAGCTTAAAGAAAACGAGGGGGTGCGTATGAAATGGATTCTACTATTTTTATCTTGTTTAAGTTTTGTTGCTTTTGGAAGTGAGGTCGCTTCGAGCGATCAACAATCAAAAAGTGATAGTAATCTATCTCATTTTGACCTTCCTCTGTTGCTTGGTGATTGGTATTTGATGAACCCAGATCCTGAACAAGGCACTGAAAATTTTAGAGCAATTAAGCTGACTCTCGACTCAAACTACTCTTTCTCCATTGATATTCAGAAGAAAGACTACAGTGTCGACCATTGGGAAGGTTTGTATAACGCTAATGAAGACACGATTATTTTGGGATTAAATACTTCTGAGCCTCAGGTTTACGCTTACAGCAGTAATCACAATATGTTGAATCTTAACGGTGTTATGTTCACCAAAGCCTTGCCCAACGCCCTGGCAGGAATATGGTCAAGTGCCGAACTGTCCGGAAGCGATTTGCGTGCCAGTAACATTCAAAAAATGGACTTAGTGCTTCAGCCTGACTTTATCTTCATGTTCCGAGTGTCCGATGAAGAAGGGGGAGAAGTCATTCGTCGCGGAGTGTATTACACCGAAGGCGACCAATTAGTATTGCTGTATGAAAATGGCGAACACGGTACTCGTTACACATTGAACAGTGATGTGTTGACGCTTCAAGGTGAAGAAGGAGACATGTTTGCGGTGCTCAATCGCATTCGTTAAGCACTATATCTCGCCGTAAAGTCGGGCTCGTTGATAATATGGTTCACAGTTCATTTCTTAGCCGTTCCTGTCTGATTTGATTGATAAAATAGCAAAACATGGAGGCATTTTCCTACAATGCCTCCTTTTTTCAATAATCCTCTTGTGTTCTTGGCGCTCAACCTTTAGATATATACAGTTAAAATATAATTACGTATAACGATCAAAAGGAACCCGTCATGGCACATACACCTCAAGCCAAATATCGTAAAGATTATCAATCACCATCTCACACTATTTCTGAAATCGATCTTACTTTCGATTTGTACGATTCGGCATCCATCATTACCGCTGTTTCTAGTGTTAAGCAGGAGAAAGAAAGCTCGACATTAGTACTTGATGGTGAAGGCTTGAAGTTGGTGTCTGTTTTGGTAGAAGGCACGGAGTGGACGCAGTATGAGCAGTCTGAAACTCTACTTACTCTGAATGACCTTCCGAAAGAATTTACGCTAACGATCGTGACTGAAGTCGACCCTGAAGGGAACAGCGCGCTTGAAGGCCTGTACAAATCAGGTGGTGCATTCTGTACTCAATGTGAAGCTGAAGGTTTCCGTCGTATTACTTATTATATGGATCGCCCAGATGTGTTGGCGAAATTCACGACAACAGTCATCGCAGACAAAGCTGAAAACCCATTCTTATTAAGTAATGGTAACCGTGTAGATGAAGGCGAAGCTGAAAACGGTCGTCACTGGGTGAAATGGCAAGACCCACATCCAAAACCTGCTTACCTGTTTGCTTTAGTTGCAGGTGACTTCGATGTACTTCGTGACGCATACACAACACAATCTGGTCGTAATGTTGACCTCGAAATCTTTGTCGACAAAGGCAACCTAGACCGCGCAAACCACGCGATGGTTTCTTTGATTAACTCAATGAAGTGGGACGAAGAGCGTTTCAATCTTGAGTATGACTTAGACATCTACATGATCGTAGCCGTTGATTTCTTCAATATGGGTGCGATGGAAAACAAAGGCCTGAACGTATTCAACTCTAAGTTCGTTTTAGCAAATGACCAAACAGCAACTGATACCGATTACCTAGGTATCGAAGCGGTTATTGGTCACGAATACTTCCATAACTGGACCGGTAACCGAGTGACGTGTCGCGATTGGTTCCAACTAAGCTTGAAAGAAGGTTTAACGGTTTTTCGTGACCAAGAGTTTTCATCTGATCTTGGTTCTCGCGCAGTAAACCGTATCAACAATGTTCGTATTATTCGTGGGCCACAATTCGCTGAAGATGCGAGCCCAATGTCTCACCCAATTCGCCCAGAAAAAGTGATAGAAATGAACAACTTCTACACATTGACGGTGTACGAAAAGGGCAGTGAAGTGATCCGAATGATCCACACATTGTTGGGTGAGGAAGGTTTCCAAAAAGGCATGAAGCTGTACTTTGAACGTCACGATGGCACGGCGGCAACGTGTGAAGACTTCGTCGCGGCAATGGAAGATGCGTCGGGCGTTGATCTGTCTCAGTTCCGTTTATGGTACAGCCAGTCTGGTACGCCGACGCTGTCTGTTAAAAGCCACTACGATGCAGAGAAAAAAGAGTACACGTTAACGACTCGCCAAGTAACAGCGCCAACTCATGAGCAAACCGAAAAGCAAGCTCTGCATATTCCACTAGATATCGAGCTATACACAGCGTCGGGTGATGTGATTGAGTTACAATGTAACGGTCAGCCAGTTCACAATGTATTAGATGTGAAAGAAGCGGAACAAACGTTTGTGTTTGAAAACGTTTCAGATCAACCGATCCCATCGCTACTTCGTGAATTCTCTGCGCCAGTGAAATTGGAATACGATTATTCAGATGAAGAGCTGATCTTCCTGATGGTGAATGCTCGTAATGAGTTCTCTCGTTGGGATGCGGGTCAAATGCTATTGGCTAAGTACATCCGCAGTAACGTTGAGAAGGTTCAACAAGGTCAAGAGTTTGAACTTTCAGCTTCTGTTGTTGATGCATTCCGTGGCGTACTGCTTAGTGATTCTTTAGAGCCAGCGTTTATTGCAGAGATGCTTTCTCTACCAAGTCATAATGAAGTGTCTGGTTGGTATGAGCGTGTCGATATCGATGCTGTTGCATCTGTATTGAAAGCGATGAAAGTGACGCTAGCGAAAGAGCTCGAAGATGAACTTGCTGCGGTTTACCACAGTCACGCATTAACAGAATACACGATTGACCATGATTCAATTGGTAAGCGAACTCTGCGTAAAGTTTGTCTAAGTTACTTGGCTCATACTGAAAAGGGTAATGACTTGGTTGTCGCTATGTACCAGCAAGCAAACAACATGACAGACACAATGGCAGCAATGGGCGCGGCGAACAGTGCACAACTCCCATGTCGTGAAACTTTAATGGCGGATTACAGCGACAAGTGGAAACACGATGGTCTCGTCATGGACAAATGGTTTGCTCTTCAAGGAACGAACCCAAGTTCAAACGCACTTGAGGTGATCAAGGCGTCTATGTCACACCAAGCGTTCAGTTTGAAGAACCCGAACCGTACTCGCAACTTGGTTGGTTCGTTCTTAAACATGAACCCGGTTCAATTCCATGACAAGTCAGGTCAAGGTTATGCGTTTGCTGGCGAGATCCTACGTGAGCTGAACAGCAGCAACCCGCAAGTGGCTTCGCGCTTGATTGACCCGCTGCTTAAGTTCCGTAAGTACGACGATGCCCGCCAAGCTCTTATCAAAAAAGAACTAGAGACGTTAAAGAACATGGACAACCTAGCAAAAGACTTGTTCGAGAAAGTGACGAAAGCACTAGAGGCTTAAGTTCGCGCTCATTCGGGTAACTGATTGCTAATAAGCGGTTTACTAATAAATTGTTTGCTACAACGAAAGGTCATCAGTGGTAGAGAATATCTACCACTGATTTTTTGTTTCTGGTTTATCGAATTTTCGATAAGCTAGAGCAGTTTCAAGCTCAGTTTCACCGTCAGACATCGAAAAGTGCCAAAAAACACCGGCACTGTATATTTATACAGGTATCGTATGAATCGCTATATTTTCCAACTTAACATCTCATATCAGCAGTTTTTGGCCAGCTATTCTGGTGCGGCAAGTAAAGTCCAAGTGATAACGACCACTGGATTACGCCTACAGTTACCTGCAACTCGGTTCAGACCTTTTCTTACACAAATAGGGGTTAGAGGGCAGTTTAGACTGACAACTGACCAAAAAAATAAGTTTATTAAGTTGGAAGCTCTGTAAACCTTGGCGTGCCTAGTGAGTTAAAAGGAATCTTAATCACATAATCAAACATTTCACCTCTTACCACCTCCAAAACAATTAACTATTTCTCAATAATGCTTTTACAATAAATGAATGCATTACCTTTGCTTAACTCGTTAGTAGGAAAGAGCTCAACGGCTCAATTCAAACACCAGCTTAAGTAAGCCCCTAATAATAAAATATAATTCTAATTGTGGAGTGTGACTATGACCGCACGTGAAACTGTGGTTCCAGTTTTACTTGAAAAAGTGTACAAACTGATTCAAGACAAACTTGACCTTGCTCATCGACCTCTCGTAACTCAACTTGCTCAACACTTGTTTAGTAACGTTTCTCACGACGACCTAACTCAGAGAAACGAATCCGATTTATACGGTGCTGTAGTTAGCTTATGGCATCACATCAATGAAAAGAAAGCCGACGAAATTTCTGTCCGTGTTTTTAACCCGACAGTAAGTCGCCAAGGCTGGCAATCTACTCACACTATCGTTGAGATAGTGGTACCAGATAGCCCATTCCTCGTTGATTCTGTAAAAATGGCATTAACTCGCCTCGACCTCTCTTCTCACCTTATGCTTCACAACCCAACACAAATCTCACGTTCTGATAAGGGAAGTGTTGTTGGTGTAAGCAACAATGAAGGTGCTTTCCAATCGCTTTTCCATATTGAGGTTGACCGTCTTAGCAGCAAAGCTGAAATGACCGCGCTCAAAACGGAACTACTGGATATCTTTACCGATACTGGTCTTGTGGTTAATGACTGGCTACAAATGGTAGAACGACTTGAAGAAGTCACCAATCAAGTTGAACAGCAAAAAGAGACGATTCCAGTCGATGGCCAGCGCTTTGATGAAACTCTGGCTTTCCTTCGTTGGTTAGGCGAGCACAACTTTACGTTTATGGGCTACAAGGAATATGACCTTGTTTCTGTAAATGGCGACACGGAACTACAACCTACCAAGGAGCAAGGCCTTGGTTTGTTCGCAAATTCAGATCGTGTACGCAACGTTAAGCTGTCTGAGTTTTCAGACTCGGCACGCTTAGAAGCGAAAAAGCCGTATGTATTGATCGTAACCAAGGGCAACACGGCTTCACGTATTCACCGCCCAGCTTACAATGATTACATCGGTATCAAAAAGTTTGATAAAAACGGCAAGGTCATTGGTGAGCACCGCTTTACGGGTCTTTACACTTCTGCCGTTTATAACCAAACCGTTGAAACCATTCCTCTAGTTCGCGAGAAAGTTGAGCGTATCTTAGATGCAAGTGGTTACCGCAAGGGTTCATACTCTTATAAAGCACTGCACAATATTCTAGAAAACTATCCGCGTGATGAACTGCTTCAAGCTCGAGAAGAAGAGCTACTTGAAGTGGGTACGGGCGTTGTACAAATGCAGGATCGCGATCTTCTGCGTTTGTTCGTTCGCAAAGACCCGTTTGGCCGTTTCTTCAGCTGTATGGTTTACGTAACAAAAGATCGTTACAACACCGAGCTTCGTCGTCAAACCCAGCGCATCTTGAAGCAATACTTTGGCTGCGAAGAAGAAGTTGAATTCACGACGTACTTCTCTGAAAGCCCACTGGCAAGAACGCACTATATTGTTCGTGTTGATAACAACAACATGGATGTGGACGTGAAAACAATTGAGCAAAATTTAATGGAAGTATCGTCTACGTGGGATGACCGCCTGTCTGAATCAATCGTTGCTAACTTCGGTGAGAGCAAAGGTCTTCCGTTATCGAAAGAGTACATGCGTGCATTCCCACGTTCGTACAAAGAAGACATGATGCCTGGTTCTGCTGTTGCGGATATCGAGCGTCTAGAAGCACTAAGTGAAGACAACAAACTGGGCATGCTTTTCTACCGACCTCAAGAAGAGGCGGCAGACTCTAAAGCTGTTCGTTTGAAATTGTTCTACCACAGTGATGAGCCGATTCACTTGTCTGATGTTATGCCAATGCTTGAAAACTTTGGCCTGCGCGTTATTGGTGAATCACCTTATGAAGTGCGCAAGACCAATGGGGTGACTTATTGGATCCTTGATTTCTCAATGCTGCATAAGAGTGACAAGACGATTGATCTTCGTGAAGCTCGCGATCTATTCCAACAAGCTTTTGCTGCGATTTGGGCGGGTGAGTTAGACAGCGATGGTTTCAATCGCTTGGTGTTGGGTGCGGGTCTTTCTGGCCGTGAAATCTCAATCTTACGTGCATATGCTCGTTACATGCGCCAAGTTGGTTTCCCATTCAGTCAACAATACATCGAAGACACATTGTCTCATTATCCAGATCTAGCAAAAGGGCTAGTGAGCTTATTCGGCAAGCGTTTTGATCCTAAATTGAAGGGCAGCGCGAAAGGCCAACAAGATCTTATTAAGAAGATCACTGAACAGCTGGATCATGTAGAAAGCTTGGATGATGATCGTATCATTCGTCGCTACATGGAAATGATCACAGCAACGCTTCGTACTAACTACTATCAGTTAGACGACAACAAACAATCTAAACCTTGGTTGGCTCTGAAAATGAGACCAAGCGAGATTCCAGATATCCCAGCGCCGGTTCCTGCGTTTGAGATCTTCGTTTACGCACCTGATATTGAAGGTGTGCATCTACGTGGCGGTAAAGTCGCTCGTGGTGGTTTACGTTGGTCAGATCGTCAAGAGGATTTCCGTACTGAGATTCTAGGCCTAGTTAAAGCACAACAAGTTAAGAACACAGTAATTGTACCGGTTGGTGCAAAAGGTGGTTTCGTTTGTAAGCGTCAGCACATGATGTCTGGCCGTGATGAAATTTTTGCTGAAGGTCAACGTTGTTACAAACGCTTCATCCGTGCGCTACTAGACGTATCAGACAATATTATTGAAGGCGAGGTTATCCCACCGAAGAGTGTTGTTCGTCACGATGAAGATGATCCGTACTTGGTTGTTGCTGCCGATAAAGGTACAGCAACGTTCTCAGATCTAGCAAACTCAGTATCTGATGAATACAACTTCTGGTTAGGCGATGCATTTGCCTCTGGTGGTTCTAACGGTTACGACCATAAAGCGATGGGTATCACGGCGAAAGGTGGTTGGGAATCTGTTAAACGTCACTTCCGTGAAATGGGCATCAACTGTCAAACAACGGATTTCACTGCTATCGGTGTAGGTGATATGGCGGGCGATGTGTTTGGTAACGGCATGCTGTTGTCTAAGCATATTCGTATGCAAGCTGCGTTTAACCACATGCATATCTTCATCGACCCGAATCCAGAATCAGCATCAAGCTGGGTAGAGCGTGAGCGCTTGTTTAATCTACCTCGATCAAGCTGGGAAGATTACAACAAAGACCTTATCTCTCAAGGTGGTGGCATCTTCTCTCGTCGAGCGAAGTCGATTCCTTTGACGCCTGAAATTCAGAAAATGCTGGGTACCAAGAAAGCATCAATGGCACCGAATGACTTGATCAAAGCGATCTTGTCTATGCAGGTTGATCTTCTTTGGAATGGCGGTATCGGTACATACGTTAAGTCTTCAAACGAGACTCATACTGATGTGGGTGACCGTGCAAATGACGTGCTTCGTATTGATGGCCGTGACCTGAAAGCTAAGGTTGTTGGTGAAGGCGGTAACTTGGGTATGACTCAATTGGGTCGTATTGAATACGCGCTTACGGGTGGCCGCGTTAATACTGACTTCGTTGATAACGTTGGCGGTGTTGACTGCTCAGATAATGAAGTAAACATTAAGATCTTCTTGAATGGTTTGGTGTCTAATGGTGATCTAACCGTTAAGCAACGTAACCAAGTGCTTGAATCGATGGAAGATGAAGTGGGCGAAATCGTATTAGACGACGCATATTGCCAAGCTGAGTCTATTTCGGTTACTGAGCATCAAGGTGTTGGCTTAGTCAAAGAGCAAATCCGCTTTATTCATACAATGGAAAAAGCAGGGTACTTGGATCGTGGTTTGGAATACATCCCAGATGACGAAACACTGCTTGAGCGTGAAAAGCAGGGCCAAGGCCTAACAAGACCAGAGCTTTCTGTACTTGTCGCTTACGGAAAAATGGTGCTTAAAGAAGATCTTGTTAGTGATGATATCGCTAATGATGAATTCCATGCTCAACAGCTTATGCAATACTTCCCAACAGCGTTACGTCGTAACTACTCTCAGCACATGGATAATCATCCACTACGTTCTGAAATCATTGCGACGGCACTGGCTAACCAAATGGTTAACGAGATGGGTTGTAACTTCGTCACTCGTCTGCAAGAAGAGACGGGCGCAAATATCGTTGATATTGCCAATGCTTACGCGGCATCACGTGAAATCTACGGTCTTGGCAAAGTTCTGAAGAGCATCCGTGAACTGGACAATGTTTCAAGTTCTGAAGCTCAATATGAATTGATCTACCATGTTCGCCGTACACTTCGTCGCTTGGCTCGTTGGTTGTTAAGAAACCGTACCGGTAAACAGTCGGTGAAAGCACTGATTGAACTTTACCAAGGTGATGTTCTTACTATCACAGAGAAACTGGATGAAAACCTAGTGGCTTCTGAAGTAGAAGAGCATAACGCAATGGCACAGCTATGGATTGACCAAGGTGTAAACGCTGAGTTGGCTAATTCAGTCGCGCGTTTGTCTAGCTTGTACTCAGCACTGGATATATCCACAGTGGCGCGTGAAACAGGTAAAACAGTACAACAAGCGTCTAAGCTTTACTTCAATCTTGGTGATCGCTTGTCTTTGCACTGGTTCTTGAAGCAAATCAATGGCCAAGCAGTAGACAACAACTGGCAAGCGCTGGCACGTGCAGCATTCAGAGAAGATCTGGATTGGCAGCAACGTCAGCTAACTGGCCAAGTACTTAACTGCGGTTGTGCTTCAGATATTGATGTGATTAAAGCGCTTGATGATTGGATGGAAAGCAATTCGGTTTCTCTACATCGTTGGGAAAGCATCTTGAACGAATTCAAAGTAGGTTCGGTTCATGAGTTTGCTAAGTTCTCAGTAGCACTACGTGAATTGATGCTATTGAATCTAAACTGCATGTCGACAGACTAGCGATTAGATAAAAACGAAAATAAACAAGGGCAGGCCATTAGGTCTGCCTTTTTCGTTTGGCCGAACAGTGTTATTTGGCAGAAAAGTGTTATTTGACAGAACAGTGCTATTTGGCTGAATAGTGAATGACGTGTCCGATTATTTCATTGAGTCACTTATGCTTGGTCAAGTTAGCTTATCCCAGGTCGAGTTAATCTATGCTCGTTACACGAATGATAGTCAAATGGACTATTCGCCGGAGGATACGGTAACGTTTGCTTAATAATAAACCTCATTCGTTAGCAAACTCGATTATCTTACCCTTACAGACAGTAATAGATTGAATAGTTGGGTAAATAAGTAAATAATATCGCCCCGTTTACACGGCGCTTTTTTCTATCGGAGGCACAATGCTTTACCGTCTAGCCAGAACTGGCTTTTTCCAACTTGATGCCGAAAAGGCTCATGATCTTGCAATTCAAAATTTCAAACGCTTCACTGGCACACCTATTGATCTTTTGTATCGCCAACAATTACCTCACCGACCTGTAGAGTGCATGGGTCTTACTTTTAAAAACCCAGTTGGCCTTGCTGCCGGCCTAGACAAAAACGGCGAATGTATTGATGCATTTGGCGCAATGGGTTTTGGTTTTGTAGAAGTAGGGACTGTTACTCCTCGTCCACAAGCAGGTAATGATAAACCACGTTTGTTCCGTCTTGTTGAAGCCGAAGGTATTATCAATCGTATGGGTTTTAACAACCTAGGCGTAGATAACCTAATTGAGAATGTTAAGAAGTCGAACTATGACGGCATCTTAGGTATCAATATTGGTAAGAACAAAGACACGCCAATTGAAAAGGGCGCAGAAGATTACATTATCTGTATGGAGAAGGTTTACCAATACGCGGGTTACATTGCGGTAAATATCTCTTCACCAAATACTCCAGGACTTCGTTCGCTACAATATGGTGAAGCACTTGATGATCTGTTGTCTGAACTAAAAACCAAGCAATCTGAATTAGAAGCGAAGCATGGCAAATATGTCCCGCTTGCTCTTAAGATCGCTCCGGATCTAAGTGATGACGAAATCAGCCAGATTTGCGAATCATTGATCAAAAATAAGATCGATGGTGTGATCGCAACTAACACGACATTGGATCGCAGTATCGTTGAAGGCATGAAGCATTGCGATGAAGCGGGTGGCCTAAGCGGGCGTCCAGTTCAATCTCGCAGTACTGAAGTTGTTCGCAAACTTCACGAAGAGCTGGGTGACCAACTACCGATCATCGGGGTAGGTGGCGTTGACTCTTACGTTGCTGCAAAAGAGAAAATGATGGCAGGCGCGAAGCTTGTACAAGTTTACTCTGGTTTCATCTACAAAGGTCCAAGACTTGTAGGCGACATCGTCAAAAATCTATAGTTCGCAAAAACGATCTTAGTCCAAAGACTACAATCCGGCATCGTCTTACTAAAAGAGACACTGTAACTCACTGAGTTGTAGAGAAAAGCGATAAGAAAGAGGAATTCATTTCCTCTTTTTTTTTGCCTATCGCACAGTAAAATTACTGTAATTGAAGGTAATTTTGCGTTTTACCTAATGGAATGGTTCAACAGTGTGAGACGAAATGATGCTTAAACCTAGCGATACATGGAGTTGGTATTACGATGAGCAGCAATGTTCATTGATGCTAAACCTCGGAGAGGATATGATTTTTAAAACGAATCTGGTCCGCAATAAGCTGGTGGACTGCGCTTTTAAAGATAATGAATTCACTGTTGATGATGCATCTTCCTACCAAACCTTCAAAGAACAAATTTCTGGCTTAGAACTGTCTGAGCCACGACAAGCAGAGCTTGCACTTTATTGTGTGGCTGCAAAGCGTTTCCATAAGCCTGTACAGCCTAAAAGCTGGTTCTTCGACTCACAAGGCGCTGGCCATGAATATCCTCAAGAAGGGGATATTGTACAAATGAATAACGAGCATAGTCTTGGTTACTTCATTGTATTAGAAGTAGGTGAGTGTGCGAGCTTATGTGCATTTGTAGACTTAGAAGAGTTCCTCTTAACGCCTTCAAAAGGGTTACGCTTTGGAGACTCGATTAAAGTCATGCACGATAGAATGACTGATGCAAATGCCATCCTTCATCAAACGCATATTGCGATGGTGGGTTAACCTCTAATCTCTAATCTAGAGCATCACTAGAGCATTATTTCGACCAACCATCGCTACGAATAAACTAGTAATACCTTCCCCATAATCGGCTTAATAGCCGATTTTTTTGTGCCTAAAAAAGCCTATCTCAATAAATACGACGTAGTTCATTCATTTGAATGACGTTGTTCACTTATTTAATTTGTAAAAAACGTATCTTTTTTAACCTCAATTTCGACCGATTCTCTCATTATCGATAGCGGGTTTCCTCTGTTTATTCCCTGTTTGGGGTCTTTTGTTGTTAAATTTCAACCTAAATTTCAATCTGGTATATACCAACTTAAGGGTGAATATAAATGCACTTAATGATTTGAGCCTATCGATGAGTGTTATTTCTGTGAGATTGAGAGTTGTTGTGTTGTAAGGGAGTGCGGGTAAGCGATCGCTTCATGACTGACCATTTGCTAAGCAGTTAGTCGAAAGATTCAATGAAAAGACGAGTTTAGTGTGATGCTCTGGTAACAAATTCAGGTATAATCGAGCTCATTTTTATCAATAAAAGAACACTATGAATCAATATCTAGCGGTTACCTCAAATGGCCTTGAGAATTTATTAGTTGAAGAACTAACCCAACTAGGGATTACAAACGCAAAACCTGTTCAAGCAGGTGTTAAATTCAAAGCCACCAATGAGCAAATTTATCGTTGTTGTTTGTGGAGCCGTTTGGCTTCTCGATTTGTACGTGTCCTTTCAGAATTCACTTGTATGGATGACATGGATCTTTACCTATCGACCACTGCGGTTAACTGGGTAAATCAATTCCATAGCACTAAGCGTTTCGTTGTTGACTTCAATGGTACGAACAACGAAATCCGTAATAGCCAATACGGTGCGATGAAAGTAAAAGATGCCGTTGTAGATTGCTTCGAGAAGAAGTCTTTACCGCGCCCATCTATTAGCAAAGAAAATCCAGATATTCGTATTCACGTTCGTCTACATCGCGACAAAGCGATACTTGGTGTGGATATGGTAGGCAGTGGCCTTCATCAACGTGGCTACCGTCCAGAATCAGGTCGCGCACCACTGCGTGAAACTCTTGCTGCAGCGATTCTTCTTCGTAGTGGTTGGGATGCAACGAAACCTTTCCTTGACCCTATGTGTGGTTCAGGCACGTTAGTGATTGAAGCGGCGATGATGGCTGCAAACATGGCACCTGGTGTGAAACGTCAGAAATGGTGTTTTGAATCACTAGAAGATTTCGAACCTGAGCTTTGGGCTGAAGTTAAAGCTGAAGCTAACGTTCAAGGCCGTCGTGGCGTTAAGAAAGTAGAATGTAAGTTCTTCGGTTACGATAATGACGAACGCATGATCAAAACGGCGCGTGACAATGCACGTCGCGCTGGCGTTGAAGAGTTGATTGAATTCGAAGTAGGTGACGCAGCAAAGCTTAAGCGTCCTACAGAGTTTACTGATGGTGTGATTGTGTCTAACCCGCCTTACGGTGAGCGTTTAGGTACAGAACCGGGCTTGATTGCACTCTACACAGCATTTGGTGCTCAACTGAAGGCTGAGTTTGGCGGTTGCAACGCTTCTATCTTCTCAAGTTCTGATGAATTACTTAGCTGCTTGCGTATGCGTGCAGACAAACAGTTCAAACTGAATAACGGTGCGTTACCGTGTCACCAGAAGAACTACTCAATTTCAGACCGTCCTATGTCTGAGCGTCCTACTGGCGAGCAAGAGCAGCTGATTGCTCCTGATTTCGCGAACCGTCTTAAAAAGAACATCGGCAAAATCGGTAAGTGGGCTAAGAAAGAGCAATTAGACTGCTACCGTATCTACGATGCTGACTTACCAGAATACAATGTTGCGATTGACGTATATCCGGGTCACCTTGTGATTCAAGAATACGCAGCACCTAAAGATGTGCCGGAAGACAAAGCTAAGCGTCGCTTAACCGATATCATCCGTGCGTCTATTCAAGTGACAGGCGTTGAAGCAAACAACGTCGTGCTTAAGGTTCGTCAGAAGCAGAAAGGTCGTTCTCAATACCAGAAGATGGCTCAAGACTCTTCTAACCTAGAAGTAAACGAATACGGCGTTAAGCTGATTGTTAACCTTCATGACTACTTAGATACAGGCTTGTTCTTAGATCATAAGATTACTCGCCGTCGTATTGGTGAGATGGCTAGTGGTAAAGACTTCTTGAACCTGTTTGCTTACACAGGCAGTGCTTCTGTTCATGCTGCAGTCGGTGGCGCTCGCTCTACAACGACTGTTGATATGTCGAACACGTATCTTGAGTGGGCAAAAGAGAACATGGAACTGAACGGCCGTGTTGGTCGTCAACATCAATTTGTTCAAGCTGACTGCTTACAATGGTTGGCGAAAGAGCAAGGATCTTACGATTTGATCTTTATTGATCCACCAACATTCTCAAACTCTAAGCGTATGGATCAATCTTTTGATGTTCAGCGTGATCACATCCAATTGATGGAAGACCTAAAGCGTCTTCTAAGAGAAGAAGGCACGATTGTGTTCTCTAACAATAAGCGTCATTTCAAGATGGATATGGAAGGTCTGGAAGAGCTGGGTCTTAAAGCTCAGAATATCTCGTCTAAGACGTTGCCTCTGGATTTCTCTCGCAACAAGCACATTCATAACTGCTGGTTGATTACTCATAAGTAATTAAGAGATTGTATAAGGACATATAGTGCTGACTCTCTACAGTACAGAAGGGTGCCATCTATGTGAGATGGCATTCAAACTCACGGAACAGCTGAATATTAGTCATCAGATCAATGTGGTGGATATCGCATTGGATGATGAGCTCTTCTCCCGTTACGGGGTCACTATTCCGGTACTCAAATTTGAAAGCTCTGACTTGTCTAAACACTCAGAGCTTAACTGGCCTTTTGGCTTGTTAGAACTTAACGATTGGTTAAAGAAGAATGGCATTACTTACAATTCATAATGGGCAATTAGCGTTTGGTGATCACCCATTATTAGATGGTGCGGATTTCGCACTGCAAGAAAACGAACGTGTGTGTTTGGTTGGCCGTAATGGTGCAGGTAAATCAACGTTGATGAAGATCTTGTCTGGCAACATCATCATGGATGACGGAAAGATGCAGATCACACAAGATGTGGTTGTATCTCGTCTAGAGCAAGATCCACCGCGTAATGAACAAGGTTCTGTTTACGAATACGTCTCGGGTGGTTTAGCTGAGGTAGGTGAGCTGCTTAAGGAATACCACAACTTACTTGATGTGATTGCAGAAGATCCTAGCGAAAAGAATTTAAATCGCCTTACTCGCGTTCAAGAAAAATTGGATCATGCCAATGCTTGGCGTTTTGAAGATCGTGTAAGTAATGTTCTTGCTGCACTTAAACTAACAGCAAATACTAAACTGACGGAACTGTCAGGTGGTTGGCAACGTAAAGCCGCACTTGCACGTGCGCTTGTATGTGACCCTGACGTATTACTGCTTGATGAGCCTACCAACCACTTAGACGTAGCAACGATCGAATGGTTAGAAGCTTTCCTAAAAGACTTCCGTGGTTCAATCATTTTTATCTCGCATGACCGTGCTTTCATTAAATCAATGGCAACACGCATTGTCGACCTTGACCGTGGCAAGCTAAGTTCTTTCCCTGGTGACTACGACAACTACTTGCTAGAGAAAGAGGAAGCGCTACGTGTTGAAGAGATGCAAAACGCAGAATTTGACAAAAAGCTAGCGCAAGAAGAAGTTTGGATTCGTCAAGGCATCAAAGCGCGTCGTACGCGTAATGAAGGCCGTGTTCGTGCTCTTAAAAAGCTTCGTGAAGAGCGCCAAGATCGTCGTGAAGTACAGGGTAAAGCGAACATCCAAATCGATACGTCTGCACGTTCAGGTAAAATCGTATTTGAAGCAGAGAACCTTAACTTTGCATTTGAAGGCAAAGAGATCGTTACAGACTTTAGCTTCAACATCATGCGTGGCGACCGTATCGCACTTATCGGGCCAAATGGCTGTGGCAAGAGTACGGTTCTTAAACTGCTTCTTGATCAACTTAAACCTGATTCAGGTCGTTTGCATTGTGGTACTAAACTGGAAGTGGCTTACTTCGACCAATACCGTGAAATTCTAGACCCTGAGAAGTCGGTGATTGATAACCTGGCTGATGGTAAGCAAGAAGTAACCGTAGGCGGGCGTGAGCGCCATGCACTGAGCTACTTACAAGATTTCTTGTTCTCTCCTAAACGTGCTCGTACCCCTGTTAAAGCACTGTCTGGTGGCGAGAAAAACCGATTGTTATTAGCTCGTATTTTCCTTAAATCGAATAACTTGTTGATTCTCGATGAACCTACCAATGATTTAGATATCGAAACATTGGAACTTTTAGAAGATTTGCTTGCCAACTATGAGGGTACGTTGCTTCTCGTGAGCCACGATCGTCAATTCGTTGATAATACGGTAATGACGAGTTGGATATTTGAAGGTAACGGTGTAGTTGAAGAGTTTGTTGGTGGTTACCATGATGCTCAGAAGCAAAGAGCACAAGCACTTGAGTATCGTCAGGTTGAAAAGCCAGCAAAGACTGAAAAAGTTGTTGAGGAAACTCCCAAAACTGCGCCAGTTAAAACTAAACCTAAGAAGTTATCGTATAAGCTACAACGAGAACTAGAAGCGCTACCAATGCGTTTAGAAGAATTGGAAACTCAAATTGAAACTCTTCAGGAAGAAGTCAACGATCCAAGCTTCTTTTCAAAATCTGTAGAGCAGACACAACCAGTATTAGATAAGCTATCTGCAGTAGAGCAGGAGCTTGAAGTTGCTTTTGAGCGCTGGGAAGAGCTCGAGGCACTACAACAGGAAAGTTAAGAAGTAATAATGACTTGTACTAAATTTAAATTAACAACAGTTGCAGCCCTAGTTTTGGCTGCAACTAATGCCAACGCTGCGCTTTACAAGGTAGTTGAAGTAACGCCTTCTATTACTGGTGCATCTGAAATATTTGGTGTTGCGATTCAGCCTGGTAAAGCTGTAAACGTCAACGCAGTATTGCCAACATTACCTGATGATGAGTTACCTCTAGGTTGCTTTGATTCTAATGCAACTAATTGTGCGGATAGTACATTTAAACTTGCTGGCGAAACTCGCGATACTCTTGAAGCTGTTAGTTATCGTGAAGAAGTTCCTTTCGCAATGGATGCTCCATTTCAATACATCCAAGATCGCGATGATTTCGAAAACTATTGTAAACTTGAGCTGCAATACTCTACGTGTGAAAGTTGGGCAGAAAACCGCTGGAATGATACCTGGAGCAAGGAAAAAAACGACCTAAGTTATGTAAATGCAAAAGCATTTGTTGAGGGTGGGGCTACATTTGAGAACCGCAATACGGTCATTAACTATTTAGATGATAAGGCTAAACCATTAGGTGTTAAGTCTGATGGTAACATCCGTAGTAATGCGATGTTCACAACGACAATTGGGCCTACAGGTACCTCAGAAACTCGTGCATGGAAAGCTATAACAGCAAGTAACGGTACTGTTTATAACGTAGGTAGTGTATCTACGAAAGGCCCTAAAACAGACACTTCAGATACAACGTTTAGTTCAAAAGCAGCAATCTGGGATGGAACTAATACAGAAGAAATTGATTGGGTCAGAGGTGGCAACGCCCAACAAGGTGATTACTTTGCCCAAGGCAGCATGCGTTCAATTACTGAGTCGGGTACTAAGTTTTATGGCGTAGGCTACAATACTGTTGATGGTAGTGGCGATCTGCAAGATATGAATGCATCTGTATTCATCAGTAAATCTCTGGACTTAGCTGACAGCGCGAATATTTGGACGACCAAATCAATTGAGGGGGCTAAGGTCAACTCTAACTCGTCTAACGATTACAAATACAGTAACTCTGTTGCGACCGATATTAACGACAACTTGTTTGTTGTTGGTAACTCTAAGCGTAATGGTCGAGTTCCTGAAAATGGTAGCGCAGGTAATAAGATTTTCGTTGTAACTGATGCATCAGCATCTACTCCTATTGCAACATACTTGTCTGGTGGCATCTTCTTTGGTGGTTCGAGCGGTGAAGCCAAAGCCGTCAACAACTTCAATGAGTTTGTCGGCCAAATAGACGCGGAAACGACTCGTGAAGTAGGTGGTAGTGAGCGTAGACACCGTGGTTTTATTTATCCTTATAATGTTGCTTCATCGAAAGATG
This sequence comes from Vibrio sp. 10N.222.47.A9, assembly GCF_963872585.1. Classification (NCBI taxonomy): domain Bacteria; kingdom Pseudomonadati; phylum Pseudomonadota; class Gammaproteobacteria; order Vibrionales; family Vibrionaceae; genus Vibrio; species Vibrio sp. 10N.222.47.A9. Next base: position 27,240 of record NZ_CAWNBB010000040.1, on the reverse strand, counting down.
AGCGTCGTGTAGACGTTTTTAACGGCCAAGCTTGGTGGTTAGATGACCTAACAAATGATGGTAACGCTTCTGGAGAAAACAACAAGTTCCGAATTATTGATGCTTCTGATATCAATGATGCAGGTGTGATCTCAGCAACAGCTATCAAGTGTACCGTTGGTGGAACAACACAAGCATATGATACAACGTCACATAACTCGTATTGTGGCGGCGCTGCATCTAACGCGGTAGAAGAGGTTGTAGCTGTTAAGCTGATTCCAATTGCCGGTGCTACTAAAGCTGATATTCAAACTCGTAGCGCTGATACGGAGAAAGTTGATCGCCAAGGCGGTAGCCTAGGTTGGTTAGGTTTGACTGTGCTTGGCCTGTTAGGGTTCCGTAGAAAATTTAAATAATTTTATCTCTTGAGCCCGAGTTCACAATTCTGAACTCGGGCTTTTTTTCGCCTTGAGAAAAGTGCAAAAGTGGTCGATTCTTAAAGTTGGAGTCAACAAAATTCCACGAAGTTGTAATCATTGTATGTTAGTAAACGAACACCCGTATGAGGACTGCACTATGAAGAGACAAAAGCGTGATCGCCTAGAACGAGCACAATCTCAAGGTTACAAAGCTGGTTTAAACGGCAGGTCACAAGAAGCTTGCCCATACAGCCAAATGGATTCTAAATCGTATTGGTTAGGCGGTTGGCGTGATGCCAAAGATGATAAGCATTCAGGTCTCTATAAGTAGATAGGGCGAACATATTCAAAGGTCAAGGCTCCATGTTGTATAACAGCTAGAGCCTTGTTAGTTTCTGAGAACCATACAAGGTCTTATAAACCGAGAGCTGGCTGATTAGAAAGTGATTTAAGTTGTTTCGCTGGTGGATATATAATTGATGAGAGTTACTTAGTTATATTCTAATGCACTATAACTAAATGTGTTGGAATGAAAATAAAGCAACCATTGGCTGCTTTATTAAAAATCTAACTATTAGACTAGAATGCTGATGTGTCTTGGAAAAGACCAACTTTCAAATCTTTAGCAACATAGATCTCTTTACCATCAACAAGAACGCGACCGTCTGCAAGGCCCATTACTAGGCGACGGTTAACAACACGCTTCATGTGAATTTCGTAAGTTACTTTTTTAGCCGTAGGTAAGATTTGGCCAGTGAATTTAACTTCACCAACACCTAGAGCACGGCCTTTGCCTTTGCCGCCAACCCAACCAAGGTAGAAGCCAACAAGCTGCCACATTGCATCAAGGCCTAGACAACCAGGCATTACTGGGTCGCCAGGGAAGTGACAGTCGAAGAACCATAGGTCAGGAGTAATATCCAGTTCAGCAAGAATCAAACCTTTACCGAAATCACCTTCAGTCTCAGACATTTTAGTGATGCGATCCATCATCAACATGTTCGGTGCTGGTAGTTGAGGACCTTCTGGCCATAGTCCGCCTTGGCTTGATGCTAGAAGATCTTCGCGAGTGTAAGAATCACGTTTGTTTTGCATTATCAATTACTCCGATTTTTGATAGGTGCATATTAGTGAACAGGTGTACGCTAAACAAGTCCGATCAGTACTAGACAAACCAGTTTTTAATGCGTCCAACGATTCCAATAGGGTGCTCATGTCTTTCAAAGTTTTCAATACGTTCCGCGATTTTACTCAGAACGCTTTCTTGTTCTTCGTCCCTAAATGGTGCGTTCATAATAAGAGGAATCGCTTCATCTACATTAGACACAGACCAGATATGGAACTCTTTGTTTTTGATGCTTTCAATTAGGTCTGGCTTCAGAGCAAGGTGTCTTAAGTTAGATCTTGGAAGGATCACACCTTGTTCGCCAGTTAGCCCATTGTGTTTACACACATGGTAGAAGCCTTCGATTTTCTCGTTTAGCCCACCAACGGCTTGTACACGGCCGAATTGGTCGACAGCACCGGTTACCGCTATTTGTTGATTGATAGGATATTCCGACAAAGCACTTACCAGAGAGCAAAGCTCAGCAAGGGAAGCGCTATCGCCATCAACCTCGCAGTATGATTGCTCAAACACAACAGAAGCAGCATATGGCAACGGATCTTCAAGGTTTAGCGCGCTGCTTACGAACGCTTGCATGATCATCATGCCTTTAGCGTGAAGGTTGCCACCAAGCTCTGCTTTTCTTTCTACATCGGTAATGTCACCATCGCCAAAGTGAATAACACAGGAAATACGAGCTGGTTCACCATACGATATTGGGTGTCCCGGTACATCGATAACAGTCAGACCATTAACTTGACCTACTTGTTCACCCTCAGTTTCGATGATGACTTGGCCATCTCGAATATCATCGAGAGCACGTTCAGGAAGGTAAGACTCGCGGTTGTATTTGTGTTGTTGAGCTTGGTGAATATGGTGAATATCAATGTCACCATTGTCCGCTTCAACTAAAGCTTCGCTCAATAGCGCATTGTGCCAAATAGGGCATAAAGGGATATAGCTCTGATCTTCAGTCTCACGCGCACCAGCGGTAAGAATCCCAATTAGTGCCTGTTGCGTAATGTATGGGAGGTTATAACGTTGCTGAAGCCATCTTAGATACCCAAGATATTGGGTCAAAGTATCGCGTGAAAGCTTAATATCTTGTTCTATTTCACTGAATAGACAAAACCCTGTTTGAATATCGCCATCTAGATAATCCAGATCACCAAGTTGAGCGCGGTCGCCGACAACAATCAACTTAATGTTGTATGTCAGTGCAGCGATAGGCGTTTGATTTAGATGCTCTGGAAAACTGCTAATTGGTTCGACTGCTTCACCGAGAAGTGCGGATTTCAATAACAACCAACTTCCTGGATTTGCAAGGATCAGATTCGCTGAGACAATGAGGTAACCATTGTTCGCTCTAGAAAGTAGACCTGGCTTTGTCGCTACAATTTCACCATTTTTAGACTGAACTTGGTCAAATAAAGCGGCTGCATTTAAAGATTCGGTTTTTATAACAGGCTGAGCATCGTCTTTTAATTCTGTCGTCAAAGATTCAACGATAAGTTGACGATAGATTGAGTTGTCAGGCGCATTAACAAGTAGAACTCGTGAAAGATTGGATAGGCGTACAAAACGGGTTAGCGCATCTCTAAATCTATGTTGAATATTTGAGAATGTGAAAGGAGAGATGTCAGGGAATTGCTCTAGTTGAGCGCTATATTCATCGTACTGAGGCGTTACATGTCGCCAATCTACTTGAGTCATTTAAATGTCTGATTATGATAATAAGGTAGGGAGTATATAGAAAAACCGAGGACTCATATAGGTCTATGTTGTAGTTACTAAACACTAAGCTAATATAAGTATGATCTTGGTCTATTCTTTCAAGACAACAATTGTTAAGTGACCTATTATGGGTTACGCTGTCACTAGGTTAACTCTCGAGATTAGACATGAAATATCAGCAGCTTGAAAATTTAGAATGTGGTTGGAAATGGAACTACTTGGTAAAAAAATGGAAAGAAGGTGATTCGATCACTTGCCACATTGATTCAAGTGAAGCTGATGTTGCCGTGAAAGCTTTGTTGGAGCTAGAACACCAACCTACAGGGGTTCTTGAGTGGATCTCAAATAACATGTCGCCTGAGCTCGATAACAAACTCAAGCAAGCGATCAGAGCCAAACGTAAGCGCCATTTCAACGCTGAGCAAGTTCATACTAAAAAGAAGTCTATCGATCTTGATTATCGAGTCTGGGAGAAGTTATCTCAACGAGCAAACGAACTCGGTTGTACGTTATCTGATGCGATAGAGTATTTGGTTAGCGAAGCGTCTCGAAGTGAGCAGGCCAGCAAGACAGTTACTAGCCTTAAAGAAGATTTGAGTAAGCTCCTTTCTGACGATAAATAACCGTCAACAGTAGTGGTGACATTATGATGTATGTAATCTTAATTGGTGCAGCGTTGGTTTTTTGGTTAGTCGCAGTTGATCGGCCGGTATTGAAAATCAAATTTAGTGACGGGACGATCGAACAAGTTAAAGGTCATCTTCCACCGAGCTTTAAGCACAACCTTCAAGAAATTGGCCACAATAATTCCTTCAAGGGTGAGTTGAAAGTGTATGCGAAGCGTTCTGGTTACAATCTCAAATTTACTAAAGATGTACCTAAAAGTGTTCAACAACGTATTCGTAACGTTTTTCCGCATAATGGATTTAAATCCAAAGGTTCAAAGAAAGCGTAATTGTCGAGAATTACGCGTTATCTGGTAAAACGTCATACTTAGTTAATTCTTCATCCTCCTTAACTGTAAGCATACTGTTCTCACCCCCAATAAAGAGAGAGCAGTATGAGATATCTATTATTCTTGTCGTGTTTTTTATCCCCATTCGTTTTTGCCGACGATGCATTGGTTAACCCCGTAGCCAAAAAAATTAAAGCCACAGTGCTGAAAGGGCTCAACAAGAGTAATATTGATTTTGATGGTTATTGCGACCTGATGATAGAAATGAAGCACTCTAAAGGTTATGCCAGAATTAAAAAGGTTAGGGCATCTGGCGATAGCAAAGCATGCAAACAAGCTAAAAAGCACTTACCGAGGAAGAAAAAGTTCAAATACAGCTTTCCTGAAAAGTACATCCGCCTCCATATCACATAATAATCCATGTCATGCACTATAACTAAATGACCTTAATTTTATTGAAACAATTACGTGAACCAATCTCTAATTTCTATTAATATTAGTTTTATTATAAAGGCAGGATATGCCGACAAAAGAGCATTTAGGGCAAAGGAAAGTCACTGTTGTTGTTAGCACATAAAAATTACCCCCCTGAAGTGATTGAGATATCTAGAAAAGTCTCAATCAATGTTGAGGCTCGCTTTAATCGGTGGTTGATCTCTCCGGAGTATAAACTCGAACAGTCTACGGTAGATACATTACTGAGTTTGGAAAATAGATACTGTGATAGCGTTATTTTTGATGAATCTGACCGCATATCTCACAATCAACGTATTTTATTGCGTTGTGAACAAGATAGAGTTAACGCTCATCGTGAGAAAGTCGTCGCGAAGCAACAAACACTGCGTTACGTGGTCGATGATGTAAGTAATGCAGCCTCGGAGCTTATGCTTGAGAAGCTTCAAGGGACCTTAATAAGCACATTGTTTTCAGAGCTACCAGACTACAACCAGTTCGCTAATGTTGGCTATTCGCCATCCTTAAACTTTTCTAAGCTTCATGAAATATCAGCTAAAAGTAGTGCATTGAGTTCAAGCTTAATCGAGTTTGTTTCCAATCGTGAGTTCACTGAAAAGTACGGTAAAAAATCCAAGGTAATTCTCGATCCTAAAGTTGCAGCGCGGCAAATAGGTATCGAGAACTGTCGTTTGTTGTTTCCATTGCTGATGAGCCAACAGCTTATTAAATGGAGTGATGGCAACATCAAGCACATCTCGCCTAAGGTTTGGCAGCATCTGGTAGTGACTTCAAATGCGACTCGAATTCGACTTCAAGAAACGTCGGTAAAAGATCCTAACGTCGGTATTCTACTTGGTGTTTTGAGAGTTCTGCCTTTATTCTTGATTTGTAACCACTTTTCTTCAATTTTTGAAGATGCATTGGTAAAAACGATGCTTGGCTATCGTGAAGCAAGTGACAAGCATGATGAATATTATGCTTGTACAGAGGTGATACCAAACACACAGTTTCTCGAAGTAATGGTAGAGAAATTGGAGCTTAAGCTACTAAAAAATCTCGTTGAATTTGTAGATTGGAGCCCAAGTAATCTGTTCATTAAGAGGGCGCTTCTAGAGGAAGTGAATGATATCCCCGTGCTTGAGCGAACAGTTTATGGCGCGGCTCTCGCCCAAGGTCGAAAGTTTTCTATTTTCGAAGCGTTGGATAACAGCGAATTGTTTAACGTTAAGCATCGCCCTTATTGGTTTTCCACAGTTCAAATGTCTATAACGACAATTGAACAAATGCAGGCTAGAGTGCCTGGACAACTGACGACGAACATGTAAATAAAAAGGGAGCCACATTAAATGCGGCTCCCTTTTTGTTACACTGCAACTTCTGATGATTTGCTAGTTTTTCAATAATAATCAGTTGGTTGTGTTATTTTAGCTGACCACTTCGAATGTAAACGACTCTTGTTTTGCTGTTGCGTGCTTAACGGGAATACCAAGGTGTTGGCAAGTCATCAGAACTTTAAGCTTCCTGTCGGCAGGAGCGTGTTCAGAGAGGATCACAGAACTTAGACATTCTCTATTAAGATACAGCTTATTGCCGAGCATCTCCTCATTAGGTAACACCCAGCGATATTCCTTTTCGTAACGCCAATTAGAATGCTTGATCTTAAATATTTCTGCTTCCAATTCAGATGTTTGGAATTCATTCAACGATTCTAAGTGGAACATGTTTGGGTCGTCTTCATACTGGACTTCAAAGCAATTGAGCTTGGCCTCACCATTATAACAATTGAGATCATACTCGATGCACATGCCTTTAAAGTTGTCGCCATACTGAGACCATAGTATTGGGTGGTCACTTGACTGAGAAAAACACACAACCTTGAAATCGTTCTGAAGTTCTTTGTCGAGCAGATGGTTAGACTCAAATGGGTTATTAAAGGTCTTAGCGTAATCAAACCATAACGAACATTCGGCAATAGATTGTATGTTTCTGTCATGGAGAGATCTGAACTTATAAAGTTTAGGCAACATATCAAACACCTAGTTTACAACATTGCTTGATGTTAACACTTTAATTCATAACTCATACCCGAATGCATAGCATTTGATTGCTCAATCACCAAATTTATTGGCACAACTGTTTGATAGATCAAAATTTAAACACGAAATAGTGACCGGTTTAAGTGGTTTATTTTGCATAAAGGCTAAGCTTTCAAGTTGTAGCTTTTTAGAAAGATACAACGTAACTTTATTTATGGTTGAATTGTCTTGTTAAAGTAGAGGTTGAGCAGGGAAAGGGTAAATAGGTGACCAAGATTAAAGCCGAACTTTAAAAGGACGGCTTTAATTGTATTGAGCCTACGAGTGAATCAAGTTTAGAAGTGGTACCTTGCACCTAAGTAAGCGGTTTGGGGTGACACGTCGATGGATTCTATTTCAACGTTTGCATAGCGGTAACCAATATGGATGTCGATGTTGTCTGTCACTATCGCACCAAGCTCAGCTCCAACTTGGTAGGCTGCTTCAGACTTAGAGCCTGAGACTCCAAAAGCTTTCGCTTCCATATCCATAGAGCCAACACCGGCTAATAGAGATACATACAGATCTAAGACGTCACCTTGAACAATAAACTTTGGTTTAATGTTTACGAAGAAAGCTTGGCCTTCAATATCCATTAAGTCGCTATAGCTAACTTTTCCGATTTTTCGGTGCTCGGCCTCTAGTCCCAGTTTGACGACATCGTGTGTATTGAATTCGTAGCCTCCAACCAAGTTATAGCTAAAGTCTGATAGGTCAGATGAATCTTCAATGGCGCTGCCACGATATTCTAATTCAGTTTCATTATAAAAGCCGATATCAACACCAGCATAAAAATGACCATGATCTCTAGGTGAGTTTTCGGTTTCACTAGCAAGCGCCTGCGAGCTGATTCCAAAAGCGGTGAATAGCGATAGGGCGATTGTACTGATTTTCATGTAAAGCCTTCTAAGATAGTAAGTTATTCAGTTCCAGAATATGTTAACAAACAGCAGGTACTCTAACTAATTGAAAAATAGTCTAAATATCTAATTTTAAAGACTTGTTGCTAATAGAAATGTCATTATCGCAGTTGTGAGACAAAGTACTACAGTCCAGACAGTAGCGAGTAGTATTTGTGTTGCACTGTAACTCTTTCATCAATGAACACCAATAGATATTTATCGCAGCGGCCTTCAAACCAGTCATGATAGGAGCCGTTAATTTGGATAAGTTCACCCAAGCAATCACGACGGTAACGAGGCTGATGGACCCGAGGTTTGCGTTGTGAATGTGGAAGCCAGGGTCCGTCGGCGATCATCCATTGACGGAGTGTTTCTTTAGAGACGGATAGATTGTGTCGTTCAGTCAGTTTTTCCAGAGCGAACGTTGGTGAGAAGTCAGAGTAATGCTCACGGATAAGTTTCAGTATTTCAATTCTGAAATGTTCTGAGTAGCGTCGATTACTTGGGCGTCCACGCGCTGCGTGTGTAAGACTTTGAGCGCCAAGAGAGACAAGTTTGTTTACCAAACGTCGGATATGACGCGCAGACAGATTCAAAATGATAGCAGCGTCAACTTGGCGTAGTCGTTTTTCACGTACGTCAGTAAGCACCTTGAATCGATGAATATCTTTTTCACTCATAGTAATAAGCATCCGGATAAATCCTAAGCAGACCAATATAGGTAAGCTTAGGAGGACATTTTAAAATGGCTCAAACCGGACATTACTATCTGGGGCTTACAAATTCAGTGCGTATTATGTATATGCGGGTAAATCAATTCTAATCTTTAGTCTCAGGCCAAGATTCTCTTAATGCATTGATAATTCTTGGCTTTTTACTCTTATCAATCAAGAGGCCAAGGACAACATTTTGATCCGATTCTTCTAAAAGATCCGCACATAGAAAGGCTGTTGACCAGTCTAGCATACGTTTCCCTTTTCTCATCGAACACAAACTCCCACAAGAAATCGATAACTTTTTCGCAAGTTGGTACTCGCTAGTCAGAGCGTACTTAGCTTTGACACGATTCAAAATTGCATTTGTGTAAGTGAAATATTCCATCCTGCAGCCTCCCAACTGAGTTCATACTAGGGCGGTTTCTATGAAAAATCATCGGTTCCCAAATTTGCAACTATGAAAAAAATTGTATTAAGTTGACCTCTATCGTGGTGTCACGGGTTTGTTGAGGTCATATGAAGAATTCAACATCGTCAATTGGTGGAATACTTGATGAAGCAGAGCAAGAAGCAAAGTCTGGTGAGTATTCTAATAGCTTAAGACTCGTGATTGTGTCACTTCGCAAATTGATGGCGAAGCCAGCCAAAGTACAACGAACTCTGAAAGCGAAAAGAAAGAATCATGAGTGTTAGGACTCCAATATCGAATATCCATCATAAGAGAAGTGCGCGCCCATTGGCTGCGCTCAATCGTGATCGTTGGAGAAAGCTGTTGGAGAACCCGTCCCAATATGACTATCTGTTGTCTCGTTCGGGCAAGTCAACGCAACGCCAATACTTAACCGATATTGGCCGAGTGATGGACTACTTGGTGAGTGAGTTGGAGTTTCGTACTTGTAAGGTAGGAGTAGTGACCGCGAACGGGTTCTTGCTTCGTACTTGGGCGAATGCAGCCAAAGGTACCGGCTTACCAGAATGGCGGGTGAAACAGTGCGTGAGTTACGCAAAAGATCGAGGCTGGATCACCTCAAAGCAACCTCGAGAGAACATCAATGGCGACTGGTATGGATTGGCATCCATTAAGCGCATCACCGACAAGTATTTCCGCGATCTCGGTTTGAACCTGGCTTACGCGAACGCCAAACAAGCCGCAACTAAGAACCTCAAGAAAATGGCCGCCTCAACCGGCGTACACATCCGTTATCTTTTAACACCCATCACTTTGTTACGTAAGTTTGCGCGTCGCAGTACTCAGCGCCACAACAGCACTGTGCCTTAAGATCAAAGCTCAAACTGTGCCTAGATCCGCCTGAACCCCGATTTTTCGGGGTTTTTTGTCTCTATTCCTATCCAATCTCATCGATTTAAGACCGTGAATTCCTCGTTGTGGATAACCGTTTCATTAACCGGTGTTTTACTGCGTTAACTACTCCATGAAGTCACGCTTTGAGATCGCAACGCATAGTCTAAAGACTAATGATCTATCTAAAGATAGATGTAAGGGAGAGTTACTGTTACCCCGTGAAAAACGGGGATAACTTATTAAAGGAAGCGGCTCATCGAGCTCGCCAGCGAGCTGGAGCCTTATTACGCGAGACGTTCGATAGCATAGCGATAAACACCGAGAATGCGGGCACAGCAACGGCCAGTGAGTCGCTGCGCGACGGTCTGTTAGGAAAGCAAAGGTGAAATCGAATCGCACAGTTTAATTACTTAAACCTATTAAGTTTTATATTTTAATTGTTATAATCTATTGGTTAACGTCGAGAGACAGGGACACACCAACGTCGTGAGACAGAGGACAACACAATGACTACGCATCAACAGAGCTACCAACAATTGGTCAGCGAGCTTGAGCTCGTTGAACAAAGGCTGACCCAAGCGGCGCCAGACTGGAGCACAGTTCCCACGTTCAAGAAACCCCTTGTCGCGATCCAAGCGGCCGAAGAAGCCAGCCAACAGGTGGCGACGACCATCCACTTGCTGAAATCCCTCATGAACAATTTCCATCTTCGCTTGTGCGAACTGGAGGCGACGCATGGCCAGTAAGAATCCAATTAAAGGTTACATTGCCTGCCCAACGCATGGCTGTGATGAGATCTGCACCGTGCACGCCGTGGGTGAGCATAAGCTCATCGAAGGCGGTGAGCCGCCCAAGAACAAGCGCCGTCTCGGACAGCTCTATACCATTTGCCCCAGCTGCAAAACCAATCAAAGCGCGGGTAAACCGTTTCAAGACTGGTTACACAACCACATGGTATCGACTCCAGAAAAAGCCACTACTGGTTATAAAAACAGTGTCGATGAAGAGCCTCACCCAACTAAGCCCCCAAAACCGAACGAAACCAAGCCCGATAAGGGATCAAGCAATCCCGACAAACCCAACGATAACCAACCCGCGCCGGTTACTACCCGATTAGGCTGGTCATTCTTGTTGCTGTTAAGCACCTGCGCCTTGTTGTGGTTTGGCTTAACGAAGACCAAGAAAGGAGTCACGCATGAGCAATGAAGCCCTATTCACGCCCGTAGAGAACGAACTGGATGAACGTGATCAACAAGCCGTTGAAGCGGTAGAAACCTTACGTGAAGCCCGAGAGCAAGACGAGGCCGAGCCGTCAGAGACGCAAGAAGCCTCGCCGGAGCCGTTGGGTTTCGGGGAAGAAGATGCGCGCATGATGCTCTCTTACGGATTAGGTGTGGTGGAGATGACCGTCGGCAGTGTGTTTGATGTGCCGTTTGAAATCGACACCCGAGCCGGTAACCAGTGGTTAGACGCCGCATCACCCATGCTGCAGAAGTACGGTCCCGCCGGTTTGAAATGGTTCGGCCAATACCAAGGCGAGTTTGTGTTTGCCATGGCCTCGATGACCTTGATTGGGGGCTGCGCCAAACAAGTGCGCCAACTCAAACAAGCTCAAGAGGCAACCGAGCCCGAGACACCGCAGGAGGTGGACAGTGAAGCTCCCGAATCCAGTGAACAAGAATAACGCCCACAATGCGGAGCACATTTGTTACATGGGTACCACGGGCAGCTGCAAAACCACCGCCATTCGTCAGCTCAATTTTATTGAGCGTCAGTCTCAAGTAGTGATGTTCGATCCGTACAGTGAGCATATTGAGGCGCCACTCAAAGGCGGCCGCGTGCAAGCGTGCCAAAGCTTTGATGAGTTCTATCACAAGGCGTGGTTTGCGCGTAAGAAAAAGGCCGCGTTTCGCTTGGCCCTGGTCGAGCAAGAGCGAACCCGAGAGAACCTTGAGTTGTTTGCCAACATGGTCTGGTCATTGGGCGATGGCCAGCATTCGAAAAAGCTGCATTGCGTGATTGAAGAGCTCGCCAAATTCACCAACACGCCCTCAAAGCTCGATGGGTTAGCCGGTGAGCTCTGGACGGGCGGTCGCGGCTTTGGCTTGGTGATGCACGCGACGTTTCAGCGTGGGCAAGAAGTGCCTAAAACAGTACTCGATGAATCTAAATATGTGTACGTCGGTGCGGTCAGCTCACGACGCAATGCTAAGTACATTGCGGACTATTTCGATATCCCCATAGAGGCCATTTTGGGGCTGCAAAGCTGCGTCGATAGGGAGCATTTAGGGCGTAAGAAGTTCGCGGATTACATTCTCAAATCACCGGGGTTAGGCAAGTGGGAGCAAGGAAAAATCTACCCCAAGCGATGACGGGTAACCTAATAGGTTTAACTCTTAACCTAACAGGTTAAAGGCACTGGTCATTTTCGTCTCCATACACCACGTTATCAGCATCAATCACTCTAAAGGAACTCCCATGAGATTGAACGTGAAAAATGTGGCGATTGTCGCCGGAATTGCCGCGGTAACGACGGGTGCGATCGTCTTTGCCGTGAATAATAAAGTCGGTGGCCTCGATAAGTTGTTGGGTCGCTCGGGCTGGTTTTAGAGGGGAATACGATGTCAGTCAAACCAATCAAATTGAACTCAATGGTTGGCGCGTCGTGGGGACAAAAAGGCACATTGCCTATCCCTAATGGCCCGACGTACCACGAGTTGGTACTGGAAACCAACGCCAGCGCCGCGGACATGCAGCGCATTGCGATAACGCTTAACGCCGAAGAGATTTACGTCTTAACCGGTGAAGAGCTCGTGATGCTTGAGCGCTATAAGCAGCGAGACGCCACGGCGGGGCATTTTGTGATCCCATTCAGTGACATCGTGGCGCGCACCAAAAATGGGGTGCGTTACACCGGTTTGGTCACCGAACTGGGTGACAATATTCACCTCGATATTCAATTCAAAGGCAAGGCCGCCAACGCGACGCCGCTGTCTATCCAAGTGCATGCGTGGGTGAGTAACTCTCAAGCGATGCGTGTCTTGGTGCCGATGATCAAACGCGAAACCATGCCGGCCAATGCACAAGGCGAGAACGAATTCACCAACTTGGTGACGAGCCCGCTCATCAGCATCCGCCGCATGCATTTCATGCACGACAAGATCAGCAAATTGGAAATTGAGCGCGACTTTGTCAAAGAGTACGAAGCCAACACGTTCATTTCTGAAGCCAATGCGAAACGCAATGAGCGCACGCCGCAGTCGGGGTATTTTCATTTTGACCCGATCGTTCGCGGATTCTCTATTGATGAACTGTTTCCAACGCAGCACAGCTCCAATCTGAAGTTTTCTGTGACCACCACCGATGTCCCAGGCTCGATCCCGATCTTGGTGGAGTCGGTGAAAGTCACGCGACCAGAAATGTTGCAGAGCGGCGCGGCCTAAGGAGCGCCAATGAACGCTTTTTTTGATGATCTGTTGGAGTTTGGCGCGGGCGCGTTGGATTCGGTCGGTGAAAACGCCGACTGGTTGTTTCCAACCAACGACCAATCGGCCAATCCCGACAAGACGCAGCAACCCAATCACCCTAGGGTGGATGACAAGGGCAACACGGTGACCACACCGCACGCCCAACCCGCGAAAGACAACACTTTGTTGTACGTCGGTGGCGGCGTTGGTGTGGTGCTGGTCTTGATATTGGGCGCGCTGGCGTTTCGAAAATAAGGAGACGGTGATGCCGTTACTGTTTTGGGTATTGGGTGGATTTGGGGCCGGCAGCCTGTTTGGGCTCAGTGCCGGCAAAGGACTCAATAAAGTGTTGCTCGTGGTGATGCTTGTCGCGTCACTGATGTGGCTCAAAGGAGGGCGATGATGCTCGGATCATTGACATCATTAACGGGTGGCGGCGGCCTTCAAGGGGGCACGGCAGGACCGGCGACGTCCGGTACCTCAGGCAACACCACCAACAACAGCGGGTTTGAAGGCGGGCACATCAGTCTCGGTGAGCAGCGCGGCATGCCGTGGTGGTTCATTGTGCTGATGGCGCTGTTTGCCTTGTATGCCTTGTCAAAACGGTAGCTTACAGCCAGCCAAGTGGGCGCACGTCCATCAACGGCTAAAACCAGCACTGAGAGACTATTACCAACACGCACAAACCCAAGTTACAAAAGGCTTAGAGGCAACGTATCAAATAAGTGACACTGTCATGTTATTGCGTGGTGAAAGGCTGAAAAACAACACCAAAGAGTTGGTTGTGGTGGGGTTAGCGGGCGACATGGCCACCGGCACATTGGCCGCCGTCGAGCATGCGAAACAGCATGGCTTTGATTCGGTGCGAGCGCATTTTTATCGTGAGGGTGCGAAGCGATTCATTGCAAGACGATTGAAGTTACCGGTTCAGGAAATTGAACGCCACGGCGATGAACGGGTTTTACAAATAAGGTTAGCGGATATGGGTGGAAGAAGTTCTTCGAAAAGTCGTCAAAGCAACACCACGACGACCACGAACACCAGCAGCAGCGCGGCGGTCGGTGGCGACAACACCGGTGTGATGCTGTCGGGCGTCAGTGATTCGGACATCAACTTGACCATGACCGACCATGGGGCGATGGCCATTGCAGGGCGTACTGCAGAAGAGGCGTTTGATTTTGGTACCCAAGCGTTAAGAGTCAATCAATCGGTGGTCGGGGATTCGCTGCGCGTGGTCGATAACACCGTCGACGAAGCGTTCGGTTTTGGTTCGTCGGTCTTAGAAGAGCAATCCGAAGTCAGTCAACACGCCATTGATTCGATCAAATCGATGGCCGGCCAACAAACCGAAACCACAAAAGCGGCGATTGCTTTAGCCAACAACGCGAAAGCGAGAGAGCAAACGGGCAGCAATGAATCCGATAACTCTACGCTGAAAAAATTATCTCTCATCCTTGGGATCATCGGGACGATGGTCACCATTGGGGTGGTCATGACAAGGCGCGCATCATGAAACAGACGCACACATTAGAACCCGATCAAACGCTGACCTTCAATGCGGGTCAGTCCGGTAAGTACCTTATTTTGCGTGAGACCACGCACTCATTTCTTTTGCAGGGCGATGCGATGCGTCCCATTGAGATCTTTGCCGGTGACACCGTTGATGTCTCCCGTTTTGACAAGCTCGAGCTGCACAATCATCAGACCGTGGATGTGACGTTTGAATACCAAGTGTCGGACGTACTCATCATGACCAAGGCGCAGAAAATTAGCGTCAATAACGCGCTGTTGGTCAGTGAAATTGAAAAGCCTATCCAAGTGAGAAACGTGCTCGATCCCGTTAAGGTGAGCGAGGTGGAAACGCCCGTGACTGTCGCGCAAATACAAGCGCCAGTCGTGGTTAAAAAAGTGCGAGAGCCTGTCAAGGTTAGTGACATTGTCACACCGGTTAAAGTTGCGGAAATACAAACACCTATCACTATTAATGAAGTGCAAGCGCCAGTAGACGTCCATCGAGTGGCCGAGCCGGTGACGGTCGACCAAATCACACAGCCATTAACCATTGAACGCATCCAACAACCGGTGAATGTCGAGGTTGGGAATGCGTCACTGGACGTGCAAGCGACCATCACTAATAACGAACTGAAAGTGACGTCGGATCCGGAGCGCGTGACGTTCGCCAGAATTGGCAATGGCACCTTGTTGATGACGGGGGGCTATCAACGCATTCGAGAGAAAAGTGCGAGAAAGGCACTCATCTTACAAGCTTTAACCACCAATGAAGGCACGGTCGTCGTGCAGGGTTTCTTGGAACTGCGCCCGGGCGGGCATTTGATGCTCAACACCAATCAAGCCGTAAGCTTGAAAGGCACCGCCAGCGACCGCCTTAAAGTAGGAGAAGCGATATGATGCTGTCATTAACCAATCCTGAGCTTACCAGCGCTAATGATGGTTTGCTGAACGTGGAAGCAAAACACGACAATCAGATGAAATTCATTTTCGGCTCACGTCGAAAGGCGACGTTCCCACTTTCCAATCATGTTGAATTGCTCGACTTGACACTTAGGCGCTTTAAGCAATCGCAAGCAACGCCACACAATCAGAGCAGCAGCTCCTCTCGGATTCTGGCGAAACCTGGCATCGTCTATCTTAGATTTCTCAAAGGCAACGGAACCATAGTGTCTTCCCGTCTCTTGTATCTGTATTTTGCCTCGAATTCCCTCTATGGCTATCCACTGTTCCTTATCAAACCGAAAGCCGCGACCAAGCTTGAGATCACCGTCTCCAACGTTGATGCCAGCGTTACGCTGCATTCGAGACTCCTTGTGAAATCGGAGGGCGAATGAGATGGCTAGTGTTACTCGCCAGTGGCTTACTGGCCGGAGTGTACCTTATGAATAAGAAAACCATCGATGAGACGGTCAGCGACTTTGTGCTGTCCGCGCGTAGCGAAACCCGCATGTTGGGCGTGCATGGCGACTTAAAGAAAGTCGTACGTAGGGCGCTCGAACTGTCCCCGTATGATTTTGGCATTACGGAAGGCTTACGCACTGCGAAACGGCAAGCCCAGCTTTATCAGGAAGGTTTGAGCCAGCTCGATGGTGTGAGACGACCAAGCCGACATCAATCTGGCCATGCGATCGATTTCGTGGCTTACGATGAGAACAACAAGGTGACGTGGGAATTTAAGTACTACGACGCCATCAGCAAAGCCTTTAAGCAAGCGGCGCGAGAGCTGAATGTCGCCATCGTTTGGGGCGGTGACTGGAAGAGCCTCAAAGACGGTCCGCACATTGAATTAAGTCGACGGGTGTACACATGATTGGCGCATTACTCAATCTCGTGACCGGTGGCGTGGCTGCGTATCAGCAGCACAATCAAAACCGAGCCGAAGTGCTCAAGCGCAAAGACGAACTCGAGAGCGAAAAGCATCAAGCGAGGGTGCGTCGACTGCAGAGCGGCGAAGAGCAGGCCAGTAGCCTCGATGAAGTCAGCATTCGAGAGCGGGGATTCAAAGACGAGTTCATTCTCTTGGTGGTGTTTGTGCCACTGATTCTGTCATTCATCCCCAATTATGCTCCTTATGTTGAGCAAGGCTTTACCGCGCTGCAGGGTATCCCGAATCCGTATTGGTTTGTGGTGGGTGCTGTCGTCGTCGATACGCTCGGGATGCGCGCCATGGTGCGTTATCTCCTCGAGTTCTACGTCTCGCGCTGGAAGGGAAAATGATGGGGTTTCTCGATACTTTGATTATCGCGTTCATGACGGGGGAGTCTCAAGCCTTGGCACGATTGCGGCTCTGAAAACGGACATCAACTGGATAAAGCGAGTGCAACAAGACCAAGAGCAACGGATAAGAAAACTGGAGATACCGAATGAAAGGACACAAATGCAAAGGCCGACGACCAAACGGCCAACTTAAGAAAGGTTACACGCTCAAGAACGGGCGAGTTGTGAGGGCGAACACCACACGCAAACGCTACAAGAAACGCCGATAAAACAAACCAATCAAAAGAGCCGCTTTGTTATAAAAGTGGCTCTTTTTGTATTTCGTCTATAAGAGACGGTATCTTTAGCACTCAGTTTCACAGCTAATGACTTAAATCACTGTTATAAATGAGGTTAATGGTTATAATTCGTCCCCATAAATCAGACTAAACAGAAACCCCGTATCCTAAATGCGAATATTTCTGTTTGATAGCTGCTAACTTTATTAGGTGATTATGGAATACGAATATAACTCAAGAATTAGCAACCTCAATCGTGGTGAACTAAGTGAACTCTGGCGGTTATTGCCTCCAGAAGAATTGAATGAACTAATTAAAAAAAGTAATGATAAAGAACTTTCTCTGCTCGTAGGACATTTGCCAGAGAAAGGTATACAGGTTCTTATATCTAACCTTAACGAAGATGCCGCGAATAGATTGTTTTCATCTCTTTCAAGTAGAACTATCAACAAAGTTCTATTGTTATGCTCTGTCAGTGCCTTAGCTAAGTTACCAAGGGTGCTTAGCAGAGAAAACCTTATTCGTGTGATTCGTAGTACCAGCTCCGATGTCCGAGATAGACTGCTGAAAACGCTGCCAATTGAAGATCGTCATATGATATTAGAAATTACGGAAGAGCAGACTGACCTCGAAGATAATTACAAACATTACCTGACTCAAAAGTTCGAAAACTCGATTGAAAAAGATGCTTTTGAGCGGATTAAGGAACTTGAAGATAAAGAGAGGTACTTGGAACGCCGTCAACGAGCACGAGAGGAACAATTAGCAGAGCAACTAGAGCACCTTCGTAATCAAATTTCTGTTGCTGAGAAGGATTTTCATCAACGTCAGAATAAGCTTAAAAGTATTGAAAGTAGTTACGCTAAACGAGAACTGGAACTTAAAGAGAACATCAGGCAACTACAAGAAGAACATCAAAAACAAGTACAAGAAAAAATTGAAATAAAAGTTCCTGAGTTTGTAAAATCAGCGGTTGAAGTCTTAGATAATAAAGAAAAAGAATTTTCAGATAAATCGAGAAATTGGAATTTACAAGGGTCCTTTGCTTTAGGGCTTGCGATTACCTCTGCTATCGGAGCATTAATTTATGGCGGGTTTGCATTTCATACAGCGTCAAAAGAAAATATTGATTGGTTCTTTTTCTCTTTCTTGTTACTTAAAGGGCTTGTTGTAGTTACATTGTTCGGGGCTTGGGCAAAGCATGCATATAATCTTGGCAATGCTTACATGCATGAGTCCCTAAAGCGAAGTGACCGTATGCATGCGATTAACTTCGGTAAACTTTATCTAGAAGTTTATGGTAATGATGTTAGTCAATCTGATATGAAGGCTATATTTGAAAATTGGAATTTGGATAGCGATAGTGCCTTTACTAAAGTACAACCTACAAATTTTGAACCAAAAGTAGTTGAACAAGTAACACAAATGATTGCGGCTGTTTCTAGTGCATCGAGTAAGCAAAATGCAGAGAGCAAACCTTAGTAAAAATAAAGTTAATAGGTGTTATAAGATAGATTTCCAATATATGGCATGTTTAATATGCGTTGAGTGGTTACTCTGTTCACCACTTAATGCAGAATCATACAAAAGTGGAGGTGTTTTTGGCTGAAGATAAGAAAGCTAGATATCGTGATATCTCTGATGGTTTACTTAGGCAAAGAAGAAATCTAATGCTTGTATCGATAGCTATGCCTTTGTTTTTTGTCAGTGGAGCTGAGGTTGAAAAACTCAATATACTTGGGACCGTTATAGTGCTATCAAATCCCAAGGTTGTAGAGTATTTACTGGTGGTATTGTTCTTATATTTCTTCTTACGCTATTGGCAGTATTACAAAGAAGAAAGCTACATTTCTGATATGAAAAGAAAAATCATTGACTATACAGTCGTTTTAGAAACTAGATTTTTGACAAAAAAAGCTAACCAAATGACAAGCTTTGTTAAGTCTACTGACTATTCAATTCACTATACAGACTCCCGCTATCATCGGTTTGGAAGACCTGTACATATACCTGTAGAAAATGACCGAGTTACTTTTCTCTTTATGCGAGAGTGCAAGTTTTATATATACCCCAAAACTAAAAATGGTGATGCATCTAGTACTGAAATAAAAGAGTTTGGTGGCCTATCTGAAAGTCATAGCTTGTCAAACTGGAGTGTAATTGAGAGCCCTGAAGACTTTTCAAAGAGAACATATAACTATTATGGCAATGTAATCCATTACTCAATTTTTAGGTTTAATCTATATCGAACGATTGGATATCTTAAGTATATGTTAAACGAGTCATATTTCACCGATTACCAACTTCCATTTGCTATAGCACTTGTTTCTATAATCGGGTCGTCAATAACAGTTTTTATATAGCAAGTGTTCAACAGTGATTCACAACATTAGTTAGCATTGAATGTGTTGCTACAAAGAGCTGATGAAAACTATACTGAAGGTCAAACATGGATTTATTACACAATGATTGGTTTTCAACTGGGGCAGCGATAGCCGTTTTAGTTGGTCTGTTGCCGTTCTTGAGATTTTTTCATGAGCTGGTTTCATCTCACAAGCAATTCAAGGTGAAGAACTTAGAATTGTTGTTCCATAGTTTTGACAAGGAAGTTAACCTTGCAACGAAGTTGGTCGTCGAACAACAGTTTCGGTTACTTTTTAAGTATGAAGTCAACTATGATGAAATCTGTGTTTTGCTATTAAGTCAAAAGCCAACTAGCACGGTCGAATTGTATAAAGATGGTGGTCAGTACTTGGTTTGTGAAGAAGGGAAGTTTCGCTTCAAAGAGCAATACGTTGATGAAAAAAAGCGATTGCGAGAGTACTTTTATAGGCCACTAAAAAACTTCACCTTGTATATGTTGTCAGCCTTACCCGCGGCTTTTTTATGTGTGGCGCTTATCTCACTAGTCACGACGACAGAACTCTTTGAATTAACGATTGGTCTTCCTAATTTGGCTTGGTATTTAATTTTAGTCGCACTCACTGGACTGTTTATTAGAGTGGCCTACCATAGGATCACAGATACACACAGCATCAAGTATGCGGATGAACTTTTACTGAATTATGAAAGCGACCACGTTAAAAGGGTCGAGCTAACATTCTGGAAAAATATAAGCAAAATGATTCGGTATGATGTAATACGCGGTATTTTTCTACGCTAAACTTATAAGACAGAAAGTGATACAATAGTATCACTTTAATCTTTATTGGAGTCATTCTCATGAAAGTCGAGCTCGTTACTTCCCTTAAGCGTCAAGCGACCAAGATCCTTGCCGACCTGCACGACACCAAAGAGCCCGTGTTGATCACCGAGCATGGCAAACCTTCTGCGTATTTGGTGGATGTCGACGACTACCAGTTTATGCAAAACCGCTTGGCTATCCTGGAAGGGATCGCACGCGGTGAGCGCGCCATTTCTGAAGGCAAGGCGCTGAGTCATGATGAAGCCAAAGATAAGATGTCAAAATGGCTGAAGTGATTTGGAGTGAGCCCGCGTTATCGGACCTGAACGATATCGCGGAATACATTGCTCTTGAAAATTTGGTAGCGGCCAAACAACTCGTTCAAAACGTCTTCGACAAAGTCGAACGCCTCGTCGACTTTCCTGAGTCTGGGCGTCTGCCTCCCGAGCTCGAGCACCTCAATTATCGCGAAGTCGTAGTGAATCCATGTCGGGTTTTCTACAAGCAAGACGGTGACAAGGTGTACATCTTGTTTGTGATGCGCGCGGAGCGAGATTTACGTCGATTTTTGCTGAGCAAGCAGTAAAGCGTTTTTGCCACCTCTGATAGGCTGATGGTCTACATAGAGGAGGGTTCAACATGGCGAAAAAGAAAAAAGCACTTCAATCTAAATGTCCCACCAAACCAGTGCCTTCATGGACTGAGGCCAAATTGGTCACCATTCGACGACACCGTATCGAGGGCGCCTTAAGCTTCGGTGTGTCGACCATCTCCAGATCGCAAGTCTTACCTAATTATGAGCGCGTTTGGGAACAAACCATCGTCGAAGAAGCGTACCAACAAGCGATTGTTGAGCTGCTAGAGCAGGGCGATGTCGTGTTAAGAGTAGAAGACTAAATGGGTTTCTCTTTAGTGTATTTTCTTTCGGGTATACCCGTCTAAATCATTGATATTAAAATTAACTTTCCAATTCCAAGCCAAATTACGCCCCTCTGAGTGGTTTCTCATTCTAATTTATAATTATTAATTTCAAAGAAGCGGACCGAGCAAAAACGCGAAACGATCATAATGTATATATTCCTCGTCGTTCATATAACGCCATGAGGAAATTAAGAATGAAACACCCCAGTTCTATTAAAGTATTGAAAAGCACAATGTTGATCGCCGGTGTGTTATTGGTCGGTTGTAAAGAAAAAAACCTGTTCGAAAAGGTTGAAGAGATTGAAATTGAAAACAACGAGAGCCTAGAGGTAGAAACGCATCCATTTCAAATCAGTGAGGTGGTCGTTACGGCGGACAGTCGCACGTTCCCTGTGAAGAGCGTCATCACGTTCGAGGTGTTTGCAGCAACCGAAACCTTGTTTGATGGCCCACACGACATCGCCGCCCATCATCAGCTAGTAGCCCGCGTGAACCTCTCAGATTTACAGGGAGTTCGGCTTGAATCCACATCTCCGGCGATCTTGTTCATTCCAGAAGGTGAGCAGATCGGCGTGGCTCTACAAGAAGGGGAAGCCACGGTATACGCGCATTTTAGAGGTGTGCAGAGTGCGCCACTGAAGCTGAAGATCTTACCGGCGTTGACCTCGTGCGGTGGCATCAATGATACCGATAAAAACAACGCGAGTGGGGCTTGTCTAAAAGTCGTGAAAGGAAGGCACGGGGAAGCTATGAATAAACTCTTCACCAGTACACCCAGCCGACTTTTCTTAAATGCTCTGAATTACACCCAGGCGGACTCCGCATTCAATGTGGGCAAAACGTACGCTGATGGTCGTGTCGGTCTCGGTAAAAATGCGACCGCCGGAGCGCATTTTGGGCTGTTTCGTCAAGATGGACAGGACGCCACGAAAGATGGCACCCACGGCCAATATGACCGCTATTGCCGAAATCTAGCTGAACTTCATTTCTTAGAAAGAAGCGATTGGCGCCGTGCAACATCCCCAGAATTATCGGATCTTTATCAGGGCTCAGGTGATCTCTTTGAAAATTACGGGGGGTTTAATCAAGTTGATTATTGGACGGCGAATCAATCCATGCTTGGGCAACAGACGGCATTTTCCTTTGAATTTTTTCGTGTTGGCTTAAAAACAGGCTTCATTTTCCCAAGCAGTCGAGCAAGAAGTTTGGCAGCCAGTTGCGTGTCCGCCAATTCGAGTCATCCCTAACGACGGAGTCAAGCCGGCTCATCGGGAGGGATCTTATCTCTCTTGTGATCCAGCGCTTTTATCAAGGCGTCAAGGTTATAATCCGCGATCCCACTGTCTTCACCTTCCATAAGCCGCTGTCGTAACGTCTTCATTTTATTCTCTTTTAAGTCACCAAGGCGCTGCGCTGAGCCTCCTGTAGGGGGATCGCCAGCGCCAAATCGATGAAAGCGGGCAGGTGGGTTACTTCTTTTTATGGCCACTCTGTATGAGCCTCAACGAGCCGAGGGATTTGGTTTCCATGAATTGACCCATGGCCGCCCAATGGGCGATGGTTTGGGACGGCGTCAGCCCTGAGCTTTTGGCGGCTCTGAGGGCTTGGTTAAACAGCACTTGATCGATATAGACACTCACTTTCATTACTAATCCTTTTTATGATGCTTTTCTTATTTGAATTTACTCGGGATCCAAGGCTTGGCCGGCAGTCGACGACCGCCACGAAATGGTAATGGGTGCTCCTTAGGTGGGTAATATTTCGGCGAGTCAATCTTGCCGTGACGCTCAACCAGTTGGCGATGCTCATCACGCCAGTAGGCAAAACTGAGTAATTCTTTGGGGTTGAATTCACGTCTTTCTGGCGTGAGCAAGGTCGCTCGGTCGACATTGATTTTAAAACCGTCCCAACGATGATCCAGTGGTAAATAACCTCGAGCGTGAATGTTCATGAGCTTTTCGGCGATCGGGTTGATTGGGTATTGGCCGGACAACCAGCGCCGAATAGTCGGCACCGTGACATGAAAAAACGCCGCAGCGTCTTTCAAAGAATCGAAATGTTGGTTGACTAACTCGGCAAACGGCGGGGTTCTCATGTGATCGACCTCATAAAATATTCATCGTGGTTGATAGTTTATTTCTATTTCACTTTGATGCCTTGATAGCTAATGACTATCAACACGCGCCGTTTTATTGAAATTGAAAGTTTGCGTGGGGATCACTATAGCGAAGCCGGGCATCAAAAAACGTAATTAATAAACTAATTTCTGGGTAAAACGTAAGGAAACCAAGGTGTTTGGGCACCGAGATAAGCAAAATTCAGATTGGTTAAGAGTTTGAAAAGATTATAATTTATCACTACATTAGTGCGTATTATGTGAGTTTACGTTAAATGCGTCTAGTTACATAACTATCACTAATGTATATAAACCCTTTTATAATAAAAGGGTAATATATGCACCATCGAAAAATGACCGAGAATTACATTTTTCGTGAATACATTTGTTGTATAAGCAAGGAAGAAACAGCAAATCTATGTTTTAAAACTGTGAGAACTGTCACAGGTTGGGATGATGGGAAACCAATACCCCCTGAATGCAAAAGGCTTATGAGAATGGCAAAAGGTCGAGAGTTGAACGACTCGAAAGACTGGGAGCAATTCAAAATGCATAGACAAGGGTTAGAACTACCAACAGGCCAAACGGTGACAGCACAGCAAGTTTTAGCAGGAATAGCCCTATTAGAGATCCAATCCGAAATAGAAATAAAAACATCGAGATACTTGTTGAAAACAGCAAGGGCTATAGCAAATATAAAATCTAGATAAAAAAAAGCCCCGAGGAGGGGCTTTATAATGTCACCAGTGACGGACTCATTTAGTGCATTGAAACCATACGCCCTGTATGAACGTCTTTCAAAACTCCAACTGTAAGATTTTCATAATCACACATAACAGATGCAGCTTGTTTAACGTCGGATTCTCTATCCTGTGGAATCCAAAGTGTAACTTTCTTGAACCCTTTAGATTTCATCTTATCTTCATATTTCTTGTTTCGACTCATTGAACCACCTCCCTATGCAAACATTTGATCACAATCGATTGTAAGGTGCAAGACTCACTTCGTTCAAACACTGGCGCACTGCGTTTGCGAATAAAGTCGAGGAGCACTAGCACTATGTTAGTGCTCCAATAGAATCGATAACTGGCAGTGCCCTGCACCAAAAAGAAGGCTTAGCAGGGCGGAGGGGGGATTGTCAAAACCGGAAAACAAGCGGGGTTCCCGTAGGAAAACTGATAGGTAAAGCACGAGACTCCCGCCAAAAGCGCCTAGTCCCTGCGGGGCAAAAGCTAATCAACGAGAATGACGAACATCAGCACCAAGCAATGACCAAAACATCCACCACAAGCCATAACCAGCCACCCATAATGGAAAATGCCACCAAACAAAATCATATACTTCAATAAAACTTTGCACTTAACACTCCTTTCATAATAAACACTTATCAGGAAACCTTAGCTCGAGCTCTACGTTCGCTAATATCGGTGGAAACTTTTATCAATTGATACTTTCGATAAAATGCTCTAAAACGCCTAACAGATGCAAGAGCAAACCAACTCAAGAGATCATAAAAAAACAACGCCCCTAGAACACCAATAAAACCATAGATAGCGAAAGCCTGAGAAATCATATCGATATCATCAGCCGTTATATTTATACTTTGCATAAAGAACCTCATTAAAATTTATATTATCATCATGCCGCGCCGCGTTCGCTGTTCAGCTCTCACGACTCACGCTATGCGGCAAAGAAAATTACATACTAAAAATATCAACAGACCTTTGAACGTCTTCGACTCTACCACTCATCAAGTCGTTACTTTCAGAAGCGATAGCAACGCCACTCGATGTAGGTGGACACGTTAAGACCCTTGATACTGATTTAGAGCGCACTTGAATCAAGCAATCATCAATCAATTCGAAGCGGTAGCCGTAGCGGTTCAACACAGCCGAGCGTATATAAAAGGTGTCTACACCTTTATCTATCCTAAAGACAAAATCCGAGTACTCACCAAAGCCCTTTGGATAAACCGTTCTACTTACTGACGTAAGGTAGACCGCTGTAGAGCCGTTGAATACTGGAAAAGCATCAAAGAAAGGATTCACAGCATCAGGAAGACTTTCAGTAGAAGCTTGAGAAGTAGCATTGCTAGAACCCACCCGAACAGAACTTTCCCCATCTTTGATAGGAACATTTTCAGATACTGGAACGTTAACCGGAGTAGATAGAGTAGGCGAGTTGGTAGAGGCAGCTGGCGCATCAACCGTTTGAACTTCACCCACATCAGAATCAGATAGTACATAAGATAAATCCCATAGAAATTTGCCAATGGCCACGACCCCAATAATGATCGCGAGAATGAATTTCGGTGACTTCAAAACCGAGATATCAGATTTAGTAGCGTTAAAGCCTCCGGTTCCTGTGGACTGATAAAGCGCGAACACATCAACAGGAATTTTCTTGGTGGTACTACTGGCCATGTCGGCCTTAGTGGAGGGAGCTGTCTTAGTGGATTTTGGAGGGTGGTTAAAAATCCTAGGCTTACGACTTCGAAAGAATGTATCTGTTGAGCGGTGAGAATAAGCTTCACCGGCACACCCTTTTAACCAAGTGGGGATTGCGGTGTAATCAGGTGTAAGCATGACAATATCCCATTGGTATTTTCTATGTCGCATGAATGCACCGTAGAAGTCGAACGGGTAGAGCAGTCTGTTATTTTCATCGAGTTGGGTTCGTTCACAATCATCAACGTCACCGACTTCAAACGAATCAGGGTCAACCGGAAGCCAACGAGAATAGAACAGTTCTGAAAAGTCTTTGGGTAGGTAATCTACGAACTCAGAAAAGGGTTTTTGTAAAAATTTCTCACGCTTAAATCCTGCTTCGGGACAATACAAATCCTGACACTCATCAATCACAACGAATGCACCAAGAGGCATCCAGTTGAACCAATTTTGCCAGAGCATTACCCCCTCAGAAGATCGTGTAAAGATCCTAATTAAGCGTGCTGAATCTGGAAATTTTTCACCTAACAATTCTTCGATAGATTCTTTAGGTTTCAAGCCCTCAATATTAGTGACAACGATACGACCCTCACGCAAAGCAGGGAGGATTTCGAACCATGTGACATAAGCGGTTTTATAAGCCCCGTTAGAGCCATGACGAAAGGAAACAGCCATATCACCACCCCATAATTCTAAGCACAAATGCCGTAGCAAACGCATCAACAACAATTCGAACTGAATCAACAATGCCGAACTGGTAACAGGCAAAGCGTAAGTCTGAGGGAAGCTTGTTAAAGGCCATGTTCAAAACCGTGTAGACCTCATATTCAGAAAGCAGCAAAGAGGCAACGTTATAGGCCATTTCTAGCATTTGGATTTTTAGGTAGATATAGAGCTTAATGAACCAAAACCATGCGTATGTGAACACGTCCAGAAACAAGTCCGGTATGGTGGCGAAGAAGTCGTAAATGCTGCCAAAGACAGAAACAATGTAATCAAGTGCGCTGTAGAAATATTCCATGATTTATACCTTAGAGCGACCAGAGGAAAGCAAGATAAAGCCAGCTAATAGAGTGGCGATGAATAAGATAACGGTGCGAATCATATTGGTATTGCTAGAGCCTAAAGAACTGAACAAGTTGAACCCAACATCAACATTCCATCGACTTAGGGAAAAAGTTGTGGATTCATATGAACCGTCAGAGAATGACATTTGACCGAGCTTCAAAGGGGATTGTTTAATCTTACTTTCAAGTGTTTCTTCAAGGTCATCAATTTCAGTTTTTAGATCATCAACTGCTGTAGTGAGTACAGTGTTAGTAGCGTATCCATCACCTTGCCCTGGTGCATTAAATGCACCTGATTTCCCAAAGAAACCTTGAAGAGCATCTTGTAATTGAGCTTTTGTTAGACCGTCACCGTCAGTAGAGCTGCCACCGCCAGTTTCACCGCCA
>NZ_CAWNBB010000039.1:0-35903 GCF_963872585.1 Vibrio sp. 10N.222.47.A9 | reverse complement strand
AGTTGATTAATAAAATGAATTAAATATGTATTACCTATGTAATACGTATTTGTTTTAAAGGCTCTGTATCTATTTTAAGACATTTCATAGAGCCTTAGTTTGGACTTAACTTCTAGCACGAATGAACATCACACTTGAAGCGTCTTATTACCTGTTCTGGGCCTTCTCTCTTGTAAAGACTAACACTTTAAATGTGTCTTTAATCATGATTCTATCGTTGCCTTGGTTCCCCTGCGGCTAGGCTTTGTTTGAACCCCCGTTATTGTCCTAAGAGTCATAGCGCCTTGTCGTTCCCTCCTCGTTGTTCTCTCTGTCTTCGAATAAGTTCGTGTAAGGGCTTGTTTTCTTATGCGCAGATTCTCTTTCACTCGCATCATTTTCGGGCATGCAGGCTGTTAACCGTTTCTCCCCACAACCTGCTTTACAAGGGAGGCTTCGCCGCTGCGCGCCCTTGCAAAGCAGAACGATGTTGAGAGAGCGGACAGCCAAGCGGCTCCGAAAAGTGATACTCAAACAGAAAGGAAACTCTCATGGCGCAACAAAACTCAACCCCAGCTCTCTCTAATTCAAATTCATCGACCAGCGTTTCGCCGCTGGGGCACGAAAGCTCACCAAAAAATGATGTCTCTAGTCCGTTGGCGGTATTGAAGTTGCGCTCTCAAGTCAAAAAGTGTTGTGATGAGGCGAAAAGAAAGTCTGATTGGGTTTCCAAAATCCAGCGTTTGAAAATGTTCAGTCGTCGTCAGTCGCCAGAGCAGCAGGCTGATATCGCAGCGTTAAAAGACCAAGGGTTCGTTGAAGCTATCAAGCAGCAGTTTCCGCTATTGGGATCGCGTCGTTTTGCTTTCCATGAAATCCGTGACTTTTTCATCGAATTAAATGGTGCTGGCTTTGGTGAATGGTTTCTTCACGAGCGAGCGGATCACATCATTCTGTACACCAACTACGGGTCAGTATTTCCAGCATTGCGATTTGTGACTACGGGGGAGGGGACGTTTAAGTGCTCAGGGTTTTGTTTTGATGTGCGTTTTGGCGCTTAGGGTGTCACATTAAAATACATTATATGCTGACAGATCCAGGCCCGCGATTTGGGTTGTGTGTAGGAGTGAGCCAGCGAAGAACCTGTTAGATCGAATCTGACAGAATCGAGCTAGCGCTTTTGCTAAATTAACAATTTATAAATGACCCAAAAAAACTAATGTTAGTATTGACAGGTTTCTCTTGGGATAATATTTTAAAAAAACGAACTGACAGATGAAGTTCTTAAGTTGCCCACTTCGCCTTCTTAGGGAAGCTAAGGCAATTGTAATCAAGGAACGTTGACGTTGTAGTATGCGACATTAGCGAGTTCCTTAAACCTGTTAACACCTGGAACATATGTCTTACGGCGCCTGCTTGGTGCAATAGAGTCTGTCTCCGGTCTTGGTGTACTAAACACTAAGAACTATTGCTTATTTATGAGGATAGTATTATGCGTAATGTGGATTTTTCTCCGCTATACCGTCATGCCATTGGTTTTGAACGTCTATTTAACCTAGCGGAGAGTAGCACGAATAAGCCATCTTGTAATGGCTACCCTCCATACAACATCGAGCAGAAAGACGAAAACAACTATCGTATTACGATGGCTGTAGCTGGTTTTTCTGAAGATGCACTAACTCTTACCCAGAACGAAAATATGTTAATCGTTTCCGGTGAAGTTCAGCCTGTAGAAACTAAACCTAATTACCTTTATCAAGGGATCGCAGAGCGTAACTTTGAACGTAAATTCCAGATGGCTGACTACGTAACCGTTAAAGCAGCGAGTATGGGAAATGGTTTGCTGCACGTAGACCTCGTCCGTGAAGTCCCAGAAGCAATGCAACCCCGTCAGATCTCAATCCACAAATAATGACTGGGGAAACAGGATCGGATAAGGTGATTTTAGCATTCGATTTTACTAGCCTTGTCTAAAAATATTGCTGTTTATCACCATCTAGAGTGCAAGACTTAAACGCTTGTACTCATATAGAAGAATAGAATTACATATTTTGCATTAGAAAAAATAATTTTAATAAGAGAGGTCTTATTATGAGTAAAATTATCGGTATTGACTTAGGGACAACAAATTCATGTGTTGCCGTACTTGACGGCGACAAACCTCGCGTACTAGAAAATACTGAAGGCGAACGCACAACAGCCTCGGTAATCGCATACACTGAAGGTGAGACGCTAGTTGGTCAACCTGCGAAGCGTCAAGCGGTTACTAACCCTCAAAACACCCTATTCGCTATCAAGCGTCTAATCGGTCGTCGTTTTGAAGATGAAGAAGTTCAACGCGATATCGAAATCATGCCTTTCAACATTGTTAAGGCTGACAACGGTGATGCCTGGGTTGAAGCGCAAGGCCAAAAAATGGCTGCTCCTCAAGTATCTGCTGAAGTTCTTAAGAAAATGAAGAAAACAGCTGAAGACTTCCTAGGCGAAGAAGTAACTGGCGCAGTTGTTACTGTTCCTGCTTACTTCAACGATGCTCAGCGTCAAGCAACGAAAGATGCTGGTCGTATCGCTGGCCTAGATGTTAAACGGATCATCAACGAACCAACTGCTGCTGCTCTAGCTTACGGTCTAGACAAGCAAGGTGGTGATCGCACTATCGCTGTATACGACCTTGGTGGTGGTACATTCGATATCTCTATCATCGAAATTGATGAAGTAGAAGGCGAGAAAACTTTCGAAGTTCTTTCAACTAACGGTGATACTCACCTTGGTGGTGAAGATTTCGATAACCGCATGATTAACTACCTAGTAGATGAGTTCAAAAAAGAGCAAGGTATCGACCTTAAAACTGATCCACTAGCAATGCAGCGTGTTAAAGAAGCAGCAGAAAAGGCGAAAATCGAGCTTTCTTCTACTACTCAAACTGACGTAAACCTACCTTACGTTACGGCTGATGCGAATGGCCCTAAGCACATGAACATCAAAGTGACTCGAGCGAAGCTTGAGTCTCTAGTTGAAGACCTAGTTCAACGTTCTCTTGAGCCACTAAAAGTAGCTCTTGCAGATGCTGCCCTATCTGTAGGCGAAATCACTGACGTTATCCTAGTGGGTGGTCAAACTCGTATGCCTATGGTTCAAGCTAAAGTAACGGAATTCTTCGGTAAAGAGCCACGTAAAGACGTGAACCCTGACGAAGCTGTTGCAATGGGTGCTGCTGTTCAAGGTGCAGTGCTAGCTGGTGACGTTAAAGATGTTTTACTACTTGACGTCACTCCTCTCTCTTTCGGTATCGAAACGATGGGCGGTGTAATGGCTAAGCTTATCGAGAAAAACACAACTATCCCGACTAAAGCGGTGCAAGTGTTCTCTACAGCTGAAGACAACCAAAGCGCAGTAACTATCCACGTTCTTCAAGGTGAACGAAAGCAAGCGACTTACAACAAGTCTCTTGGTCAGTTCAACCTAGAAGGTATCCAACCAGCTCCACGTGGCATGCCACAAATCGAAGTAACATTCGACCTAGACGCGGATGGGATCCTGAACGTATCTGCTAAAGATAAAGCAACAGGTAAAGAGCAAAAGATCACGATACAAGCATCAGGTGGTTTGTCTGAGGAAGAGATTGAAGCAATGGTACAAGAGGCAGAAGCTAACAAAGAAACGGACAAGAAGTTCGAAGAGCTAGTCATTGCACGTAACCAAGCTGACCAAATGATTCACGGTACTAAGAAGCAAGTAGAAGAAGCGGGTGAAGCTCTACCTGCAGACGAGAAAGTTAAAATCGAAGCGGTTATCGAAGCTCTAGAATTAGCTAAGTCTGGTGACGAAAAAGAAGTGATCGACGCTAAAGTTCAAGAACTTATGCAAGCAGCTAAAAAGCTAATGGAAATTACTCAACAGAAAGCACAAGCACAGCAAGCTGGTGAACAACCTAAGCAGGACGACGATGTTGTTGATGCTGAGTTTGAAGAAATGAAGTAACGCCACTGACGGATAATTGCTTTCGAGCTGTTAAACGTTGAGTTATGTATCATGGAGACGTGAACTTATCGGTATTCAGGGCGTAAGAGGTCACTCATACGCCCTTTTTTGTTTGAATGAGAAATTGAGTGAGTTTTTAGCATGTCAAAACGAGATTATTACAGCGTGCTAGGTGTATCTAAGGGAGCTTCGGAGAAAGAGATTAAAAAAGCCTACAAGAAGTTGGCGGTGAAGTATCACCCCGATAAAAATCCCGGAGATGCGACAGCAGAAGCGAATTTCAAAGAAGTAAAAGATGCTTATGAAATTTTAACAGACAAAGAAAAGCGCATTCAG
This sequence comes from Vibrio sp. 10N.222.47.A9, assembly GCF_963872585.1. Classification (NCBI taxonomy): domain Bacteria; kingdom Pseudomonadati; phylum Pseudomonadota; class Gammaproteobacteria; order Vibrionales; family Vibrionaceae; genus Vibrio; species Vibrio sp. 10N.222.47.A9. Next base: position 31,607 of record NZ_CAWNBB010000039.1, on the reverse strand, counting down.
TATGACCAATTTTGTCATACTGAATCTGAGAATCGTGGTTTTGGTGGTCACAGTGGGTTCGAAGACTTCTTTAGTGATGCCTTCCGCCAACGTGGCGGCGGCTTTGGTGGAGGGTTTGAGGATCTCTTCTCACAAACTCGTGGTGGACACGGGCGCCCACGCGGACAAAAAGGTCAAGATCACCAATATACGCTTACTGTAGACTTTATTGATGTGGTTCAAGGGGCTGAAAAAACGGTCGAATTGCTAATCAATGGTAAACAGAAAAAAATCAAAGTTAAGATCCCTTCGGGCATTAAAGATGGTGAAAAGATACGTTACTCCGGTAAAGGTGGTTTAGGCGTTAATGGTGGTCCTTCGGGGGATTTATTATTCATTATTGCAACCAGACCACATGCGTTTCTAGACCGCGATGGTAATGACATTATTTGTCACACCAAAGTTGATATGGTTACTGCGGCTTTAGGGGGGGAAGTTACGGTGAATGTGTTAGACAGTCGCTTTAAACTCAAAATTCCAGCGGGTACTCAAACAGGGCGTAAATTCAAGATGACGGGGAAAGGCGTGACAAGTCGTAAAGGTGAAGCGGGCGATCTATTGGTGGAGGTTCAAGTTGAAATACCCAAAAATCTAACCGATGCACAACGTGAGTTGTTAGAACAATTTGGAGCAACGCTTTAGTCATTTAAAGTAAATTTAACAAAACCAGTTCTAGAGCCGACGCCGTATAATGTGGGGTTGTATCGCAAAATTATGATGAAGTATAAGTGTACTGGTTTTTAGATGTAATTAAGCGGTTTTGTCGCAAATCTAGTTAGAGGCGTGACAGACCCACCCTACAGATACAATTATACTGCGAGTGCGTAGAATCGCTCAAAGGCCGTCTGGCCCACAATATCTATCTGAGCTTGTTTCAACATCGTCCACACTCCCCACCCATGCAAACTGGCCAAGGCTCCTTCCGTTGACTTCCAACCTAGTGCTTGACGTGTTTTCTGCTTCACCCAACGGTGGATCTGCTCAACGATATTGTTCAGATATTTAATGTCCAAAATCTCTACCAATGAGAGCATAAAATAACCCGTCAACCAAAGCTGAACATTCATAGAATCAATGGCCGCGTAGTTACTCTTACTACCATCTATGACGACTTTGTTTGGTAAACCATTTTGTGAAATGGCCTTATTCAAAAAGGCTTTAGCAGCAGCCTCATCACGGTTCGGGCTAATATAATAATCAATCACATTTCCAAATTTATCGACGGCTCGGTAATAGTAGACCCATTTACCCTTTACTTTGATGTAGGTTTCATCCATACGCCACGAGTCAGACACCGGCTTCTTTCTACGCCTCGCTCTATGCTCCAATACTGGTGTAAATTTGATAACCCAACGATTAATAGTAGCGTGATCCACAACGACTCCGCGCTCTAATTGTATATCTTCAATTTCACGATAACTGAGTTTATAGGCGAGATAATAACGTACGGTTTCGAGAATAACTTCAGAGGGAAAGTGGCAGCCTTTAAACATTAAGAATCAGTATCATGAATAGAAATTAAGCAAATCTTAACTTAAAGGCTCAAAGTTTGCGACAGAACCCTTTTTCGGCATGATTTCAGGGGCAAAGTGTTTCCATTTGAATGCGGGATTGGTCATTGAGTCACTAGATCAGAAAAGACAGAGCTGAATTCTGAGTCTTGGCTGACTTTTTTGCAACAACCCCATTTAGAAAGCGAGTTCAGTTTGTATATCTCTAGATAAGGTTTTGTATTGAAAACGTCTAAGCAAGTGGCCACCTTCACTTCACTATTGAATTACACCAATAATCATTAGTACCTTAGATATTTCTAGTTATTAAATGTGCTAGTCTTGGTGAAACAAAGTAAATATGGAATCTATTTTTATGTTGGGTAAGTTCACTAAGGTGGCTGATTATTTTTCTGATATGGGTGTTCCGCCTCAAGCGGTTAAATCCCTGTCAACTCAGTTTAGATTGCTCTCACTGAATCCATCAGATATTTTGCTCGCACAGGGAACTCAGCAAGACTATGGTTATTTTATCTTGTCCGGTATACTTAGAGCTTGTCATTACGGTGAGAATGGTCTTGAGCGATGCAAAGAGTTTTATTTTAACGGTGAACTATGCTTCCTCTATTCAAGTTGGTTACAGGAAATGTCTGCCCAATATCAAATTGAAGCTATTACAACAGCAGAAGTGATAAGGATCCCTTTGAATTTACTGACATTGCCTTCGTTCTTACAAGCCAAAGTCACACTGTTACAACAACAGTTAATATTCAAGGAGCAGAAAGAGGCTCTGCTATTACTCCACACTCCTGAGCAAAGGTACCAGCACTTACTGCAGTATTGGCCAAATTGGTTAATCAAACTTAATAACATTCAGATAGCTAGCTATATCGGTATCAGCCCTGTCAGCCTATCGAGATTGAAAGCCAGAATTAAAAGCTAAATATAAGAGGTAGGCATTAACTTTAGTTAATTCCTACTTTGGGATATATACGCATAATCCCACCTCCATATTTATCATAAATTTTTTAGGAGGGAAGTATGTCGGCATTTCTTTGGTCCCAAGTATTGATAGCAATCGCCATCGTATTCGATCTGATATCATTTCAATTTAAACAAAGACAAAAAATTGTCTGTTGCTTATGTATATCAGGCATCCTGATTAGCACCCACTTTGCTCTGCTAGAACAATGGACCGCTGCAAGTTTAATGTTACTCGCGAGTGTTCGCTATTTCACTAGTATTTTTACTACATCGAAAAAATTGATGTTTCTATTTTTAACCTCTGCGGTAGTGATAACTGTGATGACCTTTGTTGACTTGATCAGTTTACTTAGTTTTGGCGGAACGCTATTTCAGACCACCGCTGCATTTTGTCAAAGTGATCAACGTTTACGTCAATTAATGATTTTCGGAACTTTGCTCTGGCTAATACACAATTATCTTGTAGGTTCTCCTACCGCTGTACTGATGGAGTTGTTGTTTATTGGCAGCAATATTGTCGGCTATTATCGTTATTATGGGATACATCTGAGTATGTTGAATCCAAACAAGTCCATATGAATATATTAGCCAATACTTAAGTGACAAGCACCATGAAAACGGAGAATTTTTTAGTAGGAGAAATTCATATTCATAAGGTCCAAATGACTACTAACTCTAAATCATTTTGGGACGTTCGAGGTAAAGTCGTATGAAGCGCTGTTCACCGCTTACTGTGTGAACCATCTGTATCACCAGATGAACCTAAGAGCCTGAATAAAGTAGCAGCTCCGATAATGTAACGAAGATTGGCATTTGCCAATCGGGATCTCAATCGTGAGAGGACGATCCTCCTGATAACCACAATCGGGTGAGCGCTAGGTAGTCAGTCTGATGAACAGAAGTGAATCCGCGTAAGGTGCGTTATGTGATGAAACAGCTGAAGTGGTTAATACGCTGTAGCCAAAAGGCACGAGAGTCGGAAAGAGATTGCCCCATGCTCTTTCGTGATCATTGAACTCTTCGCACCATAGCGGGCATCTACCCTGACATTGCTCGGAATACGAAACACGGTAAGCCTGTATCACTCCCGACTGGTCTCCCGTTGCGAGAGAGTTTGAAGAACTTTATTTAAGGAGAAATGCAAATGATGATTTCAAAAGAGATTAATGCCTCTCCTGACAACGCTCAATGGCAGTCAGTAGACTAGAAATCCATTAAAACGCATGTGTTAAAGCTCTAGATGCGTATCGTAAAGGCAACTCGAGAAGGTAAACACGGTAAAGTAAAAGCTTTGCAATGGATACTGACTCACTCGGGTTCAACAAAACTTCTTGCTAAGTTGCTAGGTATCATTTGATGCCTTTGTGGAGGCTTAAACCGTATGCAATGAAAGTTGCACGTACGGTTCTTAGGGAGACGGCACTTGGTAACAAGTGTCGTCCAACTGACAAAGATTACTTAGAGTAAATGAACTAAATTGATGTGTAGAAAGAAACCAACATGGTGCATAATTTTTATCATGGTACTGATTTGATGTTAGGATAATGGAATGAAAAAGACCACGCCAACTCCACATGATGCGCTCTTTAAGCAGTTTCTCACTAATCCTGAAACCGCTAAAGACTTATTGGATATTCACCTGCCTGCTGAGCTGCGTGAAATCTGTGATTTGACGACCCTAAAGCTCGAATCAGGCAGTTTTATTGAAGAAAGCTTACGCCCTTACTATTCGGATGTCCTTTATTCTCTTAAAACGTCTCAGGGGGAAGGGTACGTCTATGCGTTAATCGAGCACCAGAGTCGGCCAGATAAACACATGGCGTTCAGACTGATGCGTTACGCTATCGCTGCTATGCAACAGCATATTGAAGCGGGCCATGAGCACTTACCCTTAGTGATACCTTTGCAGTTTTACCATGGCCAAGTCTCGCCGTATCCTTATGAAATGAATTGGTTAAAAGGGTTTGTGAATCCTGTTGTGGCTAAAACACTCTATACTCAAGATTTTCCATTGGTCGATGTCACGGTCATCTCCGATGATGAGATAATGCAGCATCGCCGTATCGCGTTACTTGAACTTGTACAAAAGCACGCTAGGCATCGCGATATCATGGATTTCCTTGAGCCTCTGGTCACATTGCTCTTAACCGATTACACTACAGATAAGCAAGTACAGTCATTGATGAGCTACTTACTCCAAGTGGGTGAAACAAGTAACCTAGAAGCGTTAATTACGTCACTGGTCTCATCAGTACCGAAACACGAGGAAACACTTATGACTATTGCAGAACAATTGCGCCAACAAGGCGAGCAACGTGGCCGCCAAGAAGGGCGCCAAGAAGGTATACAATTAGGTGAGGAAAAAGGCCGTCAAGAAGCACTCAAGGAGATGGCGCGCAAGATGTTGCTTAATGGGATCGACCAGCAAGCCATTATGGATGTCACGGGATTGAATGAAGACGAACTCGCACAAATTTCTCATTAGCCGAGCAAGCATAAAGGGTTGTGTGGCAAAGTGGTGGTGTTGATAAAATCTGCCTGGAGATAAAGCTACATCGTCTATGGCTAACCGCTTCAAACTGGTATCCCTAGAGCTATAATTTTTGTTTGTAGTTTTGACATTTACTATCATTTCACCTATCTGAGCGTTGTAGTATTTCAAACTCGTTTTACCGCTCGTTAGCGCCTTTTCCGCTTCATTTATTGCTCCACTCTCTTCCCAAAGCATTACCTTCTTTCGAGGTGAGTTTCAGTGAGGGACAACCTTTCTTTTTCAGAGGCTCATGGCACAACAAAACTGACTTCCGCACTCATGGTTTCGGGTGTATCGAGATGAAAGCTAAGTGCAGCTTTTGCCATGCTCTGCGTTTCTTTGCATCAAGCTTTTTCACTTTCCGCTCTCCCTGACCAAAAAGGTGGAGGCCAGTTGAGTTAATGGCTACATGGCGAATAGCCCTTTAGATTTATTGCGATATTTGACTTGAACCGCCTTCGACGCATATCCCTGAATATTGACTATGACGGTTCTGTTTCCAACGCCAATCAACCTGTAAAGTACGTATTAAACTTAAATATTGGGCGTTCTCCCTTCGGAAGGCTCATTCCGTCGCTTCACTCCTCTCGCGATAACTTATGGCACTGTTATCGAGCAAGCTCGATGTGACATTCAGTTACTGCGAACAATCACCCAACGCCTCCGCTACTGCGTAGCTGCGCATCGTCGTGCCTCCTTATTACCTTTCACTGGCTTCAATTAAGTTCGAGTAAGGGCTTGTTTTCTTATGTGCCGATTTTCCTTTCGACTCGCATCACTTGATGGCGCTCGCAGGCTGTTCACCATCCTCAATCAGAACCTTCTCTGCAAGGGTAAATAAACGCTTCGCGCCCCTGAAGAGAAGAACCCTGTTTGAGGTCTGGACAGCCAAGCGGCTCCATAAAAGTGATACTCAAACAAAAAGGAAACTCCTCATGGCACAACAAAACTCAACCCCAACTCTCTCTACATTGACGCTCAGCGACCAGCGTTTCGCCGCTGGGCACGAAAGCTCACCAAAAAATGATATCTCTTTACTGCGTATTCCTCAGCGTACAGAGGGAGAAGAGCACGGCTTTTCTCTTACGCCGTGTAGCGACATTACCTTAGCTGAACTCAAAATCGCGTGATTTACTTCGCGTGATTCTAAGTTCTACCCATCCACTCTGGCTGAGGTTGAGAAGAGTATCTTACACCACTTTAAAATAGGGGACTTAACTGACAATTTTATTGTGAAGGATGTATCAACCCCTTCGAGAGCCCTTTTTTCGTTTCACCGTTGCCCGTTTTAATTACTGGGATATTTTTGTATTAACGTCAGGAGTAAGTCATGAAATATCTCTCTCACTATATTCAAGCCAAACAAACGCAAGCATTTAATGAAGCTGGGGCATTTTTTGCCTTTTCTAATAAGCAGTTCGATGAAGCAAAAAAAGAGGGCGTGAAATATGCGTCGTTAGGTATGGGCTTAATTTGCCCTGTTGATAAGGCGAAGCAATTAATGAACCGTTTAGATTCTATTGCTCAAGAAGGGATCGTCGAAGACATCGAAGAGAATGGTAAAAAATCGATCATTCGCCGTGAGCTATTCAATCACGAGTGTTTCTATACCAATGACATTTGTGATTGTGTCGAAAAGCTCGAAGGGTATGGCATTTCTTACGATGAAGTGTATGAGGTGTTTAATCACATTCGTAAAACGGAAGACGTTTATTAAACGCTAAAAGTAAAGCGCCTTGATATTTGCTGTATCAAATATCAAGGCAAATTCAATTTAAATACAGGGGTAAATAAAATGAACATTAAAAATGTTACATCCGATAACGAAGAAACAAAAGGAAAAAATTATTTTTGTACGGCTGTGCCGTTTGCTCTTGGCAAAGTTGTTTGTACACAAGGCATTGCTGAACTGCTAAATAACAATATTGGTGTGAATTTACCGATTTACTTACATCGTCACCAAAATGGTGATTGGGGAAATGTCTGTGTTGAAGATAAACTTACCAATGACGAAGCCACTAAGACAGGCGAGCGGGTTTTATCCAGTTATACCATTTGTAATGAACAAGTTTGGATAATTACCGAGCGTGATCGTAGTTGCACTACGATTTTACTCCCTAATGAATATTGATGACGTCAATTCACGCGATATAATGGAGTTCCTTTGGACTCCATTTTTTAGCTTATGAAAAAACTAATCTTATTTTTGTCAGTCTTTCCAAGTGTCGGGTATTCGTTTTGTTTTGATGAAGCAGGACAATATTATAATGTTGATCCAGATTTGCTGCGATCGATAGCACAAGTTGAAAGCAGTCTTGATCCTAATGCTTATAACGAAAACAAAAATAAAAAAGGTCAAGTAACCAGTCGTGATTTTGGACTCATGCAAATTAACTCTAGTTGGTTTCCTCGACTGGCTGAATTTAATGTCAATGAAACCAATGTCTACGAACCTTGTTTTAATGTTTCATTAGGTGCGTGGGTATTAAGCTCTAACTTTGCCAGCCATGGCTATAACTGGAATAGTGTAGGCGCTTATAATGCAGGATTTCTTAAACGTACCGAAAGCGCCAGAAAAATATACATAAAAAAAGTTCAGAAAGTCTATTACCAATCGCCATTAAAATAACCTTTCTTGCACCATAGCAGTGCAGCGCTAGTTGTGTCACGATCTTCTTTTTCCGTTTTGCATTCCTTCCCTAATGGTCTCAATCACCCTAGATTCAATCGCCAACGGTTCGGCTTTTGAGCTCGACGTTCCTAAAACACACCCCAAGAAAACAAACTAGATGCAGATTCATTGGAGGTCATTGTTACCGCTTTAGAATCATCCACACACCACGTCATAATCTGGCGATTATGGGTGGTTGTCTGTTTTAAATTATTGAAATTTATTGGTATTTAGTTTTTGTTTTTTAGTGTTATGGCATGTTTGACAGCGTTCTACGGTTCAAAAGTGCCCCTGTAAACAGGAGCTTGAAATGGAAAAAATATCTCTTACTCAGCGATTTGTCGAGCGCGTTAAACCGACTTCGACCACACAAGAATACTATGATTCCAAGGTGTCTACGTTGTATTTACGAGTCTACCCGTCAGGGAGGTGCGTGTTTTTCGTTCGTTTTCAGCACAACGGATTGAGGCAAAATCATAAGCTAGGTTGCACGTTAGATTACTCATTACGTCAAGCAAGACGAGAAGCCTTGCTGTTTGTTCAGCAGGTGCGCAGTCCGAAAATTGAAGCATTGCCCTCCATAACGCTACAGGCGTTCGGCCAAGAGTTTTTTGAGCGTTATCCTCGTCATTGGAAACCTCGCACTTTGAAAAAGAACGAAAGTGCCTTTCGTCTTCAGATCGCCCCTTATCTTGGAGATAGGGAAGTACAATCCATTGTTCGAAATGATGTTGAGCAGTGGTTTGCCCAGTTAAGCCATGTGAAAGGCTCAGCCAACCAAGCGTTAGTGTTGCTGTCGGTTATGATGCAACAATGTGAAACGTGGGAATATCGTCCTAAAAATACCAATCCTTGCCGTGGTTTCAAGCGTTATAAAGAGGGAGGGGGAGAGCGCTATCTTAGTAAAGATGAATTGCGACAACTCTGGCGAGTGTTAGACACGTTAGAGGGCGATAACCCGGCTAAGGTCATGATAATACGTTTGTTGATATACACAGGTTGCCGCTCATCGGAAGTGAGAACCTTACAATGGAAAGAGTACCGAGGTGGTCACTGGCATTTACTAGACAGTAAAACGGGGGCGAAAACGGTTTACCTTTGCTCACAAGTTAGAGCTTATCTTGATGCATGGCAATCAGAGAGTCCTTACCTGTTTCCAGCCCCTTGTAACACTCAACCCATATCCACCAATCAGTTGGGTATATTCTGGCGACAGGCTCGCCAGTTGGCAGGATTGGAAGGTGTACGTTTGCATGATTTACGTCACACCTACGCCAGTATTGCCATTCAGTCGAAGGTAAACTTGATCGTGCTGAGTCGCCTTTTGGGGCATGCTGAAGCGGAAACGACGCTAAAGTATGCACATTTGGGACGTGATGACGTGTGTCAGGCGGCTTCTCATGTGTCGGGTGTACTCGTTAAAGGTATGCGCTCATGAAGTCACTGTTATTCACTTCTAAAGTGATTCAATCACTTCATTCGAAAACTCGGACGTATACGGTGTGGGATACTCAAGTGCCAGCGTTAGGGGTTCGAGTTTATACCGATGGTCGCCGTTTCTATGTGACTCATTTATCCGTTCCTAATAAGACGTTGGCGGCAGTGGGGCAACTGACACTAAAAAAAATGAGACAACAAGTACAAGCTTTACAGGCCTCTTTTTTAGACAAAGAGACGAAACCTATACGGTTGATCCGCTTCGATGCTTTGGTGAAAGAAGAATGGACGGAGAAGGTCTGCAAGGGATGGAAACTGAGTACGCAAGGGACAGCGTCGAGCGCCTTAAAAAGGCATTTGTTGCCCGAGTTTGGACGTTTTCCTGTCAGCCGTATTGATTCGTGTCATGTACATCGTTGGTTTGATGAACTTAGCCAGATTTACGCAGGAGCAGCTAATCGTAATCTTGATGTGCTTCGTTCAATCTTCAAATATGCGGTGAAGCAAGGCTATTGCATGAACAACCCTTGTGACGGTCTTAAGCAAAATCGCAAAAAAAAGCTCAATCGTTTTTTGAGTTTGGATGAGTTAGCGCGACTGCAGAAGGCATTAATGGTGATCAGCCAGCAAGGTGATCTGGAAGCGTGCTGTTGCCAGGTGCTAAAGCTGGTGCTGTTAACGGGGTGTCGAATTTCTGAGGTAACAGGCCTGCAATGGTCTTTTGTTAAAGGCAGGGAGTGGCACTTGCCGGACAGCAAAACGGGTGCGAAGGTGGTGTATGTGGGCAAGGAAGCGCAGCAACTCCTTTCAGACATACCACAGCAAGTATGGGCGCATCGTAGCGAATCACACGATGATGTGTTTATGCCCTTGCATCGTTTTGTGAGTCGGTCGACTAAGGTTAGTATGGTCTGGCAACAGGTGCGAGCCTTAGCCCATATCGAGGATGTTCGCATTCACGATTTGCGCCATACCTTTGCCAGTTATGCGGTGTTAGAGGGGTATCCTATCCCAATGGTGTCGAAACTGTTGGGTCACACGCGTATTTCATCCACGCTTCGTTATGCTCATGTGGATGATGCGCAGGTCTCACAATCTGCTGAGGCGATAGGGGAAGTTATTAGTGGAATATTATCAGACCAGCTTGTGAATAACCCTAAAACTCGAAAAGTGAGAGCCTCCAAACCTAAGCCGACGAAATCTCCCCCTAAACGCAGAGGAAGACCTATCAAATTAATACCGGAACTGACCGATGAGGAGGTTGAACGGTTTAGATATGAAGTGGATTTTTGGGAATGGTGATTAAAATATCTGTCGGAATAACATAAGTACATCAAATTTTAAGGTTAGGTTTTTTGGTGAAGTTTGTGTTTTGGAGAGTCACACTTGGAGTTCTGTAAATAAGTGTACGTTATGAAGCCAAAGTCAAAATGCCAAGGGTGGCGAGTAAACAAGAGACTATTTTCCTTGTAAGGTTAGTGTGCTCTTTTAAAAAGAAGTAACCAAAAAGAATATCGAGGATAAAGGCACCTTGGAATAAAGCCATGACTAAACTAAAAGCGCTAGTGTTGAGCACTTTTAAGAGAAGATAGTAGCTTGCCGTGCCACAAGTAGCTGTTATTATCGCGTTAGCTAGAACTTTTTTGATTAACCCATAATGAACTTTAAATAGTAGAGGCGTCAAAAGAGCAGTTCCAGAAAAACCGATGAAAAGGATAATGCTAGAGGGTAAGTAGATCGTAAGCACTTTATCAATACCTATAGCTATAGTGAGAAAGATTGGGGCGAGCCACGCGTGAAAATTGTTTGAAAAAAGAAGACCTATTTTGTTATTTTTACTGATGAGTAGTGAGGCGATAAGTATGAGCATAACGCCCACTATTTGAAGGAAAGTAAGTTTCTCATTTAAAAAGCTAACTCCGAAAATAGCACTCCAGATTATCTTTGTTTTAGATATTATAGAGACAACGCCTAATTCAATTGAAGTACGAGCCCTGAAGGTCGAGTATGCAAAACCCATCCACGAGAAAATACTGAATATACTCAAAACCAACAGCTCCAAAAGTTTACTTGTATTGTCGAGTGTTGTGGGGATTTGTTTGATTTCGAATGCAACAAACAGCGCAGCTAGTACACTGCATGTTATTTGATAGCCTAGTAAGTACTCATTGCATAAATTATTTTTCTTAAGGAAGATTCGTGATATCCATTTGTCTAATGAACTTAAAATAATAGCTATAGCTAGTATGGAGTATGAACTTATCATTGTTTCTCAATGTGAATCGAGGTCTTGCATTTTATGAGTTCAAATAGTTTCCGGTTATTGGGGCTACTCTCTTCTCCTTTAGTAATAGCAACGTGATTATAATCAGTTTCAATTTTAGCTATGACATTTGGAATGACGCTTTGAAGCATGAGTAATTCGAAAACCAATTTACTTAAAGGAGTTCCGGGGAAAAACTCTTTCTTTTGAAACTCGCCCGGCCAATGCGCCCATCCCCAATCTTCTATGATGTATATCCCACCTGATTTTAGATAAGGGAATGATGTCAAAAAGGCGGCTTTTGTTGGTTCATATAAATGGCTGCAATCATCAATAATTAGGTCTACATTTTTTTTGGGGAAGTGTGATTCTAATATTTGAATGAGCTTGTCTGTATGATCTTGCTTTACTCCACAATAAGGTTCTATTACAGAGTGTGCTGAAGATCCCTTTCGGTATTGACTTAAGGCTGGGTGTTCTTGGCGTTCGTCTATGCCTATGATGGAGTCAGGGGTGAAAATCTTATCGAGTAAAACGAGACTAGCACCGTGATATAACCCAAACTCAATAATGTTCTTTGGAGTCAAAGGTGCACAGATTCGTGACATTGATTTGGCGAATGAAGGATCTTTAACTAGAACGAAATTATTTTCCGTAGTTCTCTTTTTGGGACTTCCCCAAGAAACCAAATTAAATCCAACTTCATCAATAGAGAAGTGTTCTTCATTATGCCAGCGTATTTTATCCCAAGGGTCACTATAGTTATCCATATCTTATATATGCCTGATAATTTTTGACCTGTGATTCTAGGGTATGTATTGATTTTCAATTAATAAATTATCAGTTGATTATTAATTCAATCGATATTAGTGGTTTAGTTTACCGTAAGTGATTTTATGTTTTCGGTGAAATTATTATGGTATCGAGGTACTTATTCCGTAGTTACTTATCTATGGGTAAAATGTGGCCTCAATTGAGGACACCTTTGGCATTAGCAATCCTACAAGAGGGAGATAAGTTAATAATGCTCTATGGTTCTTTTAACTTGAATGAGTTGGAGTTGAGTGACAATCAGACACAGATGTTAGTGGAAACCGCTATCAGAGAACACAAAAAATATAATCTACCAACGAAATATTTGACGCTTGAAAGTATGACGCTCGAATGGGGAAAAAGTCTTAAAGCGGCAAATACTCTCGTTGATAGCTTTGATCAACAAATTACAAGTAGGTCTGCTCATAGCAGAGTTAATTTTCTGAGACATAAAAGTAGTTCCGAATTTTTTGAAGTAATTGAGAGGAATATTTTCTTGCTTAAACAAGATGAAAATTCTGCCAAAAAGTTTCGTGAATCATTTGCTTCGGTGAATGGTAAAGAAGTTAGGTGTACTCTGGTCGCAAAGATGAGAGATAAATTACTCGCGGTTCGAGGGGATCAACAAACGGAATTTCATCAATTGGCTGCCTTAGGGTTGGAGAAGAGAAACTTCAATATGGAAAGTAATATTGGAGAATGAAATGGTTAAAAATAGAAGGGAGTTTGAATAATAATGACTTCAAATACGGAATTGTTTACCTACTTAGTTGTTACTTTGTTATATGCGTTCATGCCCGGTCCGGCGATGCTTTATAGTATTGCTCAAGCGGTGTCAGGAGGGAAGAAAGTAGGAATAATGGCAGCTTTCGGCCTCATATAGGAGGGTATGTCCATGTGATTTTAGCTGTATTAGGTTTGTCTTCGGTGCTTTTAGCTAATCCTACTCTCTATTCCGTCATTCAAAAGTTAGGAGCTCTTTACCTCGTTTGGTTGGGGTTCCAGCGTATCTATCTAACTAAAAAGTTAAGGGTTACTTCTCGCGAAAATAATATGGTCTCTCCTAAAAGAACTTTCATTGAGAGTGTCATCGTCGATGTCCTGAACCCTAAAGCCGCAATTTTTTATCTTGCTTTTTTGCCACAGTTTGTGAATGAAGTAGGTAGTCTTGCTGTTTGGCTGCAATTACTTATTTTGGGAGTTTTTACGAATTTAATGTTTAGCAGCGCGGATCTTTTAAGTGTTTTGATGGCTAGTCATCTACATAAAAGGTTTCAAGCAAGAAGTCACTGGGTTGATTTTTTCTCAAGGTGGTCTGGAAGTATTTTTATACTGTTAGGTGTTATGGCCTTGGTAAACTCTTCGTGAGTTTAGGGCCACTGCTCAATTTAAATTTGCAAGTTTCAAAACTGAATACACAATCAAAACGTTCATTACTGGCATGTAATACCAAGTGGATAAATTTAACTTTCTGGTGTTTCGCCCGTTAGCTCTTACGAGGATGAGTATGAAAATCGTATATGAAATTAATGTGACCGAAAAGCAGCATAAAGAAATTATGATGTTGCGGAATCAATCATTTCCAAAGCATCAAGTTGGGCGTTCCTACTTTAAACAACTCCCTCACCTTCGTGCGCTACAGTATGAAGGTGATGTGCTTGTCGGGTATCTCGGATTAGATTATCGGGTAATAAAAGTTGGGAATGAAGTACACAAGGTTTTGGGGATAGTCGACTTTTGTGTTGCTGAACATTATCGAGGTCATGGTATTGGTACGTTGATGTTATCCGAGGTTTCCTTGTTTTGCGAAGGTAAGGGGGTAGACTTCATCATTCTTGTCTCAGAGCTGCAAAGTTTCTATTCAGCACGAGGGTATATTCAAGTTAAGGGAACCAATTCATGGTTAAGGCTTCATGAACACACGAATTATGGTGTTGCTGTTGAACATGTTGATGAGCTTTATATAAAGCCAATGAATGCAAAGAATTGGGGAGATGGCCATATTGACTGGCTTGGCTATATGTACTAACTACAAAGGACAACCAAACGTTTGAGAGTCTCAAGATACTTCGTCTAACCTTATGGTTTAATGTAAGGTGCCTAAGCTGTTTGTGTCCAAGAGTTTCTTAGGTTGAATTTCTACCCTTGGCACTTTCTAGCTTGAAAGTGCCCCAAAAGTTGTTAGCTCCGTCGAAATATCTAGGTTCAATTATGGCGTTTAATCAGGTTGTACTGGAGTTTGATAAAGAGTTACTGCTCTTAAGAACCACCACCATACATAAATAGCACCATATGATTGACTACTTTGATCATCTATTATCCCATGTGCCACTTTGTTTCGGAAATTAAAGCCATGTCTGTCAGAGAATAGCGCCTCTATTTCAAATTTAAGAAACGAGTCTAGTATTCTATGTTTCTTAGATAGCTTTAGTAATAAAGATATACTCTTTTCGCCCTCACAAGCAGTGTTAATGGTGACTGTTGGAATTCCTGATTCTTGCAGGATGAAGCGGAGCATGCTCTCAATCAATGGACAAATAAGCATAAGTGAAGTTGAAAAATCATCGCAATAGCCAAACCATAGAGCATTTGTTGCTAATGCGCGTTGCGACGTTGGAATAATTAAACAGTTGTTGATTAGTTCAGAAAAGTATTCTTTATCAATGTTGTTCCCATTTTTTAGAGTATGTAAAGCAGGCAAAATACTTCCTGAAGCCAAAAGGTTACAGCCTCTTTGGTAAGACTGAACCCATTGGGCGTATCGAGCTTCTGCGGAATGAGTGGGGTAGCTACCTAATAGCTTACCGCCTTCATCTGTAAAAGAGATAGAACCGCAAAAAGTGCGAACAAAAAATCCTTGGTCTTTTTTTGATTCAAAGTATAGGGTTCTTATATTTAATAGGTTTACGCCTTGAATAGAAAAAATAGCTTCAAAAGACTGATCATGCATGGCTCTTTTAGTCTGCGTGATCATATCAGTTAAATCTAAATTATGGATTTGAGCTGAGACCTCGAATTGCTTGGTTATATCTTCCCTAGTTTTAACTAACTCATTCTCTATTTTTTGCTCTAATGAGTCGATGTTATGCTTTGTCTTATATTTTCCGTCGAGGCTTTCAAGCAAACTTAATGCACTTCGAAAGTGCTTAGCAGTCAATAGGTGACTGTTGCGCTCTCTTTCTTGAATTGCCCAGCGGTAGTAGGTATCACTATATAGGTGTTTGATTTCATTTTTGTTTAGAGATGAAGGTAAGCTTCTATTGGCAATCTTTAGAAGTAACTCCCAGTAGCTTATAGCGATAGAGTAATTTTTTTCACTGATTAGAGTATCAATCGCTTGTTTTACCAACTTGGTAAGCTCTAGAGAATGCAGTGAGAATACTTTTTTAGGCTGTTTAATTAGTAAACGAGCAACAATGAAAGCTAGATCGTCCTGTGCTGCTGCACTTATTAAATTATCAATAATGCTTTCATATGCTTCCGGAACGTCTGCCCACGTAGCTAAAGCAATAGCTCTTTCCCAATAAGATTGATCATTAAGTAAATTTTCAATTGGGAAGCTTTGATATGAAATGAGTGCTTTCTTCGCATTTGTAAAATTTTTTTGGGTTGTTGTAGACCAAAGGTAATCATAGAATTTTGCACTTAACCAATAGCAACTAACCTCTTCAATGATTTGTTCTAAATACGGTAATTCCTCCTTTTTTATATCGTTATAGTTCCATACGCTCATTCTCTCTAACGCCATTTCTTTGAGCTTAATTTTATGAATGGAAAGAACCACTAGGTTTTGTAAGGCGGTAGAATCAACATGATCTAAACTATCTTTATGCTCTTCGAATAAATCATTTAGTTTTGATGAGTAAAGGAATTCATCATGATAAAAATGCTCATCCTTAAAGAAGACTCTCTGGATACTTTTTATGATATCAGGGGGAAGCAACATAATGTCCTAAGTAGATATACGTATGAGTATATTAACGTATGTTTAATCCTTTATCTTTGAGAAAAGCCTAATTACAAACACGGAATTGTCCAAAAGCCTCTCAGGTTGAATTTTTACCCGTGGCACTTTCTAACTCGAAAGTGCCCCAAAGTGTGTCACGACCGATGACTGACTAATTAATGGTGAGTTGATTTTGTAATACATATGCTAACTAACAACCCTAGAGTGCAGGTGTTTTTTTCGTAACCCATAACGAGTGTGCGTACAAAAATCACATAACCACCATATATGGCTTGAGTTGCTTAAAAAGGTTGAGCAAGATGGCCAGAAGCAAATGACTATATCCCGACTGAAAAGCGTTATGCATAGGGGCAATTAATGACGAAAGCGAAACAAGCGTTAAGCATAAAAGGTGATACGTTTAACCCATTTCCAGAGCCATTTAAATCTCGCCTTGGTCAATCTGAATGCAGAAGTTTAGGTGATTCTTTTGGGCTCACTCAGTTCGGTGTGAATCTGGAAGTATTAGAACCGAATGCGCAGTCGGCTCTTCGCCATTGGCACACAAGGTCAGATGAGTTTCTTTATGTACTCGGTGGTGAGCTATGTTTAGTCAGTGATGACGGTGAGCAGACATTGTTTGCAGGAATGTGTATTGGCTTCCCTGCTAGGGTCGAAAATGGTCATCATTTAATAAACCGCAGTAGCGAACAAAGTAAATTTATAGTTATAGGGAGCCGAGTTGCAAAAGACGAAGCCCATTATCCAGATGATGATTTCAAATGGGTTGTTGAAAGTTCTGGTGAATGGACTCCCTCTAGAAAGAACGGCACACCATACTAGTGACTGTTAAGTAGTAGGAGGGAGACTATGATTCCAACAGCGATTCTTATTCATGTTCAAAATGTCGCATTAGGCATCGAGTGGTATCAAAAAGCCTTTCCTACAGCTGAATCTGTTTATCATCCTAGTTTCGACTTTACCGTGCTCAATTTAAACGGTTTTTCTCTTGAGATAGTGCAAGCAGACGAAAAAGTAGGCTCGGGTAAATGCGGGACAGTTTTATATTGGTCGGTAAACAACTTGGATAAAGCACTGGATCATTTTGAAGAACTTGGTGCAAAACTGTATAGAGGCCCAATGGCAATTGAAAATGGGCTTTTTATGTGTAAAATCGAAGATCCGTTTGGCAACTTAATTGGCTTGCGTGGGGCGACGACGTTGCAAGTGGTTTAAATGGATTATAAAAGGCCTTATATGCCATATCAGTTTAGGAGGTAAAATGGACATTTTGATCGAACAAGAAATAGAACTCCATCAATACCAAACTCGTCAGAACAAAGCTGACCTTGATCGTTTAATACACCCTAGTTTTACTGAAGTTGGTAAGTCAGGAGATAGCTACGACTTTACATCCATTATTCAAATGATGGATTTGGAAGAGCCTTCAGATATCCGCGTTCATTCTCAAAAGTATGAATGTATTCAACTTGAGCCTTCTATACAGCTTTTAAAGTATGAGTCTGCTCTTGTAAGTGAATCTGGAGAAGTTAGTGACTATGCCAAACGCTGTTCAATTTGGACATTTACGGGCACTTGTTGGAAGCTCAGGTATCATCAAGGTACGCAATGTAAACCTTTCAAACTCAGTTAGTAGTGATTATCCGAAATCTAACTATCTACTGAAGTTTGTCATTACGGGGGAGCTTAAAGTTTGTAACACGCCTCTGCCCCATTTTTAGTTTCGCCAAAAAGCCTACGTTCTCGGTCGGGTGGGTTTTGACCACATATAACTAATCTGACACCCAAAACTCACAAAGTCCGAAAAGTGGCCGTCATAGTGTTGTTCTTAGCTCAAATGAATTTGCTGATTTTTGCCCTGAAAATCGCACTGAAAGCGTTCCAAATATCCGCTTAGAGCGTTTTAGGCGGTCTGAGGGTTGTTTGGGATAGCAAAATCGCACATTTGTCATAATAGGAATAATGAACACTGAATTTAGAATTTGATTTAAATATTATGTCGAAATTACGAATCCGTCTTAAACGTTGTTAGCCGTATTTTCACGGTGATTAATCCAAAACATATTTTTGACTTAAAGCAAACTTACTAATTTCTTCAGAATATTCCTGCAAAAATTTATTCTTATCGATCTGAGGCTCGGCAATATGTGGTGGTACTTGATCCATAAATGAGAAATGATCGCCACCTTCAATAACTCTCATTTCCACCATTTGCGGATTAGGAATGGTTTGAGCCAACCATTCCGTTTGGGCGCTCGGTGTAATCTCATCTTCTGAGCCAACCCACGCAAAAATGGGAATATTAACTGTGTCAAGCGAACCTGGAGCATAAAAAAACTTAGTTGGCGCAGCCAAAATTACCAAAGACACGAGTCTGTTGTCCGGTAAAATATCAACTATTTCTCTTGATCTCGTTTGCATCTCTGCGCCAGCTAAAGCGATAAGTGTAGCAGCACCAATCGAGTGCCCTATTCCTATCACTTTTGAATTAGGTTGTGTACATGCTTTTAGAGAGAGGGACAGTCGTCTTGCTCTAAGAGATAATTCAATTTTATTAGGAAAATGATTTGTAAGCATCTCAAAACATGGAGCAATTATTGTACACCCTGATTTTTTTAGTGTATCCAAAAGAGTTGAATATCGTTCAGGCATTCCACCTGCGCCGACAGAAAACAGTATAACTGGACTGTTTTGTTCACCAGACTCGTGTACCAAAACTTTAAATGGTTCACCGCCATCTTGTATTATCTTGGTTTGCATAAAATTTCTCCTAGGCTTTGCTATTGTGGATACACTTAGCTCTTTATATTCGGCGATGAGCCGTTCTTTCGTTTTGAGCTATTTTGGGACAGTCAACATGAATTTAAGGGCTTAAAAGACGGTTTAGTCTATTTAGATGGTAATATGACTCTTCCTTAATTGAGTGTAGATTTTACGTAACGCTCGTTGTGCGTAGGTGGTTGATTTACCATAATTGCATTTACTATTTAATTGGTAGGTAGATCTCTGTTAACAACCCACACTCATTAACTTCATGAGCAAAGTTTAAGTAACGGAAGAAACAAGGGGAGTCTCTTAATTCTTCGCCACTATCTGGCAGCCATTTATGGTACAAGTGATACATGGTGTTACTAATACTATCATGGCTTCCTTCATGGACAGCCATGGCGCATCTGCCACTTGGTATTGTTCCAGATTTTATTCCATAGGCGTTTGCTAGAACCTCTCCTCCGTGCAAGCCACAGATATCAAACTGAAACTCATCATCAGGCGTATCGTTTGGGTCAGAGTGAGGAATACCAAATGTTTCGCTGGTATTTATTGGAGATAAACCTGTTGATTTTCGCCAATTTATGAACTTGGCTACTGTCTCGTATACCAGTCTTGGGCTACCTTTATGTTCAATTAATGCAACTTCTCTTTTTTCGAAGTCTACGACTTGAACGTCCTTTACACTTTCTCCTGTTATCGGTGGATGATATTCATACTTTGAGTGCCAAGTACGCCACTCAGGCTGATTTCTAAATTGGGAAGGTGATTGTCCAAATATCCTAGAAAAAGCACGGCTAAAGGCTTCTAGGCTTGTGAAGCGAGCTTCAAAGGCAATATCAGTAACACTGTACTCTGACTCGAATGCTAACCTGAAAGAAGCGCGTTTCATTCGTGCCAACAACACATATTGCATAGCGCTAATCCCCATAAACGCTTTAAAGATACGATGAAAGTGGTACTTTGAACTGGCAGCTACAGAACTTAGCTGCTCAAGTGAGAACTCGCCATCTAGGTTACCATCTATAAAATCGCACACTTTTTTTATTTGTCGTTCATGATGTTTAATCACGCTCACTGCTTTTTATACTCCAACTTAAAAATCTTAGAAATGATAATACCCAAGAAGATTTTATTATGCCTGATTGAAATTGCTAGATGACGGGTAGTAGACAGTTTATGGAGGGCTAATACTTATGCTTAATTGCCATATCAACAAGCAATAACGTCATCTTAACTGCGTAGCACTCAGTACTTACTTCTGTTTGTTTTCGTTGACGGTTAGCACCTCAGCAAAGAGTGTAATACAGCATTTTGCAGTACTAAAACTTATCCGTAGTTTTCTAATTTAAGTGGCTACTCTAACAAGGTTTTGTCCAGAGGCGTGTTATGCCGCCATGCTTTGGGACAAGAGCGCCTTAGTGCGACTACTCTAAAACACTTCTGCCCCAATAAGCTTCTTAGAGTGAATGGCTTCTTTGAGTGTACCTCATATTTTTTATCCTAGTAGAGCTAATCCTGATGAGCTTGGTGTTCTATGCGGATTATTTCGTAATCGATTCTCGATTGAGATGCAAGAATTGCACAACACCCTGATTTTCATTGAGTTTTATGGAGGTTGAGCGCAGTATAGAGAGAGTGCGGATACGGGGGATCCCGTTTATAAAGCGTTAACTGGCAGGAGTATATATGAGCAAAAATAGCAAACACAAAAGAACGCAAAAGAAAGCTAAAGTTCAAAAAATAGCGAATCAAAAAGCCGAGGCTATACGTAAAAAACAGAGTGTGATTCCTTCTATTTTCTTAGATGAATCAGGAAATACGGGCTCAAACTTATTAGACAAAAATCAACCAGTCTTCACTTTAGCTAGCTGCGATCTTTCTATTAAAGAGGCGGAACGTCTTTTAAGTTTAGTTGGTTCTCGCGCAGAAAACGAACTTCATTTTAAGAGACTAAAACGAAATAAAGCAGGGCAAGATGGAATTATACGTTTATTAAGTGACCCAGCAGTTAATACTGAAAGTATTAAAATGAACGTGTTCTCAAAACGTTTTATGGTTACATCTAAAATTGTAGATTTACTTATTGAGCATATGCTCCACCTGAAAGGTGTCGATCTTTATGTTAATGGGCAAAATATTGCACTATCAAATATGTTGTTCTATTGCTTCGAAGCTTTCTGCAATGAAGAGTTAGTGGACAATATGTATAAGCTGTTTGTAGCTATGGTGAAAGAGCAAACTGAAGAGTCTATTGAAGCTTTCTATTCCTGCGTTGAAGCCGTGCAAGAATCATCGTCAAGTGATGGCTTTAAGTCCG
The DNA here is from genome assembly GCF_963872585.1 of Vibrio sp. 10N.222.47.A9. Classification (NCBI taxonomy): domain Bacteria; kingdom Pseudomonadati; phylum Pseudomonadota; class Gammaproteobacteria; order Vibrionales; family Vibrionaceae; genus Vibrio; species Vibrio sp. 10N.222.47.A9. The sequence goes on along the minus strand of NZ_CAWNBB010000039.1, from coordinate 10,321 downwards.
ATATAGATCAAATCCTTGACACTAAAGCATACATTGATAGCGCACTAGACGATATTGATAAAACAGCCTTAGATCCATCAATCCCAGCTTTGTTTGCACAATGTATCCAATGGGGGAATCAATATCCTAAAGGCTTCCACCTAATTCACGATGACTCTCATAGCATTGAAAAACAACGTGAGATGTTTGCTCAATTCATGGATTGGACTCAAGATGAAGTTGAGCTAGGGTATGATCGTCGCAAATTTGGACTGCCTCTAAAAGGTAAATCAATGAGGTTTGCTGATTCTCAGAAACATAAGCAGATACAAGTTGCTGATATTGTAGCAAGTTCTTTTGCTTATTGGGCTGCAGGTGTTGCGGTTGGAGAATCAGAAGATTACTTTTTCCTAGAACTAAACAAGTTAGATTTGGATCGTTTTATTGGACACAATAAGATTTGGCCAACACATGATGTTGACCCTAAAGATCTTGGGACAGTACATGATGGTGGTTTAAATGCAGCTAATAATATCCCTTCATTCTTAGCAAAAGCAAAAGCAAATCCAAGGGTCGCGGAAGCAGCCAGTTAACAAGCATTTAAAAGTGATTCCCAACGTTTGGCATTTTTCATTCCATCGTTGGTAGTATCGGGGTGTTAGTGTGAATATTCATGACTTTATAGTTGATATTGAACTGACGGAGTTCTTGTCTGGAGTTTCTTCGTTAGCTACTGTATTTGCTGCCATTATTGCTTATCGAGCACTGAATGCGTGGAAAAGAGGTATTGTTCTACAAAAGAGTTTAGATAACTTGGATCGAGTTGTTGAAGCCACAATTTCAACGTCAAGGAGCTTTTCTCAGGCTCTGAACTATATAGGGCTTCTACAGTTAAGTATCGATGCTTACCGACAGGACTCAAAGGAAGTAAAAGAATTTGCTAAGTCTGGGGTAGTAAAGTACATCACACAAAATGGCAAAGATGATTCTGCTCCATTGAAAGATATGCTGACAAAAAATGAAACGCTGTTAAATAAACTTGAATTACAGCTCGTTCTTTTTCAACGGTTAGATGATAAGCAGCTGAAATCTATGGTTATTCCGTTCAGGAGTATGCAAGTTCTGCAGAGGAAATTGGTAGCCTTTGCATCAATAATTGGTAGTACATCGTTATATTGGAGTAACCCTAAAGTTGAAGAAACAGTTCTAGCAACAGTTAACCAAAATATGGAAGAGCTCCACAATCTCCTTGAGCAATCAAGAGAAGAGTTATTAAAAGCTGTTGATAGTAAGCATAAAACTTTGACTTCGTAACCTAATAAGAAATTTAAGAGTGATTCACAACGCTTGGCGCTCTCACTTCAAGTGAATTTAGTGTATATAGAGCAATGGTTTAAGTAAGGTGGTGGAGTTGTTCACACCTTAATTTGACGTTATGTTATCTAGGGATAATTATGAGTAACTTATATAGTATTTTTGAGTTCAAGTATCCGATTAGTGTAGATAAATCTGTTCTTGGAAATTCGTACCCGATCATGGTCAGTGGCATCAGTGGTGTCATCCATATTCCGTTCCTTCCTATTTGGACTGAACATGAACCAGATCCTTTATGGAAGCTACTAACCCCGCCAGAGGTCGCTAAGGGCTGGAAGCAAGGCTCTGAGCCGATATTTTGGGGGAAGCCCAATCAATATCCTAGTGGTCATTCTAGTTTGCACAGAGTGGTATTTCAGTTTGAAGTACACGATGCTGAAGTAAACGGTCAATTACTTTATGAATCATTTGTGTCATGGATAAACTTATTACTTGACTACTTAGAAGTGATGTCTAACCAAAATGTTCGTATTGAGCAGACGTTGAATTCTTATGGTGATAATTTTCACCTTTTTTATTGGGATGAAAATGGGAAAAATCAAGGTATTACTGAAAATAAAGTAATTACTGTCTGTCTGGATAACTGGCAGAAAAATATTAAACATGAACAGTTCCTTGAAGCTTGCACTTTGGCATCATCTGGAGCTCCGTTAAATTTGACTTATAAACTTTACCTAGAGGCTAATCGCGCATTTTTGCAGAAAGACTATCGGAAAACTGTAATAGAGTGCGGTGCATCTATTGAAAACGCACTAACTGAATTGATCTCATTAGAACTCTCTAATTGTGGTTTATCAGATGAAGAGATTGGCGCACGCCTGAGTAATAGAAGCAATAGAACTCTAGGTGGGCGCTTTAATTTAGCTGATTCTCAGTTGCACTTAGACTTAATGCAACAAAATTATAGTTACCGAGATTTACTCGTCAATCCAAGGAATGACGCTGTGCATAAGGCTGAATTCATTCCTCAACAAATAGCTCGTGAAGCAATTGATTACACCAGTAAACTACTAAATGTGGTAGCTCCTGAGCTAAAAGAAACATAACAAGCATTTAAGGTTTCAAGATACTTTTTCTAATCTTGTATAAACGATTTAGGGCTATAGGTCTAAATCGTTTTTGTCCAAAACCCTCACAGGCTGAACTTTTACCTGTGGCACGTTCTACCTCAGAAATGCCCCAAAATCATTTAGTAAATAATTCCTGACAACTTTCTTAAGCCAGTTCTTGACCTACTTTTCTTGATGGTGGATTATGAGTCTAGTTGAATTATCACGACTATACAGACATGTTCTGCAATTTGTGAGTGCAAGGAATATACAGAAAGTTAGAACAGTATGTTACTGCCTTGGTGTCTGTATTTTCTAAAAATATTATAAAGACAATGTCTGCTGAAGAGACACTGTTAGACCTCAGGAACGATATGGAAGATAAAAACTACTCCTCAGATTCACCTATACACGAGCAAGAACAGGATAGATTTTCTCGCTGGAGCTTTTCCGAGAGGGTAGCTCAAGTAATATCAAAGCGAAGTGACCCAAGCAGTATAGTTATTGGACTCTATGGTATATGGGGCGACGGTAAAACATCCGTACTCAACTTTATTGAAAAATCACTGGATTCTGATGAGAACGTAATATGTATTAAGTTCAACCCTTGGCGCTTTGGTGCAGAGGAAGAGCTGCTAACAGGTTTCTTTTTTGATATAGCTAAAGCTCTAGATGCAGAATTAATAAAAACTGGGGATAAGCTTAAGGATTTGGTTAAAAAGGCGGCTCCTGGTGCTGGAGCACTTATGGGTGCAAAGGGGGCAGGAGAGGCCTTTGGTGCTTTCATTTCAGGGCCAGATATAAATGAGCTTAAGAAAAGAATAGAAAATGAGCTGGAAACAGCTCAGAGGCGAGTCCTTATACTAATCGACGATGTTGATAGGCTAGAAAAAACAGAAATTCATGCACTGTTTAGACTCGTTAAGCTAACTGCTGATTTTAAATATACATCATATATCTTGGCATTTGATAAAGATGTTGTCGCTGCATCCTTGCAAGATCGCTACTCTAGTACGGCTGAGAATGCAGGAGAGGCATTTTTAGAAAAAATTATTCAAGTTCCCTTACATTTGCCAGCCGTTGAAAAGCAAGTCCTTCGAGAATTTTGTTTTCGAGGAGTGGATGAAGCAATAAATATTGCGTGTATCACACTCTCACAGCAGCAAGTTCAAGAGTTTGTTCGTGACTTTAGCTCTGCATTTGATGATTGCTTAACCACTCCAAGAAAAGCCAAGCTATATGGGAATACATTAATGTTCTCTTTGCCTATCTTGCAAGGAGAAGTAAACCCTGTAGATTTAATGCTTTTAGAGGGCATAAGGGTCTTTTGTCCTTCGTTGTATGAGGTGCTAAGGGTAAATAAGTCGCTATTTACAGGTACTTTTCGGGATAGCTATTACTCAAATGATGATAATGAAAAAGAACATATAAAAAACCTTGTAAATGATGCCCTTGATGTTGGCAAGAACATCAATAAAGCAGGTTTTATCAAGCTGCTAAAAAACATGTTTCCTAAACTTCAATCCGTCTACGGGAACATGAGCTATGGATCCGATTGGTATGAGAAATGGAATAATGGCCAAAGAATTTGCTCTGAAAATTATTACTCAAGATATTTTACTTATTCCATTCCGAGAGGTGATATATCTGATCAAGCAATCCAAGCTTTGTCTGACGAAAGTGAGAAGTGGGGAGTGGAACTTGATAGAGAAAGCAATCCTCTGAATGAAGTTTTAACCCCCGCTTCATCGGAAACACTAATTAAAAAATTGAGGCAAAAATCAGGCGAAATTAGCGCTGCTGCCTCAATTGCTCTTGCTGTAGCGATAACACAAAAGAGTGATAAGATTTCAAATCCAGAGGTTTTGTATAGTTGGGTGACTCCCTTTTCCCAAGCAGCCATGCTGGTTAGCGATCTGATCCAAAATGTGCCAAAACTAGATCGAACTGACTTGGCAAAAAAATGCATCGATATTGCACCTATACTTGAGTTCAAGCTTGAAATATTTAGATGGTTAAAGCAAGAGGATGAGAACAAACCTGAAAAAGATGCGTTTTCTGAAGCAAGCATAGATGAAATTGGGAAGCACTTGGGAAAAGTAATAGCTGATGAACTTAAAGACCAAGAAGATATAACACTATTAGCGCCTACATCCATACCAACAATATTTTATACATTGAATAAGTTTGTTGAGAAAGGCTACGTTAATGATTACGTGGATGGATTGATTTTAAAGGACCCAGAGTCTCTAATTAGAATAATCGACTCGTATGTACCAACAGCGTGGGGAATGGAGTCCGGTGTTTCTCACAAGTCGGATTTTGAAAGGGCTCAATATAACAGCTTAACTGGTGAGCTAGACGCCTCAACAGTTTTAAGCGCAATCGAAACGAACTTCCCCCAAGTAATGAAAGTCTCTGACGACTTCCCCAGATTGTACGATGATGATGCAGAAAAAGGTTTTCTATTCTTGGAGCAATTTGTATGGTTGCATCAATACGTTCTACATGAATCAGAAGATACGGAGAATGATAGTGTCGAGAAGGCCTAACAAGGCGCCGCTACGGAAAATTTACTATCTGACGCTCCTAAATTTCCGTAGAGCAAATCGTTATAACTCAGAGGTAGTATGAGCACAGAGAATCCTATTGATTTTGCTCCGATTGTTGGAGCATCGATTGCAGCAATCTCGACGATTATTGGCGTTTTCCTTGCCAATTGGTTTAATTCTAAGAGTTTGAATCAAGCACATGAAAGAGCGCTAACACAGAGTATTAAAGATACAAAGTTGGCTAAATCAGAAGAATTGTATTTAGCTTTATTTCGCTGGCACAAAGATGTGACAAACTTGTATTTGTTTCATCTTCGCTATTTTGTTGGAAAGTTAGCATTCAGCCAAATTAATGAATTGGTGAATGATAATTTCCGAGATAACGGTAAAAAGTTTGACGTTTTGACCATGCTCGTGAATGTTCATTTTCCAGAACTTAAACCTGATTTGCAGCTAATACTAAATATGCGAGATAGTTTGACTAAATTCTTAGACGAGGATGCGCCTAAGAAACATACAGTAGATGAGTTTTGTGCAGACCAAGACTGCTTTGATGCTGTCTGTGAGTCTTTCCTAAAAAAATTAGCAATTGTAGCGAGAGAGTTATAACAAACGTCTAGGCCTCACATAGTTTTCCTAATCTAACAGAAATGCTATAGAGCATCAGTTCTAAAACGTTTATGTCCAACTCTGAGTCAGCATGTCGTCGCGACTCTGTGATCGCGACTCATGGCGAGTTCCAATGATGTATTTTGCAACTGGAAGCAGTTAGCTTTGTCGACAAGAGCTGATAACAAAGAGAGCCAAAGCTGACTAAATTGATTAACCAATAACTTTCAATGTTTTTGGTTATAGTATGTGTAATATAAATCCCAATAATATTTGAGTTATTTTAAATGAAACAAGAAGTACATAGGTTTGAGCTATCAATAAATAGCACTATCTCTGAAGTCTATGACCACTTTACTAAGGCAAATAATGACCAAAGCCTCGATAGAATGTTTGAAGGTCTTCAAAAAAAACTCAGGGAAATTACCTGCTCAGTGAGAGAGAGGGAATGTACTCTCATTAATGTGTACATTGCATACGGCAGAAGACAAGAGGACTTTGATGGTAAAGGGAAGACTTGTAAATCTTTTCCTACAAGGAGAATCGAAAGTATAATGAACACTCACTCTAACCTTTCTCCAGAAGACCTGCTAGGTAAGGCTTTACGATCTTTAGAGCATTGATCTGTAACTTTAACGCTTTCTAGATTAGCGCATGATAGCTAAAAATATGAGCAGAAAAATTAAGAGTAATTAAACACCATAGGTCAAGAAAATGAATCTATGAAAGAGGTCAATATGGCCTCTTTTTTGTATTGATTTTAAACATGATTAACTCGTTTATTGTCCAAAAGCGTTCTAGCGCTAATTTCCGTTAACTGTAATCTCGTCATTTTTAGCCTGTACTTGGGGGTTAAAGTACCCCTGTATAAGAGTAACTTGGCGTTAATGTAAAAATAGTGTGGTCAAATCTACACCCCAAGCCCTTCCAATAGGGCGTTTTTCATCGATAATTTAGCCTCTTAGCGAAAGCAACAACTAATTGGAAAGTGTTCCAAAAATGCCCCTGTATTTTTAATTATTCACCACACACCATTTAAATCGATTTCAATGTAAATGGTTGCTTGTAAGAATATAAAATGTTGTTGAGGTAGAAGTATAAATTTTACAAGTGCGATGTAATTGGATAGGGAATATCTTGAAAAAAAGTTAACGATTGGGTGAAATTTAATTGGGAACTATCGGATCTTGTTTTATTGTGTTTAATCAATTTATTGGTAAGGGTCTGAGGAGGTTAAATAAATTATTTTTACGATCTATTGTTTTTTTAGAAAAGAATGCCGCTTCAGACGACATTCTTAACCTATTTATGTCTGTTAAATCGATAGATAATCAGTTAGCGGGACCATGAAAACAATAAGTTTCCTAATGGATCGATAATCTCAAAGTCATATTGAACGGGTTGTTCCAGTTCAGCCATAAGACTCTCACTGATACCAAAGCCATTTCGATAAGCTGAACCTATTGTATTTATCACCCCTGTTCCAGTGTCTACGGGTAAAATATTTCCCCCTGATTTCGAAAAAACATTTCCATACATAGTAGACATGTATTGATAAGACCTTAAGAAAGAGGTGGTTCGATTGAGATTAATTTCATAGTCTGGCCCATTTTTTCTTTTAAATGCCAAGCGACCAATTGAGCCTACGGGAATTGAAGTATTTAAGTGTGGGCCTTGAATCGAATGTATTTTAATCGTATCGACGATGTTAAAAAGGATGCCTGATAACTCTTGCCTATATTCTTTATCTAACAAAGCAAATTGATATTGGCCTACTGAGCCCTGAGTATTCATGAACAACTGATTACCGTTTAACATGATGGCATCATTCTCAGTAGGCTTATCGGCCTTAATGCGAATATAAGGATTAATAATTATATTTTCACCTTTTTGATTCAGAGCACTTACCGTAATTGGAATACCCTTTGCTAGATAAGGTACATTTTCAAAAGACAGAGTTTGTCCATCTAATTCAATATTTTTCGCAAGAGTCATCCAAGAATGATTTTGATTATAGACGTGGGTTTCTGATATTTCGGTCTTGCTGTAATCGACCTCAAGATTATAAGTTATCAGCTCCTCCCCTTGAAGTTGTTTGTGGAGGGTTAGGGTGGAGGGTTGGAAGCTTCCTAAAAACGTTAGGTTTCCCCGTGAATCTACAATTAGGTCTTCAGAGCCCGAAACTGTGTACGGTCCCGTAAGCCAGTTTTTGCTATAATGGTTGAAAATGTTGTTCAGAAATGGAGAGACATTAACCTGCACCGATTGTTGGTTAAATTTATCATACACTATTCTATAAACTCCATTTTCTTCTGGATGAAGTAAGGAAGGCGTACCATAGTGGTCGATCACTTCATTTAACCCCATACTACTTATCGCCACAAAGTCTATTGCTTGATGGGGGGTGATATGATTTCGTTCACGGCAATCAAACGTGAGCAGTGATTCATGCGTTTGATTTTCGGGCACTCCATAAATTTTGTCATCAAAGAGGACTGTCGCCGATGGATCAGAAAAACTCAAACTGCAGGTGGACCAAGCCTTTTTTCCGTCACTTCCAGGGACTTTTTCTCCTGTGGAATTAATGAATTGAACGCCTAGGTTACGGCCAGTTACATTAACGTCATTCAATAATAAATGTAAGGGCAAATCTTTATCCCTTTTAGTGTAGAGACTATCCGCTATATTAAGGTTTAAACGTAGATCTGTTTTATCTACATTCACTCTGTAATAATCGGGATGATGGGGGATGTACGAAGAAAGTTTATTTCCGTTAATTGAGACAGAGACTAAGAAGGTTTTTACCTCTTTGTTAGAAACTATGAGAAAACCGTCCTCAATTCTCCCAGCCTCGTCGGGGCCCACCTCGAGTTCGACTAAGGAGGTTACATCTATTCCATTGCTCGTTACAAGAAGACGATATGGAATATCTACATGAGCTTGTAATGCTTTTGGGAAGACGGGAAGGTTGACTGTTATTCCGAACATTGTCACATAATCACTCAACGTTACTATTTCATAGTTTAAGCTGGCCTCTACTAAATTGGGGTGTTTGACCAAGATCTTATGTCGGCCTGTGTTCTTTGGATCAGACAGATACTCGTGGAGAGCGGCCAGAGATAGCTCTTTTCCATCAATTACATAGGTTAACAGCTCTGCTCTAACAGAGTGAATCTTCCCGTCCGCGCTAATATACGAAACCAAAGGGAGGACTTTTGCTCCAACAGGCAAGAAACGCTTTTGAGGATCCGTAATTAACCTGCTTCCCTTAATTTGTTCTTCTTTTATTTTAAAGTATTTCGCGTATTTCCGGCCGTTCGCTTGAATTTTAATTAAAAGGTTGCTGCCTTGAACATTTGCTTCGGTTGGGGTGATGAAGATATTGCCGACGGCATCACGTTGGATTAGTTTTTCATTTGTGGTCTCTAATTGCACATCGCTCTGTTTTAATGGGAAACGGCTAGACATCCCTAAGGCGTAACTATGTCCTACTTTAAGCACATCATCAGTCAACACGACTCCCGTGTATAAATCGATGAAAGTTAAGTTTAAAAATGCCGTCCCTAAGTCATTCGAATCAATTTTTAAGTAATATAAATCACCATTCCGTTTGTTCTTTAGCTTCACTTCACCATCTTTGAGCGCGACGATTTTCTTATCTTTGGTTAGTTTTATGAATTCTTTTCCTGACATTACCTCTAACTCTATGGCCTCGTTGCAGCACGCTGTTTGAGGTCTGCTCTTCACTATTTCTTGAAAATCAACCACTTCATGTGGTGAGAGGAGAAATTCTCCGGTAAATATCTTCTGCACCTCAGACCCTCCTTTCTCCTTACAACCGAGAAGAAGCAGCAGTAGACCAAATAAAAAGAGTATTTTTAATTTCATAAGTAAACAACCTAATCTAAATATAAAGAAAGATATTTATTAACCTAATAAATTGGTTTTTATACTTAATAATAATAATTAAGTATAAAATTTTTACAGATGTCTTAAGTGGAGCATATTCGATCCTCCCACGTTTAGTAGACTCTTCTAGAATTCAGATAATAATTGTGATACTTCATGGCGTAAGTTTCGCCAATTTGGGCGTTTTAGTTTCTTAACCTAAATGTACCGCCGAGCAACGTCTTCATTCGGTACATTAAGGTCTCTGAAAGAGAGCGTTATGGTTGCCGTATGAGTTGAACTGCACATTAGAGGCGAATAACTTCGTCTCACAAGCTCCATCATCAGATATTTAATTGATTCTTTGTCTCGACTATTTGAGCAAGTTAGGTAGAACTTCACCGTCGGATACACGGGATGAACTTAACTCAGCAGGAATGATTTCATGCGTGTTGTTATCTACCGTAAAATGGAACTTCCTCCAGACTCGGTGCTTCCCATCAGTACTATGCTTTTTAATTTTTCACTCGCCCTCACCGTAGACTTTTACCCTGTAGTCTCAATGGTTAAATGCTGGATTGTGCCTTTAGTTCTCTGATTTCAGAAACAAAGTCGATTGGCGCGATGGTACGTCCTAGAATCCTTTTATTTCTAGCCTGTATTTTGGGGGAGAAAGTGCCCCTGTATAAGAGTAACTTGGCGTTAATGTAAAAACAGTGTGGTCAAATCTACACCCCAACCCCTTTCAATAGGGGCGTTTTTCATCGATAATCCAAGCTCTTAGTGAAAACAAAAACCAACCGGATACTTTGTAAGAAGTGCCCCTGTATTTTCAATTATTCACCACACCCTACGTCATAATCTGGCGAT
>NZ_CAWNBB010000038.1:0-17828 GCF_963872585.1 Vibrio sp. 10N.222.47.A9 | reverse complement strand
GGAGTGGATTCCATACATCAATGTAGAAGCAATGGGAGCAGTTAAGGTCTGCAATTCTATGGGAAATACCGAGATAATGACTTGTATGAAGCTATCTCTGACTTATAGTTCTTAAATATTCCCCTATATAATAACCAGCTGACTGGCTGTTATTGATTAGTTTAGTTACGTTCGGTGAAAAACAGCATCGTTTTGAGTCTTCCCTTAACTGGTATCGGTTCGAAGCTTGGTAAAACACCCCAGTACCCATACCTAACATAGAAATCTTAAAAAGCGCTGCATAGTGGTTTCTTTATGACATGGAGTGACTACAACAGAGAACCGAAACGACATTATGTCTTGGTGGTTGCATTTCATTTCAACAAAGCATCAACAAACCCAACGACGTACTTCAATTCGCTCAGTGCCTTCTACTTGGTTGAATCTAAATACGCTTGGAGCTCTTGCTTCAACAAGTAACGTATCCAGTCAGGTGAGAGCACCTCTGCATGTGGTAGCCACGTTTTAAGTTGGCGTAGTAACTCTGGTATGTTCTTGGTTTGGTGACTAATTAACACATCACCGGAATCTAGCTCTTTCAATACTCGGAAGTCATCTGCATTACCTTCATTTAAGAAAGCTTCTACGCCTTTAGCGCTCATCTGTATAAGAACTTCAACGGGATTGAATAGTTCATCTTCATATCCACAACCAGTCAGCTTCTGTTCAATGCTAGGGTTAGGAGAGTATTTATCCTCGTAACGCACTAATTCACGAATCTTCGCCACTCTGAGAGACTCTAGGCGGTTTCTCTGTGTTCCGACAATGAACCACAATCCACGTTCATTCAACAGTTTGTAGCTGTGGAACTCATCGTAGGTTTTCCCTTCATGGCTAAAGCTAATCACGTTTCGTCGTTGTATCGATTCGATAAGTTTCTCGAACACCGAAGCACATTCACTGATGTCTTCGACTTGTGGGTTCTTGAAGAGAAAGGGCGGTGTGGTTTGGTTGTTCAATACACCATTGCTTAGATAGTGCTTACCCGAAAACAAAGTATCGAATCCCATGTTTAACAGCAGGAGAGATAGCTCGTTATTGGTCAGCCTGCCTAAGAACTTAGGGTCTAACGAGTAACAAGCACCGTCACGTTGTATAGGTAGGTAATTTAACCGTTCATTGAAGTCACGATTTAACGTCCTTCTTGTTACTCCAAATTCACGGCTTAGATCATTCAGATGCAGTTTCTCACCTGTATTCAAACGGGTCAGGATGATGCCAAGTCGTTTCGCTAGTTTGTCATGCTCTTTCATTCTACGCATTGTAGATAGGTCACTCGTCAGGTGGTGTCGTGGTCGGAAAGAGCATGATTATTTCTAGCTGATTTTCATAAGGTTACTGATATTGCTATAGCTTTCATCGGTTACTCCAAGGTATGCCTTACAAGGCATTCATCAATCATTTCAATATTTCTATATCTGAGCGACACACCTTGTCGTTCACCCTCTCTAAACTAATCACCAATCACGTTAACGCTGTCTTTACCAGCGGCGTCATTACGTATTTAAGGAAAAACAACAATGAAAAAATCAATCATCCTGCTAGGTCTAACTTCACTATTCGCATCTTCAGTATTTGCAGGTGGCACGTTCGGCGGTAATCCGGGCGATATCTCAAAAATGAAAGAACTGCTAGAGCCACAATGGAATGGTAAAGCAGGAATTCAGAACACATCGTCTTACGGTGTCATTGTGCAGTGGAAAGCCGATGTCTGCGGAACAATGAATGGTCATGTCACTGATGCGACTCAATGCACCTCAGACACCCCGAAAGGTAAAGCACAATAAGTTTTGTTGCGGAGCTTGGCTCTAGATATCTCAGTTTCGAAATTGGAACTCTCTAGGCTGAGGTATCAATGAGCTCCGCAACACCTAATAAACCAACAAGAAGGAGCCTTTCATGGCGATTAAATCAATAACAACACTAGTTACAACTTGTCCGGCATGTGGTGAACGTGCTTATGATGATGGTAGCTGTCAGGTGTGCGGTCACTCTCACTAAAGCTGCATTCACAAAACTCTAAAGGGTCATGTTCTTCATTGAGCATGGCCCTTTTCGTATCTACAGAAAAGGAGTAAGTACGTGGATAAAGACAACTATTCTGAACCACAAAAAGGATCAGAGACTCTATCTAAAAGTAGGAAGGAATTAGGATTTAAAGCTGCTCAGCTTGGCGGTGCTATAGGTCTTCGATTTGGTGGGCCATATGGAATGTTAATTGGGACAATCTGCGGATTTTCAGCAGGAATTTTGATTGATGAGGTACTGGAGGACTAGTTAATCAATAAAGCAGGGACGCATGTTTCTGTTTTTTTTTATATCGACAAGAACAAACCATATGGTCAAGTGGTGCAGACTGCGGGGGTAACTAAAAGCCTCTTACGGTATTTCAAGTTTTGTCCGTGACTCTTAACAAAGTAATAACCCTGTTAGGTAGCACTTCGCTGTACAGGAATTACTTTTAATTAATCATTAAGGATAAGGTCATGGAAAACTTCAGTAATATTATCGAACACAACACAAGTGAACTTAAGAACGGCAATATGAGTGCATATTTGTCTGTGCTTGAAGACAGTATTTATCAATACGAAAAAAGATATGGACCGATGAAAGGCAGCGCTTATCTAAGTAACTACGTTCGGTCTTGCTTCCGCAATGATTTAGTCAAGAAAGGTGGTTACGATTCCTTTGGTCGCAAGCAATTCAAGACTTATATCAAACGTTGGTTCCACAAGGTTGGCGAGAGATAAAAACCACAGGTGGTGCATCGAGATCTTGTCTCTACGTATGTCAAAAGCGGACACCGAGCCTAAATTAATATATTTAAAGGTTTCGAGTCCGCTTTTTATTTGTGAACAGTGGTGCTGAATTGTTTTTGGACAAAATCAGTTATAAAAAACCTAGTTGAGCAGTTCTAAGTCAACGTAACAGTTTCATAATCAGAGATGATTTCTAAAACATCATCAAGGTAGTCCATAGCCTCTTTAGGACAGGTGTTTTCACGCAAATACGCGGGGATATCTAATGAGAATTCATCTCGTGTAATTGGTCGCTCAAGAATAAAACGTTCTATCATGTCGGCACGCAGTAGCTTCTCGCTCGGAGCCGTTTCCGGATATTTCTTGCCAATGACATGATCTCGATAACGAATTAAAGCATCTTTCAGGCTCTCAACTGCCTTGAAATCAGTATCCGAGCAGGTAGTTGTCGATGATTCTATTTCCTCAAGATTTAGCTCCTCATCAACGAGCGCTTGGACTGGTGTCGAACGCGCTTTCAACTCTTCTATTATGGGTTTCAATTCCGCTTCTGGATGTTTAAACCAATCGGTCGACCAAATTCGTCGTATCGTCCAGCCGAGCCCCTCAAGGACACCTTGGCGCACACGATCCCTGTCTCGTGTAGATTTACTGCTATGATACGTTGCACCATCACACTCAATCCCCATCAAGTATCTACCCGGCATACCTGGGTCTCTTACGGCTATATCAATAAAGAAGCCTGCGACACCTACTTGAGGTACGCATTCAAAACCATGCTTGGAAAGTGCGCTCATTACAGTAATCTCGAAGTCACTATCGGGCTCTCCCTGCTGGGTTCCATCTTGGCCAATAAGTTGGCCAGTTTGCGCAAACTGGAGGTAGGCTTTTAACGATTTTACGCCAAGGCTGCTAGATTCGCTTAGTACAATCTGTTCTGCCGTCATTGAGCTGTATACCTGAATACGTTTTTTTGCACGTGTAAACAATACGTTTAATCGGCGCCAACCACTGGTGCCATTTATCGGACCAAAACGTTGAGGAATACTTGAAGCCCCTTTCTCCTGGGGGCCATACGTAAAGGATATATAGATAACATCGCGTTCATCTCCTTGCACATTTTCAAGGTTTTTGATGAATAATGGATCTTCACTTTCCATATTTTTCATATACGCTGTTCGTAAAAGTGCATCTTTGGAAATAGCACTTTCAAGATCGGCTTCAATCATGTCTCTTTGCTTGGAGTTCATCGCAACTACGCCCAAACTCTCTTCCCGTTTATGGAGTAAGTGGTCTCTAATCGCCTTGACCACCACATGAGATTCTGTCTGGTTAACACTACTAATGAATCGGCCATCCCCGACGTGATTGAATTTAATCCCATGCTCTTCCGATTGATCCCATGGCGAAGGAAAGACCACAAGATTTCCGTCATAGAATTTATGATTCGAGAACTCAATGAGGCTTTCATGGCGAGAACGGTAATGCCACCTTAACTGACGCTTATCGAAATAAGCACTAACGGCATCCAGTATGCTTTCTGCCTCGTCAATAACGCCAGTCTCTTCGCTATCACCGTCAATTTCATTGGCTACGGATTTTTCGAAAAACGAGGTTGGTGGAAGCTGTTTGGAGTCGCCAACGACGACAATTTGTTTTCCGCGGGCAAAGCAGCTCAGAGCATCCTGTGGTTTAACCTGAGACGCCTCATCCATCACAACGATGTCAAAATTAAGGGCTCCGGGTGGTATGTATTTCGCCACCGCCATTGGGCTCATCATAAAGCAAGGTTTGTGACCAATCATGGCATCGCCCGCGCGTGTCACCAGATTGCGAATTGAAATATGGCGAGTTTTTTTCTCGATTTCACGTTGTAATAAGGCATTGCTAGTGTAGCTCGTCGCTTTGGCTCCACGCTTACCCTGTGGTATATCTCTATCTGCCGCTAACGCTGCGACTCGCCTGCGTTGTAACTCTTTTAACTCCTCGTCATATTTCGAGAACTGCTGTTGAATAGCCGTCTGCTCATGACCAGACATTTGCGACAATTCCGGTTTCTCCCGATAAATCTCTCTCGCTAATGCATGGTATGTTGCAAATTTCATTGCGTTTTTTGCGTAATCAATCGAGCGACGATGTTGGCTCAAGAACTCATTAAGAAGGCTAAAACCTCCTAATTCCATGCGTTCTTTTGCGTACAGGTACTTGATCCAACTGTCCAACCACGGACCGTTTTGAGCGGCAGCTTTATTACGTTCAATTACGTCAGCCATGAAAGGGCCGCAGCTTTGCAGCCAGTTGTTCCGTTCACTTCCTATCGATGCTAAAAACACAGTCTCTGTCTTCCATACCGTTTCAAGCTCAGACGCCAATTTAGCTCCCGCGTCTCGTATAAGATCAATATCTGACACATTGTTTTGACGTTTGATCAACCATGTAATGTGTTCATTTTTACAGCCGTCACTCACCTGTTTGGCGTAACTGACGGTATCAGCAACAACACTGAACGATGTGGGCGTTGCTCCCGTATCCAGTGGAGTAAGTTCAAGCTCTGTAGAGAAAACATGATGGCAAATATCCGTCGCCTCAATCACCCTGCGAAGTTCTCTGAGCGATTGACCCTCATGGATTTTCTTATGAAGCTCATTTTGCGAGATTTGCGTATTCACCAGATACTGCTGACAGTTTCTCAGGCACTCAGTTATCTGGCCTTGAACTTGACGTAAAGGGTTGGGTTCAGCAGACCAGTCTGACTCAGAATTCGCCAAACAATCAGCAGCAGTGAAGACAGAAGACAGTTTGTCGCACTCTTTTCGCAACGACGCCAAGTGATTGACCAAGCCCTGTTGATAAAGATTTTGCACACCACGAAACACGTCTGTTGGTACTAAAAACAAGGCTTGTGCTAACGCCACTCTCTTGCCAAAACCAATGCCATATTCGACTCTCACTCGCTGATACCAATGTGCCATTGTCGCCACCAGCTCGACATCGGTATTCAACCCTTGAAAGTAGGCACCTAATAGCTGGTTGTTTCTTGTGTCTTCGCAAAAACCATTAGATCTCGCTAACCAGTCCGCTGCACTCTCCAGTATCGGTGCGATCTTTTTTGCATCGAACTTTGGCGACTTAACAAACGCGGAAACTGATTTTTTCGCTTCTCTCCAGGAGGGGTTTAACCAAGAGAAGAGTCCTGTGTTAGCTAACTCAGCAGCATAGTGTTGTAACATTTCAACCGATGGTAGTTTATCTGTTGAGATCACCTTTTCGAGTGCCTCATGTTCAGTGATTAAGCGGGTATGTTCATCAATGAAATCGGTAGTGAATCCAGCCAATGCCTCGTTATCAAACAAAGGAGATCTGTTAGTAATATATTGCTTTGGCAGTACAGCGGCCAATGAAATGAAAGTTTCCAGCTCTTTCAGACCTGATAATTGGCAACCGAGCAAAGAGAGCGAGGCATCAGGAAGATGCGTAATAAGCTCAGCGCGTGAACCCTGAATTATATTGAATAAGTCGATCATCTCATTCAGTTTCAATAATGCTCGGGCAATGTCATCAAAGCTTGTTTCGGGGGCCACTCCCAATGCACTTAATTGTCGGATGGCTCGGTCGATATCTTCAATGAGATCTGTATTCTCGATGACCTCACGTGTAAAGGTATCTTTCATATTCAGATAAGAAGATGCCAAGTCTTTATGGCGACATAGATACTCATCCAATTGCTGAATGTGGTTAGAAGTCATAGTACTAAAAGCCTGAAGATCAACGCGCCCTTGAGGCAAGGGTATTGTCTTCCAGTCTTGAATTAATGACTCTGCATCATAAAGTGAACCATTACAACTTAATGGGACATCGTATGATTGGCAAAGCGTGACGACGTGTTCACACCAAGTAGACAGGCGAGAATTCCAGTCCTTCAATTCATCAATAACCTCGTCAGGGTCATTACCCGAAAGCGCTTTATTCGCCACCCCAAACCAAGGGTGAGAGATCCAGTTTCCCTCTTCCGGTAGTTGTTTGCTGACAAGGCTCAGATAGTTGTAAAAGACTTCAAGCTGCTCAACTTTCTCATCCAATTTAGCGTTACTGAATGATTCACTGGTCACGTCCTCTGGCGCTATATCTTTGAACTTCAATGGCGCGACTTCCGCTTCATAGCGAGTGGCTGCCATCAATATCTCATGAACAGTAAGCTCGGTGCTTTTCCACTCCCGGTTAATCAATTGAACATAGTTCTGCAGTCTCTCACGAGCTCTCTCTAGTCGCTCAAGTTCACGAACGTACTGACTATTGTTGTGATAGAACGTCGGTCCGTTTGAAATTCGCTGCTTAAAATCATCCAGTACTAGCCGCTTCTGTGCTTTGTCACTGTGCAAATCTAGACAAAAGTCACCTAGGCCTGCTTTATCCATACGCCGCTTTACCACGTCAAGGGCAGCTTGCTTTTCAGCCACAAAAAGAACGGTTTTTCCACGAGATAATGCTGCCGAAATGATATTGGTGATAGTTTGTGATTTACCGGTCCCTGGTGGACCTTCGACAACCAGGTTCTTACCATTCAGCACATCAATGAGCACGCTCATCTGTGAACTGTCGGCATCCTCGATCATTGGGTAGCTTTCATGAAGGTTCTTAACTTCGTCAAGTATATAGCTATTAGTACTCCCCACAGAACTGGATATATGAAATCCATCTTGGAAGAATCTCTGAATCACGTCATGCTCTAATAGGTTACCTTCACCTTGAGGCCAATTCCGAGGGTCTAAATCGCGATACATCAGAAGTTTCCCCAAACTCAGCGTTGCCAAGGTTGCGAATCGGCGGACTTTCCAACGTCTCACGACGACATCGTTTTGTTTTCTGGCCAACAGCTCGTTGACTTCTTTATAGTACTCTTCTGGGGTCAGCAATCTATCTTCATTGTCGGGATCGACAATCTCTGGCAGAGTTAACCCAAATTCTTGCTGAAGCTTTTCACGTAAAATCAGGTTTTGAATTATGTCTTCGCCGTTGTATTTGATCTTATAGACCGCAACGCCATTACAATAATCTTTAGTGATGGAAATCGGTAACATGTAAAGTGGCGCCAAACGCTTATTCCCCCCCTCGGCCTGATCAACCCACTCCAAAAAACCAAGACATAAAAAGAGAATGTTATTCCCTGTTTCATCAATGGCAGTTTTCGCCTCTCTGGCTAGCTTCTTCACCGCCACATTCAATTGAGCCTCAAAAAGCATCGATTGCAAGTTAGTGTCTGTGTGTCTGCCATCCATCGCTTGTTCTAAATGGTTAGGCAATTCGAATTTGTTATCGATACCAAGGACTCCTGCCCATTCTTTAGCGTCAGGATCCTTTTTCAACTGAATATGCTTACCTTCTTCTTCATTCCATTCCAAATAACCATGCTCAATCAACTCACTTAGCTTAGGTTCTGGAATTGGAGTGAGCAGCATCGACTTCTCTGACAGAATAAGCTTCGCAAGCTCATTCGGAAGTTCATCAACAATTCGCACGAAGGAGCGAGTGTTTTGGTCGAGGTTTAACAAACGAGACCGCCCACCAGAAATATCTAGCAGTTTCTGACGCATACCTTCAAAAGCAGAAACCAAAAAGTTATCTGGGTATATGATTGGTGTTTCGCGATTCATGATGAGCGAGTTATTTTCTGTCATAGTGGAGTGTCTATTCGACATTGAAGATACCGTTTTTTTACTTGAAGAAGGGGGTATGTTTGTTTCTGTGGTTGGCAGGATAGTCTGATTTTCTCGGGATACATTGCTTAGCCGTGGCTCCGCCAATAAACTCTTTATATGACTTCTCAGCTCAGTATTTCTACGCTTATGGCGCCTATTCGCTAACTCAGAATCAATTTCTATTAACGTTTTATGGTCACATTTATACTGCTCAACAAAATCTTCCAATTCATCAATTTTGTATTGTTTAAACCTGTTTGACATCCAAAGCACCTAGGAAGGAAGTTATTCAACTCGTCTATTAATCAATTTGACTCATAGGCAAAAGTACCAGACTGTTAGGTTAGGAAAAACTAATCTAATGATATAGAGGTGATTTTTGCTCGGTACTTAACAGAATCCGTATTGTTGCTAAGCCTGTCTTTGTAACAGGTCTTTGGGCAAAGCTAAGTTAGTTATTCACTTGTTCAACCACTCTTCAATGGTGTTCACATTGCCATCTTTATTCCAACATTTAGGTTGTAAAGTATTGATGTCTGTTCGGATGTTTAGTTGAGGGTAGCGCTCCTGAATGACCTGAATCATTACCTGAGACGTCAGGCTCGCAACTTCCTTTAATTCTTCTGTTGGTGCCTCAAACACAAAAGCATCATGTAATGCGACAATCAACTTAGCATTATGGCGCTTATATAACTGATGTAGGCGATTACCCGCGATTTTAAACAAGGCTGCAGCAGTGCCTTGCACTGGCATGTTGACCATCCAATTCTTTTCTTTGCGGTTACGTTCAGTATCTTGGGGACGTAATCGTTGTAGACCCGTTGCTGTACTCACATAGCCACGAATAAAACCATATTGTGGTGCTAAATCCATAGACTTACCAAGGGTAGGAAACATATCAAGAAACTTATCCATTAGCTGCTGGGCTTTAACCTCGTGAACTTTAAGTTTCTTAGATAAGCCGTAGGCTGTGATTCCATAAATGAGCCCTAAAGTACACTCTTTCATCACGTTGCGCTTATCGCTGTGGTGTTCTTTGAATATATCAGGCGTACAGGATTGGAACTCCATTGGTAGTTCATCTAAATAGAACTCTTGAGCTAATGCTGTGTATAAATCTCCTGCATTGTACTTCTTTATTAAGTCTTTATCGTTATACACAGCAGCCGTTATCGCCACCTCAATCTGAGCAAGATCAACCTCACCAATACCATATCCCTCAGGTGCAACAACGATGGGGCGAAGAACTGCAGGTAACCCTAGGAGGTTAGGAGCCATTGTTGCTTGTCGGCCTGTTACGGTATCGAGGTGCTTATGTATAGGGTGAATGCGACCACTCCCTCCGACGAGTCCCGGTTGAAATATGACGTCTTTAGAAATGGATACCATATTGGTGTACTTGGCTAGTAGTCTGATGGTGGGGTGCAAATTGTAGTTAGTACTTAATGCCTCTCGTTGAAAGCTATAATCGCAACCATCCTTGAAGTGGTGCAGCAACCCTAATGAATTAAAGAATGTAACCTTGTTATCGTGGCTGCTTGGATTGATGAGACCATAAGCTGCAAGCTCTGATTGCCATTGTGCCAGTTTTGCTTTCGTACCTTTCAAGATTTTGGAACATTGCTCTCGACAAACAAGTACACCGTTTCTTTCCATACCCGCATTGGTAATAATCCAAGGCATTTCTACGTTTAATAAATGGTTATAAATACCCTGAATAACCACAGCTTGAACTTGCAGGATGTATAGCTTAGCCACTTCCACACATGTCGTTTCAGTCTGTTTTAATTGGGGACTATCTTGGCCGTAGCGAGTTGTTGTGGCGATTAAGCTATAGAAGTCTTTCCGTTCTTGCGTAAAGGATTCTTGAGCATCAATTTTCGATGATAAGTCATCAAACTCATGATGTTTATTTAATTGATGAAGTCCTAGATATCGTGCTTTTTCTGCAATCAAAATATCCCATATTTGATGTGGCTCGTTGAGCCCTAGGCGCCAGAGGCAATGCAGGACACGATTAGCGTTGTAAGCTGTAAATATGACGGGTAAGTCAAACAGGGCTTGTAAGGGGCTAATTTCAACGTTCGACTCTAAGTTGATTATGAAAGTATGCAGTTCCATGGAAACAGTGTCGCCTGTACACAGTGTTAAGCATAGTTGAGTAGGTTTAATCGTTGAAATATCGTATTTATCGTAACCATTCGGCAAAGTGACAGGTGCTTTAGGGTAGGTATACTTACAATCAATACTAATGTTGCTGATAGGCAGTTGTAGTGCTAAGTCTATGAGGGCGTTTAGTCCATTAGACGTATCAATATGCGAGGTTTGTCCATCCGTAAAGTGAGTACCTCTAGGCAAAATAGGCATTGATTCTCTTTTAGGTTTATTTGTTTGAAGGTGTCGTTCCGTTCCTGGTAGCAAATTCATGGGGGTTTCCTTGATGATTGGGGCAGTCTAACTAATTGGGGCAAGCAACGTCTTTAGATTGATAACGACGGACTGTCCGCACACTGATACCGAGAAGCTTGGCTATTTCTGTTTGTTTGAGGTCTTTGGCGCTGAGAGCTATAACATTATCAGCCGTCGTATTACTGCTGCGCTTACGCTTTGTGGCTAGTCCAAAGTGCTTACGTAATTCTGCTAAATTAGAGAATTCTTTATCGTAGGTCGTAGCAAGAGCATCATTACTCTGAAATGTAATAATTTCACGGGTTTGGGTAAATGGGCGAACACGACCTACAGCTTGAACAACCGTCCCCATTTCTAAGGTTTGCAGCATAGGGTTAGCCACTTCAGCGACATCGGTAAAGCGAAATTGTTCATCGTCTACGATGCCATAGCGTCGACGTGGTTTTTTTGAATAGGTTATGGCTACATTGATCTGTTCACTATTGGAACGCAAGTCCTGAACTGAATTACTCAGCGTATCTTGCTTTACATAGTAGCTATTAAGGCAGTAACAACAATCAAACCCTTCGTATTGATTGGTGCCAATAACGCCATAGTGAATAACGGGTACTAAAGTCACGTTGGGGCTTTCTGTGTAATGCTCACCGTGTATGATGCGGACACTATTGATCCCTTGTTCCACTAACAGTTGGTTCATTGTTTTGACGCAGTAATCAACATGAGCTTTCTTCGATACTAGTAGTACTCGCTTACCTTCCTGAATTCGTTTAGTCGTGAGTTGTGTAAAGACATCAAGGATTTGAGATGCGTTTTTAATGAAATTAGAACTAGCCCCAATGGCCGATGCGATGTTCAACCACGTAGAGCTTTCACCTTTAAACTCATAAGTTTCGTATGGTGAGTAAAAGTCTATACCTAAACGCATCTTCAGAATGGATAGGTGAGTGGTACCACTGTACAACAGAACATCACTATCAGAGGTGAAAGGGGGTGCTGGAAAATGGATGTCACCATTAGGTAACTTTTCTCGCGATTCAGCCATGGAATAGCCGAAAGCTTGCAAGTCATAAATAATGTTATGAAATGACTCACCAAAAATAGCATCACCTACGGTTAATATCTGCGTCATTTCATTGGCATCAATGCGCGGGAAGTGCCATGCACTAGTATCTTGTAAATCTTCACTTGGCGCGCTGAGTAAGCAATTCAAGTAGTGCTCAAGAGTGGCTTTGCGTTTTTGGGAGATATCAGATTGATCTGTTGCTTCTATCAACTGTTGTATGGAGGTAGGTGAAAGTGTACGGCTGTAATTCGCCAGACTGACATTGGCCTCATCAAAGATAACTAGCACTCTTTCGGCTTTCGCTTGTTGTTTTACATGAGTAATGAAGTATGGGTTATGCTCAAGGTGAGCTTGAGTAGCAAAAGCAACCTGCTTGTTTTGTAAATCTTTACCATATTGACTAGGCCAAAAGCATTCAGCGCGTTTGGGGCACAGTACACAACAGTGACGTTTGCCTAAATGACCTAGGTTCCGGGCCTCATAGGCTTGCCATGCTTTGTTTCGTTCTTCGCCGCACAGGTTGGCTGGGCGAGGGCGGATATTGATAACTTCGATATCTTTGGGGGGCTTTTGAATGAATTTACGTTCATCTATGATTTTTCGTGTAGGAGCCATGACAAGTACAAGGTCGTACTTATCTTGGCGAATAGCGGTTTCAATAACTAGATCCATGTTATAGGACTTACCCACGCCCACTTGCCAACGGATGACTACATGCTGGTGGTTATGACAATGCTGAAGAATGACACCAGCATCGTTCTCTTTTCTGAAATCGGCGAGGCGTTTAGCCCCGCTAATTAATGTCTTACTTGTTTGCATTAGGCCACACGACCGCGTTTAAGTATGAGGCGTGTTGCGATTTGAGGGATAGTTTCTAGTTCTTCATTTGTTCTGATTTGGTAAATGTCAGAGAGAGCGAACTTACGACTGTCGTACGCTTCTTTAAATTCCATAACCTTGTCCTTATCAATCACAATGCCCGCCGGAATATCACTAGACGTTACTTCATAGTGGTAACCTTTCTTGACAATATTAACCAATAGGCCTCCTTTATTAAGCAACGGCTTTAATTGCGGTGCTAATGAGGTTGGTTTTAGTGTTGGGGGGATCGCGAGTATTTCCATGCGCTCTTCGATAAAATTGTAGGCAGGTGTAAGTATGTGATGGTCTAACTTGATTTGAGCTTCACACAGTGTGCAGTTTTCGCCATTGCACTGTATGTATCCTTTTTCTTCTGGGGTATCAATGTAGTGAAAATAGGACTTCTCAAAAACATTCATTACAAATGATAAAGCGGAACCATTGTCATCTAAACGAGAACGGTATAGGGCCTCAGGTTTAGTAAATATAGGTTGGTTGGCTGTGTTACCACCGAAAATGTCATCAAAAGTACCGCTTCGGTTACGACCGTGATTGCTTATTGTTTTTTGTTCAGTTGTCATGTTTTTATTCTCTACGTTGCTTTTAAAGGGGGTGTTTTGTGTTTGAGTGATTAAGGCGTATCAATCTGTTTTAGCGCATCAATCAAGTGCTCCCACGAATCTGATTGGAAAAAATCATTAGTTAATGCACGTTCAGCATCAAAGTAAAATGACTGACCATCAGCAAAATCAACGCAGTCGAAGCATTCGCTGGCCAATGAAAAAGTGGAGGCACAAAAGAATTCGATGGCATGCGGGTGGTAAAAAGGTAGATCTTTACTTGCGTAGCCCACTGCCTCATAAACTGAATTAGGTATGCTTTGAGTGGTGCTTAAGTCATGTGTGCAGGTAAATCTCTTTCTTGCGTGACCTAATTGATGAACGGTATCAATGGTTAACACGTCGCCTTCACGGCTAACGGTGTTAGAGGCTAAATGTAATTTTTCATCGAAATAGAATTCAATGTGTTCATCGCCTTTGCTTTCATATTCTTCTACGCGTTGTACCGTCATGACAGCAATAGGAGTTCCCCCGCCATCGCCGTAAGAGACATCCTCATTTTCGGTAAACAAACGACCATAATGCAGTGGTAATTCTTTACGGTTGTAAGCTAAGCAAGTCGCCAAATAGCCTATGCGTTTGCCGCGCAAGAGGTACTCTTGGTTAGAGTTGCCTTCATCCGTAACCATAGTTTCTAGATTGTCATTCATATTATCCTCCTTTTGAAATTATAACTATATAGTAAACTTTTCAGGTAAAGGTTACGACTTGTAGCTCAGTTATGTCAATAAATAATTGAAAAAAATTCCCTTAGCGTTAAAATTTCAAATGTGAATTAGAGAGGAAAGTATGAAGTCAAAGGTCGTAGAAAAAGTAAGTATCTTTACGCTGATATCAGAAGCGGTAAAAGATCTAAGAATGTATGGCACTGATTTTGTGCTGGGTTTAGGCTTAACGAAAATAGTTAAAACTAAAACCAAACAAGCAGAATATGCCGATTTACTGGGCGTTAAAGGAGCGTTTTACTCTCGTCTGGAAAGTGGTAGTTCAGCATTTAACATCGCGCAGCTTCATACCTTGTGTGAAGCCAAGGGGCTTTCATTAGGGGAGCTTTTTACCTATGTAGACCACATGAAGAAAGATCTAATAGGTGCGGGGTATCAAGTCGTGACGGAAGCATTGCCAATTGACCAAGATGCAGTGCGTAAAGACAACTGGATTGAGGAAAAGGCAACGGCTCTGAATAACAAGTGGACACGTGAACAAAAGAGCTTAAAGCAATATAAAGACCTAACTGATCAACAAATCGCAGCTAAAAGGCAAGAGCATGAGTTACATGCCAGGCTTTTGTTTGCTGACAAGTTTAGCCATGTAGAGGATGTTGAGCTACAGGCGGGGCAATGGGACGAAGCATTCGGCGAAGATAGAGCGAAAGAGTAGACACAGGCTTGCGTGTAAAGTGGACGCGAAGCCTAATTAGATTACCTTATAGGTTTGGTGTCCATTTTAGCGATGATTTTGCTAACACACCTAATGAGACAAGACGTATTGAACCGTCTTTGAGCCTCTGTAACTGTGTTATGAACAACCTAATCCAATCAGGGGATTAGGTAACATCAGTTTACTGTAGAGCTATTGGTCAATCTATTATTCTCACTAGCTATTATTTGTGATTTAATGCACTCAAATGCTTATTGGTAGAGAGTTAAATGGCACGACGTAAAGATGGGATCATATGGCACTTAATGGACGCTCCATGGTGGCTTAGTGTGTTGCTCTCTAGTGTTATATACCTAGGGCTCTCATATCTATTACCTAGCTTAGCAGCTAGCAGTGATAATTTTATCTTTAACGCTATGGCTCCCAACCTTCCTTTGATGGCCCCCTATTTTACCTTTCTATTTTTACTCCCTGCGCCGATAGCATTCTTTAAACAGTATAAAAGAAAGCAAAGCTATCTAACGACAAGTTCCCAAATTAAAGTTCGCAAGAACACTTCACCGTTGAATGACTTAAGTTGGATTGAGTTTGAAAGCTACATCGGTGAATACTTTAAATTTCAAGGTTATGAGGTCAAACAGTCTTTCTCTCAGAAGCCTGATGGTGGTGTTGATATTTGGCTGACGAAAGAGGGGGAGTTAAGTCTTGTACAATGTAAGCACTGGAAGACTCGTAAGGTTGGTGTACAAGTTCTAAGAGAAATGTACGGTGTCATGATCGCAAACAATGCCAGTAAGATGATTATTGTTACATCAGGCGACTTTACTTCAGAAGCGATTGCCTTTGCTGTTGATAAGCGCTTGTGGTTGGTTAATGGCAGTGAACTGGTTCACATGGTCGAAGATGGACGCAGCTTTCTGAATAAACCCGTAATACCTGAACCTGAAAGAGTGTCGGCAGTTGAAGATAGAGTTTGTCCTAGTTGCCAATCTAAGCTTGTGATGCGTGTTGCTAAAAGGGGAGTTAATTCAGGCAAGAGTTTTTATGGTTGTTCGACTTATCCGAAGTGTCGTTACACCTGTGATTACTGATATCTAGGCTTTTTGATTAACTGGATTTATATTTATTAAAGTGAGGTAAGCGTTGGGTACAAGTATACAGCAGGCTGAAAGAACAGCTAGGTTTATGAAACTCCTTCCTACCGGGGAAGATGAGGTATTGGTCGTATTGAAAGGGCATTTGCTACTTGAGGAGCTACTGGTGGAGATACTAAATTCATCACTCAGTGAAAGTAATCCTTTAGGGATCAAGGTTAGTGCGTCTAATATGATGTTTGCCAGAAAATTAGAGCTTTGCTGGGCCTTGGTTGGTCACAAGTCGGTTATTTCTGAAGTGTGGTCTTCGCTAAAAATGTTGAATCAAATTCGTAATAAAATGTCTCATCATGTGAACCCTCAAGGAATTAGTGATTTAATTGATGTCTTTGTTCGCGACGTGCAAAGCTATGATCCTTTCGGCCTTGTGTGTTGTGCGAGTGAGTACAAACTTGAGTCAGCTATTTGCTGTTTATATGTAATTCTTAATGAGCAGGTTGCTCACTCCCCTCGCCTATATTAAGAAAAGTTCTTGAGCATGATTACTAACACTGTTGTATTTGGTTCAAACAGGAATGACGTGCTTTTTTGAGCGCTTGGTCTGGGTTAGGCTACTATTTTTATCGTATTTGCTAGTGCAAGCATATTTTTGAGGAGTGTAGTGGTTGATCTTGGATATTATACCCTTATCGGTATTTGTTGCTCTGGTGCTTTTTTGTATCCGAGAGGTTAGAGATTTCATCAAAGGTAGAAATGAGAGTAGAAAAAAGCTTAATACACTCAAGATATTGTTATCGGAAGAATTACGAGAAAATTATAGTAATTTGGAGTCCCTTTTCCGCGTTGCCGAACAAGTATTACTGACTTTTGAGACTGATCATCCAGTTCAAAAACTAGTAAATACAGACCGATATGGGAATGACTACATATATGTCCATATTGGTGAACCTGAAGACAATGAAAACTACTCTTTGGTGGCAATGCCGCTTGCTCACATCGTAACGAAACAATACGAGAATCATATTCAAGATGTCGCTTTACTAGACCAGACACTTTACGATTCCATAAATGAGTTGTACGTACAGTTGCGTCGATGTGAAAAAATTAGAAACACCTTAGTTTGTCACCTAGCTGGTGAAATAAATGATGTTCGTAATTGGGCACTTGCCACTAATGTGAAAGACATCGTAAGAAATCAGAGTGAGTATCTAGAAGCTTTAAACTCTGTTCATCAAGAACTAACAACGAAGCGAATTGAAAAAAGGTTTGGTAAGGTTGAACAACTTTAATGAACCTTTTAAATGAAAGGGCTTAATGAGGGATCGTAGAGCATTTTAGAACGATCAGTTGTAAGTGATATTTTGTGTGTTGCTTTTGATTATTCTTTACTGCTTGGCTCTTGTATTTTTGGGATGTGAATCTCGATATTCAACTTGTTTTGTATTTATCATGCGGTGTCTTATTTGTTAGTGAGGGTGTTTTGCATGGCAGTATATTGCGTTAGTTATGATTTGAATTCTCCGGGGCAGAAATACGAAAAAGTACATGAAGTTTTGAAGAATTTTTCTAAGTGGTATCACATCATGGACTCTACATGGCTTATTTCTACTCACTATAATGCAATACAGATTCGCGACATGATTTCGCCTTACCTAGATGAGAGTGACAAAATGTTCGTTTCACGTGTTAATGAGTATTCTGGTTGGTTGACCGCTGACGAGTGGGCATGGTTATCTGAAAATGTTTAACTTTGATGTTATTTGGGTTTGAACCGCCACGCCCGAAGGCAACGGGATTTTGAAGAGGTAGTGTGTTGAAGTGGTTGGGGTGTTGTTTATGGCTTATCTAAGGCTCTTAACAACTACGCCAGCTCTGCGGTAGCATTTCCAGCATCTCAATAGCGATTA
>NZ_CAWNBB010000037.1:73678-87949 GCF_963872585.1 Vibrio sp. 10N.222.47.A9 | reverse complement strand
TGGTGTTGTAGCTAAAATCTTCGCTTAATAGCATTTAGATTTTTGCTCACTCTTCATTAGAAGAGCACGCATCTGAAAAGGGAAGCTTCGGCTTCCCTTTTGTTATTTATAGAGAAACATTCCTTTACCGCGCAATACTCCATACCTCCCCAAGTTCCTTTTTAATATATTCCGATTATTTTCCCAACACTACTTGCATACTAAAACGTGATCTGTATAATGCATCGCACTGGCTAACGCCGGTTTGTGAACCAATGAGCACTGAGGAGTAGGTCTTACCTAGTAATGTATACTCAGCTTATGTTCGCGGTTAATAAAAATAGTAAACTTCGTGTTTACTTCAAAAGTTAACTGACAATGCGTCCTGATTTTGGATGCTACGGTTTCACATAAATCAATCGGCATTCTCTCGTTATTTCGAGCTTGAGTGGCGATATTGTTTGTGTAATTTTTAATAATTGGAGCTCTGTCTCATGCAGAACCAACGTATTCGTATCCGCCTTAAAGCGTTTGATTACAAGTTAATCGATGCTTCAACTGCGGAAATCGTTGAAACAGCAAAACGTACTGGCGCACAGGTTCGTGGTCCTATTCCACTTCCTACTCGTAAAGAGCGTTTCACTGTTCTTACCTCTCCACACGTCAACAAAGATGCACGTGACCAGTACGAAATTCGTACTCACAAGCGTTTGATCGACATCGTTGAGCCAACAGATAAAACTGTTGATGCTCTAATGCGTCTTGATCTTGCAGCTGGCGTTGATGTTCAAATCAGCCTAGGTTAAGGGAGATAAGAATAATGATTGGTCTAGTCGGACGTAAAGTGGGTATGACCCGCGTATTTACTGAAGAAGGCGTTTCTATCCCAGTAACTGTTGTTGAGGTTGAAGCGAACCGTATTTCTCAAGTTAAAACTCTTGAGACAGACGGCTACGCAGCAATCCAAGTAACTACTGGTGCTAAGAAAGCTAACCGTGTAACTAAACCTGAAGCTGGTCACTTCGCGAAAGCGGGTGTAGAAGCAGGTCGCGGTCTTTGGGAATTCCGTTTAGAAAACGGCGAAGAGTTTGAAGTTGGCGCTGAGCTAAACGTAGAACTTTTCAACGAAATTAAAAAAGTAGACGTTACTGGTACATCTAAAGGTAAAGGCTTCCAAGGCGCTATCAAGCGTTGGAATTTCTCTACTCAAGATATGACTCACGGTAACTCTTTGTCTCACCGCGCACCGGGTTCAATTGGCCAATGTCAAACTCCAGGCCGCGTGTTTAAAGGCAAGAAAATGGCAGGTCACATGGGAGCTGAGCGTGTAACGACTCAAAACCTAGAGATCGTACGTGTTGACGCTGAGCGCAATCTACTCCTTATTAAAGGTGCAGTACCAGGCTCAACAGGCGGTAACGTGATCGTAAAACCTGCTGTTAAAGCATAACGTCTAGGAGTAAGTAATGGAATTGATGGTTAAAGGTGCTGATGCACTAACTGTTTCCGAGACTACTTTCGGACGTGACTTTAACGAAGCTCTAGTACACCAAGTAGTTGTTGCATATGCAGCAGGTGCTCGTCAAGGTACTCGTGCTCAAAAGACTCGTTCTGAAGTATCAGGCGGCGGTGCTAAGCCATGGCGCCAAAAAGGTACTGGCCGTGCACGTGCTGGTACAATTCGTAGCCCAATCTGGCGTACAGGTGGTGTTACTTTTGCTGCGAAACCACAAGATCACAGCCAAAAAGTAAACAAAAAAATGTACCGCGGTGCTATGAAGAGCATTCTGTCTGAGTTGATTCGTCAAGAGCGTCTAATCGTTGTTGATAACTTCTCTGTAGAAGCACCAAAAACAAAAGAACTTGTAGCTAAGCTTAAAGAGCTTGAGCTAAACGACGTTCTGATTGTGACTGGCGAAGTAGATGAAAATCTATTCTTAGCTGCTCGTAACCTATACAAAGTAGATGCACGTGATGTTGCTGGTGTTGATCCAGTATCACTAATCGCTTTCGACAAGGTTCTGATGACTGCTGACGCAGTTAAGCAAGTTGAGGAGATGCTAGCATGATCACTGAAGAGCGTATCTTAAAAGTTCTACGTGCTCCGCACATCTCTGAAAAAGCAACTATGGCAGCTGAGAAAGCGAACACTATCGTTTTCAAAGTAGCTAAAGATGCAACTAAGAAAGAGATCAAAGCAGCTGTAGAAAAGCTATTTGAAGTTGAAGTTAAGTCTGTAAATACTCTTGTATTAAAGGGTAAGACCAAACGTCAAGGTATGCGTGAAGGCCGTCGTTCAGACGTTAAGAAAGCCTACGTTACTTTGAAAGAAGGTCAAGATCTTGACTTCGTTGGCGGCGCGGAATAACAGGAGTAGTAAAAATGGCTATTGTTAAATGTAAGCCGACTTCCCCTGGTCGTCGTCACGTCGTTAAAGTTGTTAACGCTGACCTGCACAAGGGTAAGCCATACGCACCACTTTTAGAGAAAAACTCTAAGAACGGTGGTCGTAACAACAACGGTCGTATTACAGTACGTCACATCGGTGGTGGTCATAAACACCATTACCGTCTGATTGACTTCAAACGTACTAAAGATGGCATCCCAGCGAAAGTTGAGCGTCTAGAATACGATCCAAACCGTAGTGCTAACATCGCTCTAGTTCTGTACGCAGACGGTGAGCGTCGTTACATCATTGCACCTAAAGGTGTTAACGCAGGCGACCAGATTCAATCTGGCGTAGATGCTGCAATCAAAGCAGGTAACACTCTGCCGATGCGCAACATCCCAGTAGGTTCTACTGTACACTGTGTTGAACTTAAGCCTGGTAAAGGTGCACAACTAGCTCGTTCGGCTGGTGCTTATGCTCAAATCATCGCTCGCGATGGTGCATACGTAACTATCCGTCTACGTTCTGGTGAAATGCGCAAAGTACTTTCTGAAGGTCGTGCAACGATCGGTGAAGTTGGTAACTCTGAGCATATGCTACGTGAACTTGGTAAAGCTGGTGCTTCACGCTGGCGCGGCGTACGTCCAACCGTACGTGGTGTAGTAATGAACCCGGTGGATCACCCACATGGTGGTGGTGAAGGCCGCACATCTGGTGGTCGTCACCCAGTATCTCCTTGGGGCGTTCCTACTAAGGGCTTCAAGACTCGTAAGAATAAGCGCACTGACAAGTACATCGTACGTCGTCGCACTAAATAATTTATAAAGAGGAATCGCCATGCCACGTTCTCTCAAGAAAGGTCCTTTTATTGACCTACACTTGCTGAAGAAGGTAGAGAAAGCGGTGGAAAGCGGAGACAAAAAGCCTATTAAGACTTGGTCCCGTCGCTCAATGATCATCCCAACAATGATTGGTTTGACCATCGCTGTCCATAATGGTCGTCAGCACGTCCCTGTTTTCGTTACCGAAGAAATGATCGGTCACAAACTAGGCGAATTTGCACCAACTCGTACTTATCGCGGTCATGCTGCAGATAAGAAAGCTAAGAAGAAATAAGGAGTAGATGATGGAAGCTTTAGCTAAACATAACTTTGCTCGTATTTCTCCACAGAAAGCTCGCTTAGTTGCAGACCAAATTCGCGGTAAGTCGGTAGACCAGGCTCTAGAAATTCTAACTTTCAGCAACAAAAAAGCTGCTGTTTTAGTTAAGAAAGTTCTTGAGTCAGCTATCGCTAACGCGGAACATAACGAAGGTGCAGATATCGACGATCTAAATGTCGCTAAAATCTTCGTAGATGAGGGCCCTATCATGAAGCGTATTATGCCTCGTGCTAAAGGCCGTGCGGATCGTATCTTGAAGCGTTCAAGCCACATCACTATTGTTGTAGCAGATCGCTAAAGACTAGGAGAGTAAGCAATGGGTCAGAAAGTACATCCTAATGGTATTCGTCTTGGCATCGTCAAGCCTTGGAATGCTACATGGTTTGCTAATACCAACGAATTCGCTGACAACCTAGACGGCGACTTCAAGGTACGTCAGTTCCTTACCAAGGAACTACAAAAAGCATCATTATCTCGTATCGTTATCGAGCGTCCAGCGAAGAGCATCCGTGTGACTATTCACACAGCTCGTCCTGGCGTTGTTATCGGTAAGAAAGGTGAAGACGTAGAGAAGCTACGCGCAGCTGTAGCTAAAATCGCAGGTGTACCAGCGCAAATTAACATCGCTGAAGTACGTAAGCCTGAGCTAGATGGTCAGCTTGTAGCTGATAGCATCGCGTCTCAACTAGAGCGTCGTGTTATGTTCCGTCGTGCAATGAAGCGTGCGGTACAAAATGCTATGCGTCTAGGCGCTAAAGGCATCAAAGTACAAGTAGGCGGCCGTCTTGGCGGTGCTGAAATCGCACGTTCAGAGTGGTACCGTGAAGGCCGTGTGCCTCTACACACTCTACGTGCAGACATTGATTACGCAACTTCTTCGGCTCACACTCAATACGGTGTGATCGGCATTAAAGTTTGGATCTTCAAAGGTGAGATTCTAGGCGGTATGCCAGCTGCTAACGCAGTAGAGCCAAAAGGCGATAAGCCTAAGAAGCAGCGTAAAGGCCGTAAGTAAGGAGTCGAACGATGCTACAACCAAAACGTACTAAGTTCCGCAAGGTTATGACTGGTCGTAACCGTGGTCTAGCTAAAGGTACTGAAGTAAGCTTCGGCGAATTCGGTCTTAAAGCTGTTGGCCGTGGTCGTCTGACTGCACGTCAAATCGAAGCGGCACGTCGTGCTATGACACGTCACATTAAGCGTCAAGGTCAAATCTGGATCCGTGTTTTCCCAGACAAACCAATTACTGAAAAGCCTCTTGAAGTTCGTCAAGGTAAAGGTAAAGGTTCAGTTGCGTACTGGGTTGCTCAAATCCAACCAGGCAAAGTTATGTACGAGATGAATGGCGTACCTGAAGAGTTGGCACGTGAAGCGTTCCGCCTAGCGGCGCGTAAACTGCCTGTTAAAACTACTTTTGTAACTAAGCAGGTGATGTGATGAAAGCACAAGATCTACGCGAAAAGAACGTTGAAGAGCTTAACGCTGAGCTATTGAATTTGCTACGTGAACAGTTCAACTTGCGCATGCAAGCTGCAACTGGTCAACTTCAGCAAACTCATACTCTAAAAGCTGTACGCCGTGACATCGCACGTGTGAAAACTGTTTTGACTGAAAAGGCAGGCGCATAATGAGCGAAACTAACCGCATCCAGCAAGGCCGTGTAGTAAGTGACAAGATGGACAAGTCTATCGTTGTTGCTATTGAGCGTACTGTAAAACACCCAATTTACGGTAAGTTCATCAAACGCACGACTAAAGTACACGCACACGACGAAGACAACACTTGTGGCCTAGGCGACAAAGTTGAAATCGCTGAGTGTCGTCCTCTGTCTAAGACTAAGTCTTGGACATTGGTTAAAGTTCTAGAAAAAGCGAAGATTTAATCTTTGTAATTCTATAACTTATAAGCGGCTCCAAATTATTTTTTGGAGCCGCTTGTTTTTTGTCTACCCAATTTAAAAAAAGGGTGGTACAATTCGCGTCCCTTTTAAAGAGGCAGCCCGACCCGAGAGGGTCTAGTTTTAATATTTAGCGGAGCACTAACAATGATCCAGATGCAAAGTACACTTGACGCAGCAGATAACTCTGGCGCGCGCAAGGTAATGTGTATTAAGGTTCTGGGTGGCTCTCACCGCCGTTATGCACATATCGGTGACGTCATCAAGGTTACAGTGAAGGAAGCGATTCCTCGCGGTAAAGTAAAGAAAGGTGATGTTCTGAAGGCGGTAGTAGTGCGCACCCGTAAAGGCGTTCGTCGCCCAGACGGTTCTGTCATTCGCTTCGACAGTAATGCTTGTGTATTGTTAAATGACACTACTGAGCAACCAGTCGGCACACGTATCTTTGGTCCTGTGACTCGTGAACTTCGTAACGCGAAATTCATGAAGATTGTATCACTTGCACCTGAAGTTCTGTAAGGAGCGGCAACATGGCAGCTAAAATCCGTCGTAATGACGAAGTAATCATTCTTGCTGGTAAAGATAAAGGCAAGAAAGGTAAAGTAACTAAGGTTCTGACAACTGGTAAAGTTGTTGTTGAAGGCATCAATCTTGTTAAAAAACACCAAAAGCCGGTTCCGGCTCTAGGTCAACAAGGTGGCATCGTTGAACAAGAAGCAGCTATTGATGCTTCTAACGTTGCAGTCTTTAACGCGGCTACTGGTAAAGCAGACCGTATCGGTTTCCGTATCGAAGATGGCAAGAAAGTTCGTTTCTTCAAATCTAACGGCGAAACTGTTTCTAACTAATTAGAAGTAATTTGGAGTTCTACTATGGCGAAACTGCATGATTACTACAAGTCGTCTGTAGTCGCTGAGCTTACCAAAGAGTTCAGCTACACAAGCGTCATGCAAGTCCCTAGGATTGAGAAAATCACCCTAAACATGGGCGTTGGTGAAGCAATCAACGATAAGAAACTGCTAGAAAACGCAGCATCTGATATGGCAACGATCTCTGGTCAAAAGCCACTTATCACGAAAGCGCGTAAATCTGTAGCTGGTTTCAAAATTCGTGAAGGCTACCCAATTGGTTGTAAAGTAACCTTGCGTGGTGAGCGCATGTGGGAATTTTTAGAGCGTTTAATCTCTATCGCACTTCCACGTGTACGTGATTTCCGTGGTGTTAGCGCTAAGTCTTTTGACGGACGCGGTAACTACAGCATGGGCGTTCGCGAGCAAATCATCTTTCCGGAAATCGACTACGATAAAGTCGATCGCGTCCGCGGTCTTGATATTACTATCACGACATCTGCGGGATCCGATGAGGAAGGCCGAGCTCTGCTGGCTGCCTTTAACTTCCCATTCCGTAAGTAAGGGTAGGGTTACTGTTATGGCTAAACAATCAATGAAAGCACGTGAAGCTAAACGTGCAAAACTAGTAGTTAAGTTCGCTGAAAAGCGTTCTGCGCTAAAAGTTATCATTAGCGATGTAAACGCATCTGAAGAAGATCGTTGGAATGCGGTTCTTAAACTGCAATCTCTTCCACGTGATTCAAGTGCATCACGTCAGCGCAACCGTTGCAACCAAACTGGTCGTCCACACGGTTACCTACGTAAATTCGGTCTAAGCCGCATTAAGGTTCGTGAAGCTTGCATGAAAGGCGAGATTCCGGGTCTTCGTAAGGCTAGCTGGTAATTGCCACTTAATCATTTGGAGTAAATCTTATGAGCATGCAAGATCCGATTTCGGATATGCTGACCCGAGTTCGTAACGGTCAGGCAGCAAATAAAGTTGCTGTAAAAATGCCTTCTTCAAAGCTTAAAGTTGCAATTGCTGCATTACTTAAAGCTGAAGGTTACATCGTAGACTTCGCTGTTGACAGCGAAGTAAAACCTGAGCTAGAAGTTACTCTTAAGTACTTCCAAGCTAAACCTGTAATCGAGCAAATCAAGCGCGTATCACGTCCTGGTTTAAGAGTTTATAAAAATAAAGACTCTTTACCTACAGTGATGGGTGGTCTTGGTATTGCAGTTGTTTCTACTTCCAAGGGTCTGATGTCTGACCGTGCTGCTCGCAAAGCAGGTCTTGGCGGTGAAATCATCTGTTACGTAGCTTAAGGAGTAGATTATGTCTCGTGTTGCTAAAGCACCTGTCGCTATTCCAGCTGGCGTAGAGGTGAAACTAAACGGCCAAGAAGTTACTGTAAAAGGTAGCAAAGGTGAGCTTACTCGCGTTCTTAACAGCGCCGTAGTTATTGCACAGGAAGAAAACAACCTAACTTTCGGTCCGAAAGAAGGTGTTACTAACGCATGGGCACAGGCTGGTACAGCTCGCGCTCTAGTTAATAACATGGTTGTGGGTGTTACTCAGGGCTTCGTTAAGAAGTTAACTCTTAAAGGTGTTGGTTACCGTGCTGCTATCAAAGGCAACTCTGTAGGTCTAACACTAGGCTTTTCTCACCCAGTAGAGCACGCTCTACCTGAAGGTATTAAAGCTGAGTGCCCTAGCCAAACTGAGATCATTATTACTGGTTGCGATAAGCAAGTAGTAGGTCAAGTTGCGGCTGACATTCGTTCTTACCGTGCTCCTGAACCTTATAAAGGTAAAGGTGTTCGTTACGCAGATGAAAATGTGCGTACTAAAGAAGCTAAGAAGAAGTAAGGTATCACTATGGATAAGAAAGCATCTCGCATCCGTCGTGCTACACGTGCACGTCGTAAGATTGCAGAACTTGGCGCAACTCGCTTGGTAGTACACCGTACTCCTCGCCATGTTTACGCTCAAGTTATCTCGGCAAACGGCTCTGAGGTTATCGCAGCTGCTTCTACTGTAGAAAAAGCGATCCGTGAGCAAGTTAAGAACACTAGTAACGTTGATGCAGCTAAAGCAGTTGGTAAAGCTGTTGCTGAGCGCGCTCTTGAAAAAGGCGTAGCTACAGTTGCATTTGATCGTTCTGGTTTCCAATACCACGGTCGAGTAGCGGCGCTAGCAGATTCTGCTCGCGAAGCTGGTCTGAAATTCTAAGGTAGGGTTGGAAGATGGCTAAAGAACAACAACAAGCTAATGATTTGCAAGAAAAGCTGATCGCTGTTAACCGTGTATCTAAGACGGTTAAAGGTGGTCGAATCATGAGCTTTACTGCACTAACAGTAGTTGGTGACGGTAATGGTCGCGTAGGTTTCGGTTACGGCAAAGCTCGTGAAGTACCTGCTGCGATTCAAAAAGCAATGGAAAAAGCGCGTCGTAACATGGTTACTGTTGCGCTTAACGAAGGCACTCTTCACCACCCGGTGAAAGGTCGTCATTCGGGCTCTAAAGTTTACATGCAGCCAGCTGCTGAAGGTACAGGTGTTATTGCCGGTGGTGCAATGCGTGCCGTACTTGAAGTTGCAGGCGTACATAACGTACTTTCTAAAGCATACGGTTCAACGAACCCAATCAACGTTGTTCGCGCAACGATTGGTGCTCTAGTAGACGTTAAGTCACCAGAAATGGTTGCTGCTAAACGTGGTCTAACTGTTGAATCTATTTCGGAGTAAGAACACGATGGCAACTATTAAAGTAACTCAAACTAAAAGCTCAATTGGTCGCCTACCTAAGCACAAAGCGTGCCTTAAAGGTCTAGGTCTTCGTCGCATCAACCATACAGTAGAACTTGAAGATACACCGTGCGTACGCGGTATGATCAACAAGGTTTACTACATGGTTAAGATTGAGGAGTAATCAGAATGCGTTTGAATACTCTATCACCGGCTGCTGGCTCTAAACCTTCTAAGAAGCGTGTAGGTCGTGGTATCGGTTCTGGCCTTGGTAAAACAGGTGGCCGCGGTCACAAAGGTCAAAAGTCACGTTCTGGCGGCTCTGTTCGTCCAGGTTTTGAAGGCGGTCAAATGCCTCTAAAACAACGTCTACCTAAATTCGGTTTCACTTCTCGTAAGAGCCTAGTGTCTGCTGAAGTTCGTCTAGCTGAGCTAGCGAAAGTAACAGGTGACGTAGTTGATCTTAACAGCCTTAAAGCTGCTAACGTTATCACTAAGAACATCGAGTTTGTTAAGATCGTTCTTTCTGGTGACCTAAGCAAAGCTGTGACTGTTAAAGGTCTACGCGTGACTAAAGGCGCTAAAGCTGCAATCGAAGCTGCAGGCGGTAAAATCGAGGAATAATCTCGAGGAACGAGGTACAGATGGCTAAGAAACCAGGAAAAGATTTTCGTAGTGCTCAAAGCGGCTTAAGTGAACTAAAGTCGCGCTTATTATTCGTAATTGGTGCACTTTTAGTATTCCGAGCCGGCTCTTTTGTGCCGATCCCTGGTATTGACGCAGCTGTACTTGCCGATTTGTTCGATCAGCAAAAAGGTACCATCGTAGAAATGTTTAACATGTTCTCCGGTGGTGCTCTTGAGCGTGCATCTATATTAGCATTGGGTATCATGCCGTACATTTCGGCATCGATCGTAGTCCAATTGCTAACTGTAGTTCATCCAGCGTTAGCGGAACTCAAGAAAGAGGGTGAAGCAGGCCGTCGTAAGATAAGCCAATATACACGCTACGGCACGCTTGTACTTGCAACATTCCAAGCTATTGGTATCGCAACAGGCTTACCAAACATGGTCGACAATCTGGTTGTTATCAACCAAACCATGTTTACGCTTATTGCTACCGTGAGTTTAGTAACTGGTACCATGTTTTTGATGTGGTTAGGTGAACAAATCACTGAGCGAGGAATCGGTAATGGTATTTCCATTCTGATTTTTGCAGGTATTGTTGCTGGATTGCCTTCTGCAATCGGTCAAACAATCGAGCAAGCGCGTCAAGGTGAATTGCATGTGCTTCTTCTGTTGTTTATCGCGGTATTGTCTTTTGCTGTAATTTACTTCGTGGTTTTCATGGAGCGTGGTCAACGTCGTATCGTCGTTAACTATGCGAAGCGTCAACAAGGTCGTAAAGTGTTTGCAGCACAAAGTTCTCATTTGCCACTTAAGATTAATATGGCAGGTGTTATACCAGCGATTTTTGC
The DNA here is from genome assembly GCF_963872585.1 of Vibrio sp. 10N.222.47.A9. NCBI lineage: Bacteria > Pseudomonadati > Pseudomonadota > Gammaproteobacteria > Vibrionales > Vibrionaceae > Vibrio > Vibrio sp. 10N.222.47.A9. The sequence goes on along the minus strand of NZ_CAWNBB010000037.1, from coordinate 77,468 downwards.
ATCAAGTATTATTTTGTTCCCAGGAACATTAGCGCAGTGGTTTGGTCAAAATGGTGAAAGCAGCGCGTTCGGTTGGTTAACTGACGTGTCATTAGCTCTTAGCCCAGGTCAACCGTTGTATGTAATGCTTTATGCAGCAGCTATAATCTTCTTCTGTTTCTTCTATACAGCGTTGGTGTTTAACCCACGTGAAACAGCTGATAACTTGAAGAAGTCTGGTGCATTCGTACCCGGTATCCGCCCAGGTGAGCAGACAGCGAAATATATCGATAAAGTGATGACTAGACTAACCCTTGCGGGCGCTCTATACATTACTTTTATATGTCTGATTCCTGAGTTCATGATGGTCGCGTGGAACGTTCGTTTCTACTTTGGCGGCACTTCCCTACTAATCGTAGTGGTTGTTATCATGGATTTCATGGCACAGGTACAGACTCATCTGATGTCACAACAGTATGATTCTGTGTTAAAGAAAGCGAATCTGAAAGGTTACGGCCGTTAATTCGGTAGTAATTATTTCGATTCCATTTACGGAGTTTAGCAATGAAAGTTCGTGCTTCCGTTAAAAAAATCTGCCGTAACTGTAAAGTTATCAAGCGTAACGGTGTCGTTCGCGTGATTTGCAGTGAGCCAAAGCATAAGCAACGCCAAGGCTAATCAGCAGAAATTTTTACTTGAAATACTAGGTAGAGTCGAGTATATTCCTCGGCCTACCTTTTGCGTGCAAAAGAAGTAGTATGCCGCAGCGTATCCATAACGGGCTTTGCTGCGGATAATTCTTTTATGAACCCCCTTAGGAGTGAATAATGGCCCGTATAGCCGGCATTAACATTCCTGATCATAAGCATTCTGTAATTGCACTTACTGCAATCTACGGTATTGGTAAAACTCGCTCTCAAGCTATTCTAGCTGAAGTGGGTATTGCTGAAGATGCTAAGATCAGTGAACTAACTGAAGAGCAGATCGATCAACTGCGTGATGGTGTAGCTAAATACACTGTAGAAGGTGATCTACGTCGTGAAGTATCGATGAACATCAAGCGTCTTATGGACCTTGGCTGTTACCGCGGTCTTCGTCATCGTCGCAGTCTACCACTACGTGGACAGCGTACTAAAACCAACGCTCGCACCCGTAAGGGTCCGCGCAAGCCGATCAAGAAATAGTCGGATAAGGTAGAGTACAATGGCAAAACAACCAACTCGCGCGCGTAAGCGCGTACGCAAGCAAGTAGCTGATGGCGTAGCGCACATTCATGCTTCTTTCAACAACACAATCGTAACTATCACTGACCGCCAAGGCAACGCTCTTGCATGGGCTACAGCAGGTGGTTCAGGTTTCCGTGGTTCTCGTAAATCTACTCCGTTCGCAGCACAAGTTGCAGCTGAGCGTTGTGGTGAAATGGCTAAAGAATATGGCCTAAAGAACTTGGAAGTTATGGTTAAGGGTCCAGGTCCAGGTCGCGAATCTACTGTTCGTGCACTGAACGCTGCTGGTTTCCGTATCACTAACATTGTTGATGCGACACCAATCCCTCATAACGGTTGTCGTCCACCTAAGAAACGTCGCGTTTAAGTTTCGTTTCTAGGAATATTGGAGAAAGATCATGGCAAGATATTTGGGTCCTAAGCTGAAGCTTAGCCGTCGCGAAGGTACTGACTTATTCCTTAAGTCTGGTGTCCGTGCGATCGATACCAAGTGTAAAATTGATAACGCACCAGGTGTACACGGCGCTCGTCGCGGTCGTCTATCTGAGTATGGCGTTCAGCTTCGTGAGAAGCAAAAAGTTCGTCGTATCTACGGCGTTCTAGAAAAACAATTCCGCAACTACTACAAAGAAGCTGCACGTCTTAAAGGCAACACAGGTGCAAACCTGCTTCAGCTTCTTGAAGGTCGTCTTGATAACGTAGTTTACCGTATGGGCTTTGGCGCTACTCGTGCTGAATCTCGTCAACTAGTTAGCCACAAGTCTGTTCTAGTTAACGGTAAAGTTGTAAACGTTCCTTCTTTCAAAGTAGCGGCTAACGACGTTGTTTCTATCCGCGAGAAAGCTAAACAGCAATCTCGTATTAAAGCGGCTCTAGAAGTTGCTGAACAACGTGAAAAGCCAACTTGGATTGAAGTAGATGCTAGCAAAATGGAAGGTACATTCAAGCGTATGCCTGAGCGTTCTGACCTATCAGCTGACATCAATGAACACTTGATCGTCGAACTTTACTCTAAGTAAGGTTAAAAAAAGAGAGGACACAATGCAGGGTTCTGTAACAGAATTTCTTAAGCCGCGTCTTGTTGACATTGAACAGATCAATACGACACACGCGAAAGTAACTCTTGAGCCATTAGAGCGCGGTTTCGGCCACACTCTAGGTAATGCTCTTCGCCGCATTCTTCTATCTTCTATGCCGGGTTGTGCCGTAACAGAAGTTGAAATTGAAGGTGTGCTACACGAATACAGCACTAAAGAAGGCGTTCAGGAAGATATCCTGGAAATCCTTCTAAACCTTAAAGGTTTAGCTGTACGCGTTGCTGAAGGCAAAGATGAAGTGTTTATTACACTGAACAAATCAGGCTCAGGCCCTGTTGTTGCAGGTGACATCACCCACGATGGTGATGTAGAGATCGCTAACCCTGAGCACGTAATTTGTCACCTAACGGATGACAATGCTGAGATCGCTATGCGTATCAAAGTAGAACGTGGTCGTGGTTACGTTCCAGCTTCAGCTCGTATCCATACTGAAGAAGATGAGCGTCCTATCGGTCGTCTATTAGTTGACGCTACTTACAGCCCGGTTGATAAAATCGCCTATGCTGTAGAAGCGGCACGTGTAGAACAACGTACTGATTTAGACAAGCTTGTTATCGATATGGAAACGAACGGTACTCTAGAACCTGAGGAAGCAATCCGTCGTGCAGCTACTATTTTAGCTGAACAACTGGATGCGTTCGTAGATCTTCGTGATGTACGTGTACCTGAGGAGAAGGAAGAGAAGCCAGAATTCGATCCTATCCTACTACGTCCTGTAGACGATCTTGAACTAACAGTTCGCTCTGCTAACTGTTTGAAAGCAGAAGCGATTCACTACATCGGTGATCTTGTACAGCGCACTGAGGTTGAGCTACTTAAAACGCCAAACCTTGGTAAGAAATCTCTTACAGAGATTAAAGATGTGCTTGCTTCACGTGGTCTTTCTCTAGGCATGCGCCTAGAAAACTGGCCACCAGCGTCAATCGCTGAAGATTAATCGAAAAGTTAGAAGGATTAGGTCATGCGCCATCGTAAAAGTGGTCGTCAACTCAACCGCAACAGCAGTCATCGCAAAGCGATGTTCAGCAACATGGCTAGCTCTCTTGTTCGTCACGAAGTTATTAAAACTACCGTGCCTAAAGCAAAAGAACTACGTCGCGTAATTGAGCCATTGATTACCCTAGCTAAGACAGACAGTGTTGCTAACCGTCGTCTTGCATTTGCTCGCACTCGTGATAACGAAGTTGTGGCAAAACTATTTAATGAACTAGGCCCGCGTTTCGCGGCTCGCCAAGGTGGTTACACTCGCATTCTTAAATGTGGTTTCCGTACTGGTGATAAAGCTCCAATGGCTTACATTGAGCTTGTAGACCGCCCAGCTGCTGAAGAAGCTGCTGAGTAATCTATACTAGATTCTTAATACAAAAAGCCGAGCATTAGCTCGGCTTTTTTTGTTTCTATCGAATCGAAAAATTGCACCACGATGTTTGGCATTTTTACTTGCCTGCTCTGCTCTATTTTTTAAAAATATCTCGTATCTCGTATCTC
>NZ_CAWNBB010000037.1:0-73594 GCF_963872585.1 Vibrio sp. 10N.222.47.A9 | reverse complement strand
TAATCGCTAATCGCTAATCGCGATGCCTTACTGCCAAATAGCGGCAAGTGAATCCATAAGGCCGCTCGTTGCACCTTGTGATTGAAGTGCCTGAAGAATGATTGGTGCAAATGTCGTAATCATTGACGAATCCATACCTAACCCAGCAAACGCACTTTCAACAGCACCTTGTGAGCTTAGAACTGATGATAAGCCAGTCGATTCAAGTGAAGACATTCCAGGAATGAGTGATGCGAGTTCTTTATTGTCTGCTGAGCCAAGTGAATTTTGTGCAAGCGCCAACATTGAACCGATACCGCCAATTGCTTGATCGCTGGTAACAGATGCTTGATCAGCAACGGTATCAGCAAGTGGTGTTGTTTCGTTTTGTTGAGACCACATATTCACTGCTGCCATCAGGGCAGTTTGCGATAGTTGGGAATAGTTGGTATCTGATGATGAACTGGTTTGTTCAGAGTCGCTAGTGCTAGCGCAAGAGACTACAGCAAGGCTGCTGAGCATAGTGATGAGTATTTTCTTCATTATTCTTCCTTAAGTAATAAAGTAATCGACCTATTCACTATAAACGAAAAACGGCGATGTAGTCACATCGCCGTTGGATTATTTTAATTTTATTTGCCTATAGTATTTTGTTTTACTAAAGGTTTTTATAAAAATTAAAGGATAGCTAGAAGTTCTACTTCAAACACTAGAGCAGCAAATGGTGGGATTGCAGCACCTGCGCCACGCTCACCGTATGCTAGATCTTGAGGGATGTATAGCTTCCACTTAGAGGCAACAGGCATCATTTGTAGAGCTTGTACCCAACCTTGAATTACGCCAGTTACTGGGAATTCAGCAGGTTGACCGCGAGATACAGAGCTGTCGAAAACAGTACCGTCAGTTAGTTCGCCGTGGTAGTGAACACGTACTTGCTTGTCTGCAGTAGGGATTTCGCCAGTACCTTCAGTTAGTACTTCGTACTGAAGACCAGACTCAAGAACTGTTACTTCTGAACGAAGAGCGTTGTCAGTTAGGAAAGCTTCGCCGTCAGCTGCTGCTGCTTTAGCTAGTTCTTGACGTGCAGCTTCACCACGAGTGTGTAGCTCTTGTAGTGCGTTGTTGATTTCGTCAACTTCGATAGCTGGCATGTCACCAACTAGAGCTGTTGCGATACCAGCAGCGATTGCGTCAACGTTTAGGCCTTCAAGACCAGAACCAGCAAGTTGTTGGCCCATTTGTAGACCGATACCGTAGCTAGCTTTTTGCTCTACAGTTTCAAATTTTACTTCAGACATGAAAAGTCACTCTTTTTGTCAGTACGAAAAGGGTAAGAATACCAGTATTAGCAGCCTGAATAAACGGCTAGCCCCTGATCACTTACGCTTTAACGTGTCCAAATCACAGCTATGTCAATTTTCTTGCTTTGGTCTCTGTTGTTGCGGAAAGATCTATACTGTTGGTACTTTGGTTTTTATACTGTAGTTATTCAATGTATAGGACGCAGTGGCATGAATCGTCGTCAAAAGAAAAAACAGAAAGTAGACCACTTAGCAGAGTTCAAGGATCGACTGAATCAGGTCAAAGAGAAATTAAGCTCGATCGATATCAAGAAAATAAAAATCTCAACCGTGCAGGCCTGGGGATCATTGCCGAAATTACACCAGAGACTATTGATGGTGATTTCGCCGATCGTATTGATCTTACTTTTTGTGCCGCTACCAGAACCTAAAGTAGACGTAGCCCCAGCAACATCGCGCGTTGAGCTTGAGATAAACACCGTTGGTTTAAGCGAACAGCAAAATGCCAAGAGCAGTTCATCAGAACCGAGTAACAACAACTGGCAGGAGTATCTTGTAAAGCAAGGGGATACGTTAGCGCAGGTTTTTCGAAATAACGACTTGCCGTTGTCTGACTTGAACGCGCTAGTGCGTATTGAAGGGGCAGACAAACCACTTAGTCAGATTCGTAAAGGCCAGCTAGTTCGATTCAAACTCGCTGAGACCGGGAAACTAGACATTCTTCAGCTAGAAAAAGGCAACACTTCGGTGATGTTTTTCCGATTGTCAGACGGTGGCTTTGGCCGTAGTAAGTAGCTCAATACTGAGCCTGCGTTAAAGCGTTTCGTCAGATACAGATAGTCGATAGAAAAGAGCTAATGATTAGCTCTTTTTTTTGGTCGCTTGAAAGGTGCAAGCGGTAAGATGATGAGCATAATTCCGATAAAGGTTAACGTATCTGGAATCTCATCAAACCATATAGCGCCTATTATGGCGACAAACACTAAGCCTGAGTATTCAGCCAAGGCAATTTGACTAGAGTGTGCTTTTTGGTAGGCAGCGACCGCAAGTCCGTTGTAGCTTAAGATTAGCGTCGCACTTAATGCTATGTATCCCAAATGTTCCACCGACACCGGCTGCCAGTATAAGAAGCACAGTACTAATGAGGCTGGAATAGAGAATAAGGTTGTCCACCACAGCGTAGTGACCACCGTTTGCTCACTAGGAAGCTTTCTTACCAATACATTGAATAGTGCGAGGGTGAGTGCTGTACCCAAAGCAAACAGTGCTGCCCAATGAAATTGTGATGGCCTCAAGACAATCAATGCACCAATAAAACCGATAGTGGTGGCGATAACCTTGCCAAGTGCCGGTTGCTCTTTCAGTAGAAACATAGAGAGAGGTAACATCAACAGGGGCGCGACGTAAAATACTGCGTTGGCGGTAGCCAAAGAAAGGTGGGTGATCGCGACGACCATACATCCGCTGCCGATTAGGATCAGTTGTCCTCGAATAAAGGTCACTTTAGCTTGTTGTAAGCGTCGTTGTTCTTTTTTCTGTTGTAGCCACAAAGGGGTGATGATTAGCAGAGATATAAACTGTCGGAAAAAAATATACTGAAGAGGCGGTACTTCGCCATTCAACAGTTTTACCGCTACGTCGGAAAGCGAGGCAAACAAGTTACCTGCAACCAACAATAGAATACCGACAGTGATATTCGTCATTACTTTTCAAATCTCATGTCTACATGCGGAATATCGTCTTCCAGATACATCTCAGAGATAGTTTCGAACCCGTGATTCGCATAGAAGTTTTCTAGGTGTTGTTGCGCGCCAATATCGATGGTCTTGCTCGGCCAAAGAGTCTCACAGCGTGTTAACGCTTCTTTGATCAATTGATGACCCAAGCCATCACCTCTTGCTGATTGCTTGGTCGCCACTCGGCCGATGCTGGTATTGTCGTAAGAAGTACCTGGTGGTAACAAACGGGCACACGCCACTAGCTCTGCATCAGCATAGCCAAGCAAGTGTTCAACACCTGCGAGTGTATCTTTACCATCGAGCTCTGGATAAGGGCAATTTTGCTCAACAACGAACACATCTACTCGTAATTTAAGTAATTGATAAAGCTGTTGTGTTGAAAGTTCAGAGAAGGGAATTGAGTGCCAAGTGATCATGTTTACATCCAGAGATTATCGATGCTCTGAATGTACTATGTGCGATGATTGTTGGCATTAACTATTGTTAATTCGACCTTTAATTCTGCTCAGACTGATCGCGGTTATACCTAGGTAAGCCGCAATTTGATTGTCGTTCAAGCGCTGTTCAAGGTCGGGGTAATGTTCGCAGAACAGTTGGTAGCGTTGCTCTGGGGTATAAAGTAACATAAAGCGTTCTTTGTTTTCCTTGTGCATGAGCTGAGTTTCTAACAGCTTTAAATACAGAGGGTTATTTGATGCACGCCACTCAATAACCGCATTCATTGGCAGTTCTAACATTGTGATGGGTGTGAGCGTTTCTAGTAGGTAAGGGGACGCTTGGTTCTTTATCAAACTCTCAAAGCCGATGATCCAGTCTTGTTCCCAGTAGAATTCTTTGCTGTATTGCTTACCGTCATTAGTGAGATAACAAGCGTGGCATAAGCCTTCAAGTACAAAGTAGATCGAACTCGCCATCTCACCTTGATTGATCAGGATGTGTCGGGTCGGCAGCTCAAGTGGTTTCGCGACAGCTAATAGAGATTCAATCTGACTCTCAGAGAAGTCAAAGCTTTGTAGTTGTTCGATAAAAGAGGTGTGCATGAAAATAACCTAACCCAAATAAGTGCCGAAATCATCGCACTTATTTGGGGAGAGGTACAGAGCAGGCTAAATCAGCGTCGACTGTGTTGCTCTAGATAATCTTGAGCGAGGTCTCTGCCCATGTATTTGCCTAGGGTTTTCAATGGTACTTTCTTAAGATTAACCACAATCAAGCCATCCAAGGCATCATTAAACGATGGGTCGACGTTAAAGCACACAAGTTTACCGTTCATCCCTAAGTATTGGCGTAGCAGTACCGGTAGGCCTTTCCCTTGCTCCATACGAGCCAACACTTTAGAAAGCAGAGGGACACTCGCCAATGACGATAGCAGGTGATTCTGCCAAAACACATTATTACTGGTATTGAGTGGTGACGAAGGAGAAACCAGATTCGCCTTTTGTTCATCGTAATGGTGTATGGATAAGGTCGTCGCAATCAACAGACGCGCATTATGACTGTAATCATTACTGATACTGACAGGGCCGAATAGGTGAGTGTATTGAGGGTGACGATACACGAAGGCCGCGATACCTTTCCACAATAGTAATAGTGAGTTAAGGCTCTTTTGATAAGGCTTGCTCACTACAGAACGCCCAAGCTCGATACTGTTGTCTAAGGTATCGATGAATTCTTGATTGTAGTTAAACAGGCTACGAGAGTAGAGCTTATCAAGCCCGTGCTCAGCGATGAGCTTGTCGACCATACCAAGTCGGTATGCACCCACTAATTCAGCCTTGGTTTTATTCCAAACAAACAGTTGGTGGTAGTAAAGGTCATACTCATCTAAATCACAGGCAAGCCCGCTGCCTTCTCCGACTTCTCGGAAACTCTCTTCTCTAACTCGACCAATTTCGCGCATTAAGTTAGGAATAGATTGGCTTGGCGTACAGTAGACTTCGAAGTCCCCTTGCTCAAGTAACTTCATCTCTTCAGGAAGAGAACCGACCTCTATTGCCAACACTTCTGGTGGAATAGGCGCAATCACTTGGGTGTCAAAAGAGGGCGCGTGGATTGGCGTATTCGGGCTATCTTGTTGACTCATTAGGTAGGTATTGAGTCGTAGGTAGTTGACGATATCCATCTCTTTTTCAAACGATTTGATCTCTGAATACGGAATCGAAGAGCCAATCGAGATAGAGATAGTCGTCGCCTGTTTATTAAGAAGTTCACGGCCAAGTAAAGCCGTTCTCAGTAGTGGGTGAACACGGCCCGCTTGGTAGAAAAGCTCACTGTTCTTGCCATTGATAAAGATAGGCACCGTGGTGGCTTGGTGACGCTTAACAAACTTTGCGACTGATTTGCTCCACTCGATGTCTGTTAGTGTCTTGGCCCCTTTACGGTAACTCGATACTTCGCCAGCAGGGAACACAATCAAGAGTCCACCGTCTGCTAAATGACGATTGGCATCTCGAATAGCTTTAGCATTGGTGCGTTTCGATTCTTTACTGTTAAAGACATCGACCCCAATGAAAAGATCATCCAGTTCAGGCAGTCGCTTGAGCAACTCATTGGCCAACACTTTCACATCCTTTCTTATCGATCCTACGAGATCAGCAAGGATCACGCCTTCAATCGCACCAAGCGGGTGGTTAGCCACAATGACTACTGGCCCTTGTTCGGGAATATTATCAGTGGCGCCTGCTGAAACGGAATAGTCGATATTCAATGCTGACAAGGTGTGATGCATGAATTCAAAGCTAGATAACTCATCAGGTCTATCTTGATAGAGCTTATCTAGCTTAGATAGCCCAGTTGCCCACTCGACAACAGACTCACCTAAACCAAAAGGCGTGTAACGTGGTAAACGAAAAGGACTATCAATCATAATGAAGCTACCTTATTGACTAAAGTTGTTTAGGAAACCGTCTTGATTCTTGAAATCTTTTACACTTAAAAATGCACCGCAAAGCCATACTAGGCATGCCATGCCAAACAGTAATCCGCCGTCATAACCGACAATTTCACCCGCTGCGTTAAACTCAGGCATTTGAATACCGAGCGGCGTAAACAGATGGAAAAATATCGCGCCACTCATAATCCCCACACTCATGATGGCACCCAGACCATGCCAACGAGTAAACAGCAAAATGGCCGCAATCAATTCAGCAAACCCAATCAAGTAGCCGCCAAATGAACCGAACCAACTTAAGCCAGACCATGTCGCCAAGGTGCCAAAGATATGCTCAGTCTCGTATGAGCCTGTGAACTTAAAAAACAGCGACTGAACAAATACGAAAGCGATAAATGCCGCAGGAATATGTTTAGCTGGAGTGAATGTCATGGTTATTCCCTTATTTGATCAGTTGCGGCCAAACGGTGTCGGCTTTTTGAATATGCTGTGCTCGGTCTTGTTCCCAACGCTGTTTAATCTCTTGGTCGTAGTTGAGGTAAAGCTTGTTATCAACAATTGTCCATTGGTTTGGGTCACCGGGTGCAAAGTCACTTTTTGCTGAAACAGCCCAAGCGCAATAACCCCCATATTGAGGGGCATATTTTTCAGGATTATTAACAAATAAAGTCAGATTCTTTTCAGATGAGAAATACCAGTCCGCGCCTTTGTACTCGGTGCTGAATTTTTTACTGCCTTCAATGGACTTGCCTGAAGTGAAATAAGCCACAGTATCGTAGCCATCGAGCGCCTTACTGCTAAAGAACCCTGTGTAGATTTCATCTGCGGCAAATACGTACGGGCTAACAAGTAGCATGACCATGGTTAATAGTTTTCTCATGATGGACTCCATCTATAGATTGATTACGGGTGATAAATCGAAGGTAAAACGCTGTTGATTTATCTGGCATGGCTTAATGGGTTCACAAGGCGAGCCGGGTGCATAAAACATCGAGGCTTGGCCGTGTAGATTGCGTAAGTGTGTAAAGCTCACCGTATGTGCGTCTTCGCGATGCATACAGGTCGCTAAATGAGGCTGTTCGCTGTGATGGTGAGAATGAAACTGAAGTAAGTTCTGTTGATTCTTACCCGTTGCCATAAGCTGATCGTATTTTGCTTGTCGATAGGCTTGTACTCGCTCTAAATCAACACCGGATGAGAAGAGCGGAGAATCGGTTTCGACTATTTTTTGTTGAATGCCATCCCACATATAGGCGATAACCAAACCATGGTGTTGAGTTAAGTTCGGCGCGAAAGCCAGCAGGGTAAATGGGGCAAAAGAGTGCAGGTCGAGCTGATGAAATGCTTCAGAGAGCTTACTGATGTTACGACTCGATGATAGATTCTTGAGTAGCAAACCACGGCTGACTAAAAGGCCATCAGGCACTATGCCTTGATAGTTATTGAGTAGGCATAGTGAAAGCCCGAACTCATTGATACTTATCCAGCTACCACCGCCAGTTGGGTCGAGTGGCATGATGATATCGACGCCGTTAACTCGATATTGTTTAGGTGGCATTGCCAGTGCTCGCGTCTTTTGTTCGTCACGGTTAAAAAAGACCTGATAACCATTTTCTTCAAGCAGCCAAGATACTGAACACATGATTATTGCTCCCTCAGATAGCTGCTGGTGGTTGGGGCATAACCAAAGGTATTGCATGTTTCGACATCAAGAAAGGTCGTGATCACCTTGATCATCGCATAGTGATGATTGGCATGCAGAGCAGCAAAGGTGACCTCTCTTTCTAACGTAGAAGGCAGGCTGGCGAATACTTGTGTATCCATTGAAACTTCGGTTTGGATCATGATAGGCGCTTCGAGATCTCTGCGGTCTAATCGTTCAAGCCAGTTGATCACATAATGGATCTCTTTTACTGCAATTGAGCGGTCGTATTCGACGGGATGACCACGACGGCGAGTGTTGTAATCAACGGTCGCATTCTCTTTTAAAATTAAAGCGTGAAAAAGATCGAGCGTGTGACGAGTATGCTCACCAATAGAGCTTGTGACGTGCGGCTTTGCTCGTGTCAGATAGTCGCTGTCAGATATCGCTAACAAAAACTCTAGACCCTGATTCAATATTTCTACCGCTCCCTTGATACTAGGAGAGAAAGAAGTGAGGGCGCTCGGTTGGGCTATGGGGTTCATTCATGGTCCTCGTACAAAGTTAGTCAGTGGTCGGATATTGTTGAACAAGACGTCGCTCTTCTTGCCACGCAGCGAATAAGCTCTTGAAAGAGGGAGTCTTATGGCCTCGTTGTTTTTGCTGAGCGCCAATATCAAAAAGAATACGGTATTGCAGAAGTAGTGTAGAAAATATCTCTCGCAGCGGTGTGTTGCGATCCCAGATATGCCCAGCCTCACTGCTTGCGCCATTGACCTCAAGGATCGTGAAATCCTCGCCGTTCATTAGGCTGTGCATGTCTTTAAACTTGACGTCGAGTCGGCCAAAATGAAAACCATCGAAGTCATCGAATATCTCGTCTAAACGTTCAGTTAAAGCCTGAGTAATGTATTGATTGCCATCGCGGAAGATGCAGCCACGGCTATGGCTACCTGCGAACGCGAGTTGGAACTCTTCGCCCTCTGCGAGCACTTGATCCAATTTATCTTCATGCCTTGGTAGATACAGGTGGCTGAGTTGCCCAGCACGCGGGCTATTTTCAATTAACTGCTTGAGGGTCGACTTGCCATCACCCATCACCATTGGCGCATATTTGAGTGTGATCGAGATGATCTCGCCTTGCTTTTTGTTTGGGTAACGAACATAGAAAACGCCAGCTTCTGCCTGATAAGGCGCCTTTTCTTGCAGTAGAAAGCGAGCATTATTTGGGAAAGATTCAACATATTGCTCAAGTTGATCTTGTGTGTTGATCAGCTTGACGCCAACGCCTCGACAGCCAAGATCTGGTTTCGCTACAATCGGGAAATCAAGATCGGATTGTATGAGTGCGCTGCGTGCATCTTCAGCTTGTTTCTTACCGCTGAGATCCGTTTTGGTGAGGGTGATAAACGGAGAGATCCAACGCTGACTTGAAGATCCGGCAAGGCTTAATATCTCGTGTTTTGATTCGCCTACCATACCGCTTAACTTGATGCTTGGGTTGGCGATGAGCGGCAGTGCCCAGTCAAAGTGCCGTAACCCTTGCATCAGGCTTTGAATCACGACTGGCGTGTAGAAGAACCAAGTCGGAAGAAACTCATAAGGAGAGACACTGCGCACGGTATCTTTTTCAAGCAAAGGCATGCCTGCATTGATTTGATGTGCGGGAATGATGCGAATATCTTGCGGTGAACTCATGATAATCCTCTAGAGTAGGTTTTATTCATTAATCGATTACCGATAAACAGTAAAGCGATGGCACACGGGATAACGATCCATTGATATTCAGAGGCTTGCAGCCACGCTGATGTCCCTAAATAGTAGATGGCAGAGAAGACAATGCCAGTCCAGATTGCGGTGGCGCTGATGACAGCAAACAAGAAAGTAGGCAGTGGGATGGCGAAAAAGCCACTTAAGGTAAACCCGACGGTGCGAAGCCCTGGAATAAAGCGGATAACAAAAAGGCTGCTGAATGCGTTCTGACGTAATTTGGTACGAAGCGAACGAAAGTATTTATTCGTGAGGGCTTTATATCGAACACCTCGGAAATAACGTCCTGACTTCCCTAAGTAATAAAGACCGAGATCACCCGTGGCAATACCGATGAAAATAGCAAGCAGCGCATATTGAGGAAGTATTAGACCTTGAGTCGCGATACCTGCCGCCGTAACAATCGCAAGATCTTCAAGCAGGTAAGAAAGCGCGATGATGCCAAGCATCAGCCATAGCAGCGACTCCTCCCCTGAATGTAACCATGCTTGAATGCTTTCGACGGTGCTCATCAAATGTCCTTATCTATCCTATAGATGAATGGCTTAACGACCATTCATTGAGTGTAGTAAATTAAATAGACAGGAGGAGCAGAGAAAAACTTACAGCTGATTAGCGTTTTTTTGTGTTGGATTCATTCAATTGGTGGTTTGAGTCGTGCTGTTTGACTGCTGTTTGACTGCTGTTTGACTGCTGTTTTGAAGCTGAAGGCGTGGCATTTGGAAGCGGGTTGAACGAGAGTTTGTCGTTCGAAAATTAGGGCTTTGGGCTGAACATTTAGAAGAAAAGAAAAAGGCTGAGTCGTAAAACTCAGCCTTTCAGAACGTTAACTATGGATTACTTAAGCAATCTATTTAGTTAGGTCAATCTGGTAAACAGCAAAACCAACATCGTCAGTCGCAACACGTTTCATCGGGTATTGACCCTTTTCTTTGATGAACTCTGCTGCTTTGTCACTTGGAGATGTTTCAAAGCGGATATCTAGCTTGTTATCCGTTTTGATTGGCGCAAATGACCAATTGTTATCCGCGCTTGGGCTCACTTGACCTTGCTCTTTGCTTACGCGAGAGATGTAGTTTGCAAGAACAGTACGGTTCTCATCTGGTGCATCAAATGCGATGAAGTCTTCACCTGTGCCTGGGAACTTAGCGCTGTATGCACGGTAGTTGTTGGTGGCGATCAGGAAGTCTTGCTTCATGTCGATTGGCTTACCTTGGTAAGTTAGGCCAACAATACGCTGTGATTCAGGGTTAACCACTTTACAGTTTGCATCGTATTTCGCAGGTTGAGTTACGTCGATTTGGTAATCAACACCGTCGATAACATCGAAGTTGTAAGTGCGGAAATTATCCCACTCGATCAACTGTTGTGGTGCTGTTGAGTTAACATCCACTTGGTTGAACTGACCTGCAGAACACTCAAGCCACTCTTTTACTTCGTGACCTGTTACCTTCATCGCAACTAGCGTGTTCGGGTAAAGGTATAAGTCAGCTGCGTTACGGAAGGTTAGTTGACCAGACTCAACCTCAGTGAAGTTTGCTGGGTCATTCTTACGGCCGCCGGCCTTGAATGGTGCAGCCGCTGAAAGTACTGGCGTACCATCTAGGTCAGGGTCACCTTGGATGAACTGTTCAACGTAATCTTTCTGTGCAAGGTTAACGATTTGAACTGTTGGATCGTCTTGTACTAGAGACAAGAAGCTGTACATCACATCGTCTGCTTTACCAATCGGTTGGTTAACAAACTCACGAGTACCAGCGTGGTCTTTTTCTAGTGCTGTTACGATGCCTTCATCAGCTGCAGCAAGCGATTTCTTCTCGATTTTGTCGTAGATAGGGCGTGCTTCTGATTGGCCTTTAACAACTTCCCACTTACCGTCTTTTTGTGCAAGTGTTAGATCCATAACACCAACGTGGCTACCCCAACGACCTGGCATTACTGCCGCAACGCCGTTCATTGTGCCAGTTTCGTTGTCGATGCCTTGAATGTCATCAAAACCTTTACCTGGGAAAACTGCGTGAGAGTGGCCGAATGCGATCGCATCGATGCCGTCTACTTCAGATAGGTAGAACGTTGAGTTCTCTTCGCCATTTTTGTATGGGTCAGTTGATACGCCTGAGTGAGGGATAGCAACGATAACTTCAGCGCCTTCTGCTTTCATTTGAGGCACTAACTCGTTAGCCGTTTCAATGATATCGCGAGCGATCACTTTGCCTTCTAGATTCTTCTTATCCCACGTCATGATTTGTGGTGGAACAAAACCGATGTAACCCACTTTTACTTCGTGCTCTACGCCAGCAGTATCTTCGAACGTGTGCGTCTTGATGATGTAAGGCGTGAAGTAGTGTTCTTTGGTTTCTGCGTCGTAAACGTTAGCACTGATGTACGGGAAATCAGCGTCGTTGATAGATTCTTCTAGGAACTCAAGACCGTAGTTGAATTCGTGGTTACCTAGGTTTGCAGCGTCGTAGCTTAGTTGGTTCATAGCTTTGTATGCAGGGTGAACTTCGCCCGCTTCGATGCCTTTGTCTGCCATGTAGTCACCCATTGGGCTACCTTGCAGCAAGTCACCGTTATCAACTAATACGCTGTTGGTTACTTCGCTTTGAGCTTCTTTTACTAGAGTTGCAGTACGTGCTAAGCCAATTTTTTTCGATGGCTTGTCTTTGTAGTAGTCGTAATCCATTAGATTGGTATGGATATCCGTCGTTTCTACGACACGTAATTTAATCACTTCATCGGTATCTGGTGTTGTTGTGCAGCCTGCTAAAGTCAAACCAAGACCCGCAAGTACAGCCAATGACAAAGGTTTCATTGCAACTTTCATTTTGTAGCTCCAAAGTGGATAGTAGAAAATTCGTTGCGTAATGTAACAAAACCGAATGAAACAATGATTACAACGAATGTTAATTCGTGACTTAGATCGATTACTTTATGGTGTTCTGCAAGACGCCTCCCAAAGCTGCTCAATCGATGCACAACTGATATCGATAATATTAGTCCATTCATTTCACCTGCTTATCGGTAAATTCAATCCCTTATCAGCTTTTCGAATAAAAAATGAAATTTTAGAATTTCCAGTAATATGAGAGGCTCGTCATAATGCCTATATCAAGGACGTATCAGGCAGATGAATAGCAAGGATAGCTCAAAACGAAGCTTCTGTTTTCTTCTAGTGCCAATACTCCCATTCACTCAAGTGGATGAGTTAAATCCCTTGCTTGGCAAGACCAAGTAATGAATTGCTCGTAACGCGAGCCTTAAAGGAAGCACTGAAATGGACCAAGAACGTTTAACCCACCTAAAACAGCTCGAAGCGGAAAGTATTCATATTATCCGTGAAGTAGCGGCTGAGTTTGATAACCCAGTGATGATGTACTCCATCGGAAAAGATTCTTCTGTGATGCTTCATTTAGCTCGCAAAGCGTTTTATCCAGGCAAGATTCCATTCCCGCTATTGCATGTAGATACGGATTGGAAATTCCGCGAGATGATTGAGTTTCGTGATCGTACGGCTAAAAAGTACGGCTTCGACCTTTTAGTACATAAGAACCCAGAAGGTATTGAGATGGGTTGTAGCCCATTTGTACATGGTTCTTCGAAGCACACTGACATCATGAAAACACAGGGCCTTAAGCAGGCGTTAAACAAGTATGGGTTCGATGCGGCTTTTGGTGGTGCGCGTCGTGATGAAGAAAAATCTCGTGCGAAAGAACGTGTTTACTCTTTCCGCGATAAGAACCATACGTGGGATCCAAAAAACCAGCGTCCAGAGCTTTGGCACACCTACAACGGTCAGGTGAATAAGGGCGAAAGCATTCGTGTCTTTCCACTATCTAACTGGACTGAGCTTGATATCTGGCAATACATCTACCTAGAGAGCATCGATATTGTTCCACTCTACCTTTCAGACAAACGCCCTGTAGTTGAGCGTGATGGCATGCTGATCATGGTTGATGATGACCGTATGGAGTTGCAAGAAGGTGAAGTGATTGAAGAGAAAAGCGTTCGTTTTCGTACTTTAGGCTGTTACCCATTAACCGGAGCGGTTGAATCTGAGGCGAATACGCTAACAGGCATTATTGAAGAGATGCTGGTGGCGACGTCTAGTGAGCGTCAAGGTCGAGCAATTGACCATGATCAGTCGGGCTCTATGGAGCTGAAAAAGCGCCAAGGTTATTTCTAAGAATCTAAGGAAAGAAAAATGAATAGTGCAGTAGAAGCCGAATTGGCTGAACTAGGGATTGAAGGTTATCTAAGTCAGCATCAGCATAAATCTATGCTTAGATTTTTAACTTGTGGCTCGGTAGATGACGGTAAAAGTACGTTAATCGGTCGCTTACTCCATGATACAAAACAGATTTATGAAGATCAGCTAGCAGCGGTTCACTCTGATAGCCAACGAGTGGGTACCACAGGTGAGAAACCTGATTTAGCACTGCTTGTTGATGGCTTGCAGGCTGAGCGTGAGCAAGGGATTACGATCGATGTGGCTTATCGTTACTTCTCGACTCAAAAGCGTAAATTCATTATTGCTGATACCCCAGGGCATGAGCAGTACACGCGCAACATGGCAACAGGCGCTTCAACGTGTGATCTAGCGGTGATCTTGATTGATGCTCGTAAGGGCGTTCTGGATCAAACCCGTCGTCACTCGTTTATTTCTAACCTGCTTGGTTTGAAGCACTTCATCGTCGCAGTCAACAAAATGGATCTCGTCGAGTACTCGCAAGATCGTTTTGAAGAGATTCGCGATCAGTATCTAGAGTTTGCTGAAAACCTAGAAGGCGAAACTAACATTCAAATTCTGCCGGTTTCCGCGCTTGAAGGCATTAACGTTGCAGCACCAAGCAAAGAGCTTGCATGGTTTGAAGGTCCATCTCTATTAGAAGTGTTAGAGAACGTCGACATTGACCAAAAACGTTCTGCGGGCGAATTCCGTTTCCCTGTGCAGTATGTCAATCGTCCTAACTTAGATTTCCGTGGCTTTGCCGGCACCGTGGCTTCTGGTCGTGTCAGCGTGGGTGATGAAATCAAGGCGTTGCCTTCAGGTAAAACCTCTAAGGTGGCAAGCATTGTGACTTTTGATGGTGAACTTGAATCAGCACAAGCGGGCTTGGCAGTAACACTGACTCTTGAAGATGAAATCGATATCAGCCGTGGTGATTTGATTGTGCTGGAAAATGCTCAAATTGAATCAACTAACCATGTATTGGCTGACATCGTATGGATGACAGAGCAACCACTGCAACCGGGCAAAGCTTACGACATCAAAATCGCAGGCAAGAAAACCGTCGGTCAGGTTGAAACGGTTCGTCACCAATATGACATCAACAACTTGTCGACTTACGCAGTTGATGAGTTACCACTGAATGGTATTGGCTTGTGTGAATGGTCATTGAACGAGACTGTCGCGTTGGATAAATACCGTGAGAGTGCTGATACCGGTGGTTTCATCGTTATCGACCGCCTGACTAACGTGACGGTGGGTGCTGGTTTGATTCGAGACCGTTTGGACTCTGTTGAACAGCAAGTCGGTAACTTCTCTGCATTTGAACTTGAGTTCAACGCATTGGTACGCAAGCACTTCCCTCATTGGGATGCCAAAGATCTAAGCCAATTACTGAAGTCATAAACGACTAAGTAACAGCTTATTGAATCAGGCGGAAACCCATCGTTTCCGCCATAAAGGACGGGTATATGTGGCAACAAGGATTTGTATTAGCGATTTTGCTCGGCATCATTACTTGCCTGCTCGTTACCCGTATTAAGCCAAGCTTTATCTTTGCTGGCGCGGCGTTTATTGCTTTTATGGCTGGTATGATCGATTTGTCGAGCTTAGCCAATAACTTCACTAACTCCTCGTTACTGACTTTAATTCTTCTTATCCTCGCATCAAGTGCGTTGGAGAAAACTCGCTTAATCAGTTGGGTTAGCCGTAATATCTCTGAAGGTAGGCTAGGTACCGTGGTTGCGAAGTTGGGTATTTCCACAGCGTTACTTTCTTCTTTTACTAATAACACGGCGGTGGTTGTTTCTTTGATCGGGGCGATCAAACGTAATCAACAACATGCGCCATCTAAACTGCTTATCCCTTTGTCATACGCTGCCATCTTAGGTGGAACCCTGACATTGATCGGCACCTCTACCAACTTGATCATCAATAGCTTTGTTGAAGATGCTGGACTGCCAAGCTTAAACTTTTTTACACCGACCTTGATCGGTTTAGCGGTGTTGGTCGGCGGTGTGTTGATCCTCATTCCTCTGAGCTACTTCTTACCCAGCTACGATGATGGTTCTCAAGATGATCTGCCTTACTTTCTCGAGGCGCGAGTTGAGCCGGGTTCTCCTTTAGTTGGCCGCAGCGTCAGCGAGAATAACCTCAGAGCATTGAGAAAACTGTTCTTAGCGGAAGTGATTCGAGACGGTAAAACAACCGCGTCTATTGACCCTGATTTTATTCTTCAAGCTCGTGATCGACTACTGTTTTGTGGTGATGTCGAGAGTGTTGCGACACTGCAAGAGATCCAAGGGCTAACTCTGTTTGGTCAGCACCACCTGAACGGCCAGAGCTTTGTTGAGGTCGTAGTCAGTTCATCGGCAAGCTTCTGTAATAAAACCCTCAAGACCAGCCAGTTTAGAGATCGCTTCGATGCGGTTGTGGTTGCCATTCGTCGTGGTCATGAACGCCTTGAAGGTGGCCTAGGGAATATCACATTAACCGCTGGCGATACCTTGATTTTGGTTCCAGGAAAACGTTTTGAAGAACAGCGTCAACAACACAATAAAGAGTTTGTGTTGATGAACGACCTAGACTCAAGCGCCAAGCTTGATGCCGATAAATCGACGTTTGTGTTGCTCGGTTTTGCCAGTGTGATTGGGTTATCGCTCGCTGATGTAGTCCCGATTATTAAAGGGCTGGCGGGATTTTTATTATTGCTGGTGGCATTTGGTGTAGTACAACTTGGTGAGCTTCGCCGCCGCTTCCCCGTCGATATTGTCGTGATCGTTGGTTCGGCACTCTCTATTGCTCAACTGATGATTTCATCTGGGTTGTCTGAGCGAATGGGGCTGATGTTTATGGAAGCCTTTAATGGCTGGGGCGTGTTTGGAGCGCTAGTCGCGACCTATTTCATGACGTTGGTCCTGACTGAGTTGGTGACCAACAATGCGGCAGCGGCACTCTCGTTCCCAATTGGCTACAGTATGGCTGTCGGTTATGGCGTTGACCCAATGCCGTTTATTATGGCGGTTCTGTTTGGTGCCAGTGCCAGTTTTATCTCGCCATACGGCTACCAAACCAACTTACTTGTTTATAGCGTAGGTAATTACCACCTTACGGATTATCTGCGCATCGGCATCCCAATCTCGATTGTTTATTCGGGTTTGGTGCTGACCCTAATTCCTTATTTTTTCCCATTTTAATGCTGTTTATTTAAAGGACTAATTATGACCGCAGTACTCAAACCAAAAGATGAGAATGTTGTGTGGCATCAACACTCGATTGATAAAACATTTCGCTCTGATCTGAAATCACAAAAGCCAGCAGTGCTCTGGTTCACGGGATTATCTGGTTCTGGGAAGTCGACAGTCGCTGGAGCATTAGAAAATCGCTTGGCACAGCTTGGTTACCATACTTACTTATTGGATGGCGATAATGTGCGTCATGGGTTATGTAGCGACCTTGGCTTCTCTGAGCAGGATCGCCGAGAGAATATTCGTCGTATTGGTGAACTTGCTAAATTGATGGCGGATGCGGGTTTGATCGTGTTGTCAGCGTTTATTTCTCCACATCAAGCGGAGAGACAGTTGGTGCGTGATTTATTGCCGAAAGGTGAGTTTCTTGAGGTGTTCGTCAATACACCACTTGAGGTTTGCGAACAGCGTGATCCTAAAGGTTTGTATAAGAAAGCGCGTGCTGGAGAAATCCCGAATTTTACTGGCATTAGCTCAGTGTACGAAGCGCCTCAGAATCCTGAGATAGATCTACCTGCGGGTGAGAAGACACTCGATGAACTGGTTGAATTGTGTATTGATGCTTTAGAGAAGCGTAATATCTTAGCCAATTGAGATCGTTGGTATGACTGAGGCTACTCAGCTGTTTATCTGCTTATTCACGACCGATAAATAGTGCAGCCTTGGTTTACCGAGACAAGAAACCTATCCTCTAGATTCTCTTTATTCTTCTCGATATTCTTCACTTTTTACACCGTCTATTTTTTGCACCGTCGAGTGCCTAGACGGTGTAATTCACACTGCTTTTCACTTCTGTCTGAACCGTGAATTTCTGGCTTAATAGTGCAATCAGTTGATCGTAATACTGCATGTTGGGTTTGTTGCCAAGTAAGGTGCACAGCTCATTACCTGTTGGACTGAATCGGTAGTAAACCAGTTTAACCCCTTTTGAAATAGGCGCCAGTGACATGCTCTTACCTTGATAAGTCAGGTGTAGGGCTGGGTCGAAATCAATCTCTCCAGATTCTAATTCTGTTCCTAGAATAATCCCGAGCTCAATCAAGTGGAGCAAACTAGAGTAGGGCAGGTTGTGTCCACCAAGGTTGATGGTGTTGGTGGTGTCTCTTTTGCCAAAGCTGAAGATTCCAGCATGGGATTTAAAGCCGAGTAATAGTTTTCTGCTGTTATCACTACCAAAGCTACAACCCAGTGACGCGGCTCTTTGCAGGGTGAGCGCTTCTTTTGGTGTCATGTCTTTTAAGATCTGAAGTGCCTTCATCGACGTCGAGCCTGGGTTGGTGACTTCTCGTTTCAGTACTTGAGCCCATAGCCTCTGCATCGATGTATTGTGGATCTCTTGTGCCATATCGAAGAAACGGTATAGCCAGTCCTGATCAGGGTCTCCAGCTGCTTCATCCTTACATGAAGAGTGTGCCAACTTTAGAATCTGTTCTAGGTTCTTTTGGCGAAGCTCTCTACGTTTTTTCTCTCGTAATAGTGCCCGTTCGATAAGCGTACTCTCAGCTTTATCGTTTGGCTTTGTACTATGACTAATTAAGGAATCGAGGCCGAAGTTTTGTGCGATGTGCAGCATTCTGCTTGCACTGTCGGCAATATGAGGCTTTTTCTCATGCTTTTGCTGTGTATCGCTAGCATGCTCAATGATCACTGGCTGTTTAGTTTCTGACATAAGAGTACCGTAAGGAGACGACCCAACACCAATCGTAGTAATTAATTGCTCGCCCTAGCTTGTTAAAACGCTCGATAACAGCGTTAGAATTTTTGATTGTAGAATAACTACTTATCAAAACTATTTATTGAAAAGAGCTTCCTTGTTCTCAAGCCTTTTTCCTACGCTATTTCTGAACACTTACTTATTGTGATTGGTATAACTGTCTAAAATGTAACTCTTTATCTTATTGGTGGCTAGATTTTGCGTGCAGAGTTGAAGGTTTCAACAAAATTTTACTTTTGCTAATGATAATAAAATGTTAAATTTGTTGTAATTCTCAAGGAGGAGTTATGAATCAAGTCAATGATAACAAGCTGAAGAAACAGCTTAGTATAGGGTTATTACTCGCTACTTATGTCGCTGTTCTAGCGTACTTATCTAATTACATCGCGTAATTTAGAATAAAATAATCGTTATTAAACTGTTATTGAATGATCTCACTCGTTCAGTGACGGCAGCTCATCCTTGAGCCACCCTTCTAATGACTACATGTCGTCATATTCTTCAATCGCAGTACCTTCAATAAGATAACCGGTTTGCGCCAAGTCATGGCTTATTGACTCAGTTTTCAGCGTACCCACTAAATAGATCACATCCCATAGCTGCTGGATTGGTGCACCTTTAGGGAACTTCACGTAGATGATTTGGTTTGGTGGTGGCGGTGGCACGTGGATACATGCGCCAAAGTACGGTACCAGCAGAAACTCAGTGATCATGTTCTCATCGCCTTCCAATGGAATCACAAAGCCAGGAATTTTGACTGTGCTGCCATTCAGTTCTGGGCGAACAGCGCCAAGTGTCGATTGTTGAGGTTTGTCCATGCTGTCGTGGTTAACCATCGGCATGCCAAATGAGTCGAGTTGTGCTCGCTCTGATTCTGGAATCAAGTCAATCCAATCGAGTGTTAATACCGATTCGTCAGTCTGAGTGGTTTCAGCGTGAGCTGTGCTGATAAATGGGAACATTAGTAACCCAAGTATCAGTAGGAATTTGCGTTGCATCGTAGGTTCCTATTTTAGATTCGAATAGTCATGCCATCAGACAATGACTGACGGTAAGCCCTGAAAGCGGGAATGAAGCCGATAATGATTCCAGCAACTTGCACCAACATAAGCAGTTTCCACTCATGAGGTGTGATTGCGGATATCGATATGTTGATACCATAACTTTGTTGCACAATAGGAGCAACTACTGCGATCAGGGCAAACAACACGGCAACACCTAATGTGATACCGAGGAAGGTTAGGGCACTTGCTTCACTGATCAGTAAACCAAACACATGACGAGGCCTTGCTCCCATCGCGCGCAGAATGGCCATCTCTCGACGTCTTTCTTGCAAGCTAGTGAGTAGACTACTCAGCATCCCTAACAGTCCTGCGATTACAACAAACCCTGAAACAATCAGTAGTGCTTGTTCTGCTACTGCCATCATTCCCCATAATTCGTGAAGCGCAATGCCTGGCATAATGGCGCTCAAAGGCTCTTGGCGGTAGTTATTGATTTCTCGTTGCAGTGCAAAGGTTTGGATCTTCGATTTAAGGCCAACCATCATCGCGGTAATCTGCTTCGGTTGGAAGTCACGTTGCTTTAGCGCTTCAGCATTCGGTGTGTGCCCGAGGTTAGCCCCCGATTCCCAACCAACGTGAATCGCTTCAATGGCCTCTAACGAAACATGCACCGTTTTATCTACTGGTGTGCCGGTTGGCGCGAGTATTCCGACAATGGTGAAGGGC
This sequence comes from Vibrio sp. 10N.222.47.A9, assembly GCF_963872585.1. Classification (NCBI taxonomy): domain Bacteria; kingdom Pseudomonadati; phylum Pseudomonadota; class Gammaproteobacteria; order Vibrionales; family Vibrionaceae; genus Vibrio; species Vibrio sp. 10N.222.47.A9. The sequence goes on along the minus strand of NZ_CAWNBB010000037.1, from coordinate 53,353 downwards.
AGGTTGTCGTGGCGACTGAAGGCGACATCACTGATACCGTGCGCCAGAATGATGTGATCACCAATCTTGTAATCTAACTTCTTCGCGACATCGGCACCAATCACGACATCAAATAGCTGATTGAACTCTTTACCTTGCTGAAACGTAAGTGGTTGCTTACTTCCATAGCGATAATTCTCGAAGTAGCTATGGTTCGTGCCCATTACGCGGAAGCCTTTATGTGAATCACCCAATGAGATTGGGATGGCCCACTTTACAGCGTTGTGCTGGCTAAATTCTTCATAGCTTTTCCAGTCGATGTTGTTGGTCGCATTACCGATTCTAAATACGGAATAAAGCAGCAGGTTTACCTGACCAGAGCGGCCACCGACGATAAGGTCAGTACCTGAAATCGTATTCGCAAAGCTGCTCTTAGCTTCGGTTCTTACACGTTCCACACCGAGTAATAGAATAACTGACACCGCCACAGTGAGAATAGTTAGAATGGCTGTGGCTTTACGGTTGAGTACGCTTTTTAAGGCTAAGTGAGTAATTACTTTCATACGACAACCTTAGCTTGGTTAACGGTTTTTAAATCTATGGTTCGAGTGAACAGTTTTTCTAATGTTGGATCGTGACTAACAAAGATCAGGGTAGAACCCGCCTGATTCGCTTGTTCTAGCAACAGTTCGATAAAGGCTTCTCGGTTGTCATGATCCAGAGCCGATGTCGGTTCGTCGGCAATAATGATTTTGGGTTGGCCGATCAAAGCACGAGCGGCAGCAACACGTTGTTGTTGACCAATACTCAACTCGGTAACGGGGTTGTCCATTAGAGCTTGAGGTAGCTTTAATCTGAGCAACAACTCTTGAGCGGTTGCTTGCAGGCTGTTCTGACTTTCAGTGACTTGCTGCTTACGAATCTTAGAAAACTGACAAGGAAGCGTCACGTTGTCGATGACTGACAAGTAAGGAAGCAGGTTAAATTGTTGGAATATATAACCAATATGATCGGCTCTGAATTTGTCTCTCTGGCGAGGTGTTAGCTGTGTGAGATCTTGGCCAAGGATAGATACTTCGCCTTGTTCAGCTTGGTTGATTCCGGTCAGTAACCCTAACAATGTTGATTTCCCGCAACCACTAGGCCCTTTGATGAAAAGGTGCTCTTGAGCTTGGATATGCAGTGAGAGGATCTCTAGCGTTGGGGGCAATTCAGGCTTCCAACGAAAGCTGATATTTTCGAGTTTGACCACAAGTGATGAACTGTCAAAAGACATATTAGCTCCAATAATTAAAGCGGTGTCTCTACTGGACAGTTATTAGAATAATAAATTCCCAGAGCACACCGATTTGTACAGCCAAGTAAGTGAATACTTACTTGGCTGCTTATCTACGTTTAATTCAATCTAATGCTAATTAGAATCGAAAACTAATACGATCTGCGTTAAGTACTTCTTGAATTTGAGCACTGTCAGTTAGCAGGTTCACAGTCATTGATTTTGTGTTGCTGAACTTAGAGAACCACTGAGTATTCACGGTATCCAGTTTTTCAATGTCAGAACATTGGTAGTGGTACTCGACAGTGAACTCACCGTGGCCGCCTTCTGAGTGGTCATGGCCTTCGTGGTCATCATGATCGTGCTCAGCATGGTCATGGCCTTCGTGGTCACCATGATCGTGCTCAGCATGGTCATGGCCTTTGTGGTCGTCATGATCGTGTTCCGCGTGGTCATGGTCTTTGTGGTCGTCATGATCGTGCTCAGCGTGGTCATGACCTTCGTGGTCGTCATGTTCGCCTTCAGCGTGGTCATGGCCTTCATGGTCATCATGATCGTCTTCTAGGGTGTTCGTCACTGACTTGAACTTCAAAGTACAGCTTGCATTGTTGAAACCAAATAGTTCTTCTGGCTTGTTCAGTTGCGCAATCGCTTGTTCAAACACTTTCTTTTGCTCGGCAGTTTCTGGAGCATGTTCAAAGCCAACCACATCAGCGCCGGGAGCTGTTACTTCAACAAGCAGCTCTTGCCCATCTTGAGCGATGTTCACTTCAACTTTACCGTGCACGTGTGCTTCGTGAGAGCGGAATTCTTCGTTAGCTAGAACATTAGTAGAGACAGTCATGCCGATAACAACGGCTAAAATAGTAGGTTTCATGTTTTTTTCCTGAATAAAGGTTAATTAAAAAGTAGTGGTAATTAAGCGATATTTACAGGAGGTGAACGTGCTAAATAAGCGAAATACAGGCGCTGTAACGAAATTACTGACTCTGTAATAGTGGCTGTAAATTCTGAATGGAACTCTGGAACTTGTGGCAGTGAGTGCGCAGTAATGAACTGATTTATCGAAAACAGCTCACAGTGATGCGAAGTGTGGTGATCGGGGTCAATATCCACCATATGTGTTGCCGCTAACACGCTTAACATGAGCATCAGCCCAAGCAAGAAGCCTGTTTTGCGTTTCACATTGTTAGGTGTGTTTTGCCACATGAGTATGTTTAACCACAGAATTAAAAAAGGATACTGTTATAATATAACAATATCCTTTGGTCAGGTCTCGAAAAAGACGCGAATATCTTATTAAAGGCTCGCTTTAATCAACTCAATGACTTGAGTGACTTCTGATTCGTTTAATGCCCCTTCTTTAACAAACAAGATTTTACCTTGCTTGTCTTGAACGATAATCGCAGAGCTTTCTTCTTTTAAAGCCCATGATGACGCTACCGTGCCGTCTTCATCTAGCACCATAGAAGACCATGGAAATTCTTCTTTGCTACTTTCTGCTGACGATTTAACAAAAGACCCAGTACCCCAAATCGCATCATCTTGGTTGATGATGGTCGTGGTTTGGTAGCTGTCTTCTGCGAATTTCGATGCTGTGATGGCTGCCATCAGTGGTGCGTTGAGCTCTTTCGAGCTGCTACGGCCTGCAATAGCTTGAACGACGCGAACTTTACCTAGAAGAGCGTTGGTTGCCCAAGCTTGATATCCAGTATTTCCGTCGTTTAGTACGATTTCACCATAGTTGCTAACATCGACAGCAGGCAGAGTTTCACCTACAGATAAGTTGTGAGCATTGGCTAAGAGTGGAGAGGCTGCGGCTAAAAAAGCCAGTAGAGTTTTGTTTTTCATTATATTTTTGTTCCGCTTATTGGTTTGCTCTGGAAGTATAATATGAAATTTGAAAAATGCCTCTTTAACTTTTTTATCGTACGACGTAGAAATAAGTTGCAGGCTTGTTACCAAAAGGTATAATGCATCAATATCGAGATGAACAATAGATTATCTTGCTGTTTGCTAAAGGAATTAGCGATTGAATGTGCTTTGAATACGGTGGTGTTCAGGTACGTGACTGTAGTACTCAAATGGAATTGAGGTTGTATTATGTTAAGAAAATTTTCTACTTACCGTCCACATCAGGTGGCGCGTTTCGTTAAAGTCCTGTTCAAAGGCCAGTTTGCTATTGAGGGTATCGGAGAGTTTCGCTTCGACCAAGGCAAAGTGCTTCTTCCTGAAGTTTCAGACAAGCAAAAGCTCACTATTTTTAAAGAAGTTAACGGCACGATTGCTGCGCTGCCGGTGTAACTGACTGTTATAGATTTGCATTGCGTCAAATAGATTTCCAATGAAAAAGGGCTTCCTAGCGGAAGCTCTTTTTTAATGGATGTTGTTCTAGTTTGTATGCCTAACACACATTATTGCGGAGGGAAGCAGACACCCGTACCGCCCAACCCACAGTAACCGTTAGGATTTTTGGCTAGGTATTGTTGGTGGTAGGTTTCTGCGAAAAAATATTTTCCAGCAGGCAGAACTTCCGTCGTGATCTCGTTGCCTAATGATTCAGTCATTGCTCGTTGATATTCACGTTTAGAGTGCTCGGCGACGGCTTGTTGCTGTTCGCTGAATGTGTATATCGCGGAACGGTACTGAGTCCCTAAGTCGTTGCCTTGGCGCATCCCTTGGGTGGGGTTATGGCGCTCCCAAAAGGTCTCAAGTATTCGAGCTAAAGATGTTTGTTCGCTATCAAAAATGACACGAACGACTTCAGTATGACCGGTTTGTCCGCTGCATACCTGCTCATAAGTGGGATTGACTGTGTATCCACCAGCGTAGCCAACGGATGTGGAAATAACACCATCAAGCTGCCAAAACAAACGCTCAGCTCCCCAAAAGCATCCCATACCAAGTAGGACTTCTTGTTGGGAACCCATAGGAGCATCGAGCAAGTCAGTTTGATTGACAAAATGGCGCTCAGTGATTCGGATTGGGTCTGCATTTCCCGGTAATGCGGTTGCTGCGGAAACCAGTTGTTGTTTGTTTAGCATGTTATATTCCTTTTCGCATACGTTTACCGCGTAAGTTAATATTAGATCCAGGTTCATATTAACGGCTGGTTCATATTGATTAAGTCTTTAAATTAGACCGTGTTATTCCAAGATTTATTACAGACTCAATGTCTTTTTAGCGGTATTATTTCTTTTCATTTATTAACGTATTGATAACTTCTTCACCAATTAAGCATGATAAGAAAAACTTTACCAGTTCTGATTGGCACTCTATTGTCATCGACGCTCGCTTTCGCTGATGTTTCCCTTGAAATTAAAGGGCTTAATGGAGCGCTTGAGGATAATGTTGATGCTTATCTGAGTGCGATTCCTGAAGAAGAGTACTCGGTTTCATTAAGGTTCCAATCTCGCTTGGAGTCTATGATAAAAGAAGCCCTGAATGCGTTAGGTTACTACCACCCTAATATCACATTTTCTCACTCCGAAGATGATACCGAAATGACCGTTACGGTTGAGCCGGGAGAGCCTGTTGTTATTTATACCTCAGATATCGTTCTGACTGGTGAAGCCAAAGATGATCCTGACTTTTTGGCTTTAATAGCTAAGAGTAAGTTGTCTAAAGGTTCGATTCTGAATCATGGCAATTATGATTCTTTGAAATCATCGATCCGCAACCTTGGATTAGCGAAAGGCTACTTCGATGGGGCGTATGATCTTAGCAAGCTAGAAGTCGCTCCTGAATTAAACCGCGCTTATGTCCGCCTTCATTATAACAGTGGTATACGCTACCACTTTGGCACAACCACAGTGACGGGCAGTCAAATTGAAGATGACAAAGTTCAATCTCTCAAGCCGTTTGAAGATGGCGAACCTTACTCAATTACCAAAGTCGGCGAGTACAACCAAAACTTGTCGAATACAGATTGGTTCTCCTCGGTATTTGTTGAGCCAGATTTAAGCCAGTTAGGCGAAGGCCGAGAAATCCCGATGAAGGTTAGCCTTGCTCCGCAAGCTCGTAACCAAATCGAAACGGGTATCGGTGTCTCAACAGACCTTGGTGTGAAAGGCACTCTTAAATGGAAAAAACCTTGGGTTAATGACAGAGGCCATAGCTTCAATAGTAGCTTGTCGATCTCCAAGCCTGAGCAGACGATCACTGCAGCTTATAAAATCCCATTGGATGACGTACTTAATGACTACTACCAAGTTAAGTACGGTATGAAAAATTTGGATAATCGTGATACCAAGAGTTTGGAATCAAACCTTGCCTTAGAAAGATATTGGCGCCTGGACAATGGCTGGCAACGCACGGTGTTCATTCGATACTTGGTCGAAAACTATGAACAAGGTTTACAAGATGACTTGGCACAGTTTGTTTTGCCGGGTTTCTCTTTCTCACGAACTCGAACGCGAGGTGGTTCGATGCCGATGTGGGGCGATAAACAAACCATTATGTTTGAAGCGGCTGATGATACCTTGTTATCTGAAACTAAGGTTGTTCGTTTTCAAGGCCAAACCGCTTGGATTCGAAGCATTGGCGATAACCACCGAGGTCTAACTCGGCTTCAATTTGGCGGTAACTTTGCCGACGAGTTTGAGAAGCTGTCTCCTTCCCTAAGATTCTTTGCCGGTGGTGATAACAGTATTCGTGGTTATGGCTATGAGTCGATCTCTCCGCGCGATGAAAGTGGCGCTCTAACGGGTGCAAAATTTATCGCAACCAGTTCGTTTGAATACCAATACCGCTTGGTTGGAAACTGGTGGGGCGCTGCATTCTACGATATTGGTGATGCATTTAATGACAAGCCAGAGTGGAAGCACGGCACCGGTGTCGGGGTGCGTTGGGCGTCCCCCGTTGGCCCAGTGAGTCTAGATTTTGCTTGGGGCCTAGATGCGAAGAAAGGCGATGAGTTCCAACTGCACTTTAGTTTAGGACCTGAATTATGATCAAAGTGATGGGCAAGTGCCTGAAATGGACGTCGATTTCATTGACGTCTATTTTGCTATTGTTGATAGCCCTGCTCGGTTTTGTTTTGTTCACGAATCCAGGGTTGAACACCGTGTTGTGGGGCGCTGAAAAAGCATTACCACAACTTGAAGTGGAAAGTACTAAAGGGGCCCTGTTCCCAAGCTTTACGCTTAATAATGTTCAGTTTAAAGATGACAGCCTGCATATCGACACCAAGGTTCAAAAGCTGAACTTGGCTATTAACCCTCGTTGTTTACTTGATCCTAAGCTGTGTGTTGATCGTTTAGCGATTCAAGGGTTGGACTTCGCATTTACTGAACTGCCTCCACCCTCTACAGAAGAAACAGAACCGACTCTGCCCGTAACATCGGTAAAAACACCGTTGCCAATTGTGATCAACCGTATCGCGTTGTCTGATATCAAATTGAATATCTTGGGTCATGAAATCGAATGGGGTTTGTTCTCAACGGCTCTGAGCATGCAGGGAGAAACGCTGACGGTATCGCCAACCTTGTTCAATGACCTAAAAATTAAGCTTGCTGAATCGACAGAAGAACCGCAAACAGAAACGGTAGAACCAGAGGTTGCCACTAAAACGGCTATCGAGCTGCCTGAAGTCTTAATTCCTTTGCAGGTTGTACTTGAGCGTTTTGACCTAAACCGTTTCACCTTAGAACAAGAAACGCCAATCGTTATTAATCACCTTGGGTTAGAGGCTCGCGCGGGTAAACACACGGTTGATGTTTCCACTCTCGAACTCGATATGCCACAAGTAAGCGCAAATCTAACGACGAAAGTTGAGCTCAAGGGCGACTATCCGCTAGAGCTGTCTTTGGATGCGTTAGTGAAAGAAACCGACCTTGCTGGGCAGAAGCTATCCCTGAAAGCGCAAGGTAGCGTAGCTAAACTAAACCTAGATTCCGAGTTTTCTGAGCTGATTGAGGCAAAGCTGTCTGGGGATATTCAACCCTTAGAGCCAACTCTACCATTTGACCTTCTTTTAGAGGGCGGACAAGCGCAGTGGCCTCTTACCGGAAAAAGCGATTACCAAGCGACAATTGAGCAATTCAAAGCTGATGGCTCACTAGATGGCTTCAATGTTCTACTTAAAGGTGAGGCCGATGGTAAGGAAATCCCTGAGTTAGCCATCGATCTGCAGGGTAAAGGCACGACGGAACAGATTGAGCTCGAGCGTCTAAAGCTAAACACGCTAGGCGGTGAACTTAACGGTGTCGTTAAAGCGAATTGGAAGAGTCTCGTTAACTGGCAAGCTGACGTTGCACTCAAAGATATTCAACCGGGCCTACAGTGGCCAGAAGCCGAGGGTAACATTAGCGGAAGCATCGTCACCTCGGGTGAGTTGACGGAAGCGGGCGGTTGGGCGATTGAACTGCCTAAGTTGGATATTGAAGGGATCTTGCGAGAATACCCTCTGGATATCGAAGGTCAGTTGTCAGCGTCGGATCGCAGTGCGAGCGGTGAACCAAAGCTGAAAACCAGCGGTTTGAGCTTGGCTCATGGTGTTAACTCGATTAAAGCACAGGGGCAACTTGATAAGCAATGGGACATGGGCGTTGAGATCTTCTTCCCTGAGCTTGCAAAAAGTAGTCCTGAGCTGAAAGGTAGAGTGATCGGTAGCATCCAACTTAGCGGCCCAACGAAAGAGCCTGAAGTCGATCTTGCTTTAAATGTTGATAAGGTCGATTGGAATAACGAAGCAACACTCGAATCCTTGTCGCTTAATGGCTCTGTGGTTCCTCTTCCATTACCTGAGGCTCAAGCTGATCTTGTACTCAAAGCTAAGAACTTAACCTATCAAGATCAAAGTGTGGAAAGCATTGATCTCACGGTGAGTGGTGGCGAGAAGAAACACACAGTGACACTTGATGTGATATCTGACATCGTGTCGACAAGTTTGGCCATCTCTGGTGAGTTGATTCAAAAGCCTTCTATTATTTGGGATGGGTCGTTAGATCGCGTCAAAATAACTACTCAGCAAGGTCCTTGGGTATTAGATCAACCTGTCGCGATAAAGGCGGATGTCGATAAACAGTTTGCCGATGTTCAAGCGCACTGTTGGAAACAATCTGGTTCGAGTGTGTGCTTGGATGAAGATGTTCGTGTCGGAAAATCGGGTGAGGCCAAGGTGGCCATCAATCAATTTGATTTCGAGCAGATTAAAGCCTTTGTGCCTAAAGAGACGCAATTACAGGGCTTAGTCAATGCGACTGCCCATGCTAAGTGGTCTGAACAAGGTGAGCCTGAGGTTACGGTAAGTGTTGATATGCCGAAAGGTCAGGTTGTTCAACAAGTTGGTGAGCCAATTACACTGGGTTGGGAAAGTATTGCATTGAATGCCCAGTTGAAAGACAACAAACTGGATGCCGATTTTAAGCTGGATGTTTCCGACAATGGTGACCTGTCTGGTACGGTGTCGTTACCGGATATCCTTGCCGAAGACAAAATGGTCGATGCTGCAATTAAGCTGACTACGTTCCACCTCGATTTCTTGCAACCAATCCTAGGTGAGTACAGCCTATTGAAAGCCGACCTTGAGAGTGATCTTCAAGTTAAAGGCTCTTTAATGCACCCTCAAGTTTTTGGTCAGTTCTCGGTTGATGGTATTCAAGTCAAAGGCGACGTTACGCCTGTTGATGTGAAAGATGGCCGTATCGATCTCGACTTTGATGGTTATAGTGCAAAACTGGATGCGAATGTAGAAACGCCTGACGGCCACCTTGATATTGAGGGAACCGGAGATTGGCAAGATCTTAAAGCATGGCACTCTAACGTTAGAGTTTTTGCCGATGAGTTGATGGTTGATATTCCGCCGATGGTCAAGGTTAAGGTCGTGCCTGATATGACCATTGATGTCACACCAGAACTGGCGAAAATTACCGGTGATATTGCACTACCATGGGGACGAATTGTGGTAGAAGACTTACCACCGTCAGCGGTTGGTGTGTCTTCCGATCAAGTGATATTGAACAAAGATCTTGAGCCTGAAAGTGAAGATACGATCCCATTCAATGTGATGACCAATATTAATATCTCCATTGGTGATGACTTTAAATTGTCTGCCTTCGGTCTTGAAGGCGACTTGGTTGGTAAGCTTAATGTAGCTCAAAAAGACCAAGGTCCATTCATCACTGGTGAAGTGAATATCGTCGATGGTACTTACCAATCATTCGGGCAAGACCTCTTGATCGAAGAGGGTAAAATTCTAATGAATGGTCCACCGGATCAACCATATGTAGCCATCAATGCGATTCGTAACCCTGATAATACTCAGGATGATGTGACCGCAGGTATTCGAGTTACAGGCCCTGCGACAGAGCCGACCATCGAGATTTACTCTGATCCAGCGATGCCACAAGCGAACGCGCTGTCTTATATTCTGCGTGGCCAAGATATCGATGGTGAGTCCAGCGGTTCGATGACAACAACCTTGATCGGTTTGAGTTTGGCGAAGAGTGGTAAGGTTGTTGGCGAAATCGGCGAAGCCTTTGGTGTACAAGATTTACAACTGGATACAGCAGGCTCTGGGGATGACTCTCAGGTTACGGTAAGCGGCTATATTCTCCCAGGTTTACAGGTGAAATATGGTGTGGGTATCTTTAACTCGTTAGGCGAGTTTACCGTTCGTTATCGATTGATGCAGGATCTCTACGTTGAGGCAGTATCGGGTCTAGACAGTGCTGTGGATCTTCTCTATCAATTTGAATTTGAGTAACACTTTGAGCGGTGATTGATTAGCGGAGGACGAATGCTAGGGAGTGAGTATGCAGCACCTCGTTTTTGTTTATGGGACATTGAGAAAAGACCAATCGAACCACCACTATTTAAAACAGTGTGAGTGTTTAGGAAGGTTTGACACACCTGAGGAATACTCACTTTTTGATTTAGTTGCGTATCCGGCGATGATTTTCGGAAAGAAAAGTGTCGCTGGCGAGGTCTATATCATTAACGACGAAATTTTGGAGTCGCTCGATCGGCTAGAAGATGTTCCTGTTGAGTATCGTCGCGAGCAAATAGAGACTATATTTGGATTAGCATGGGTATATTTGTATCAGCTTGATCTAACAGCTAATAAAGAAATACTTTCGGGTGACTGGTGTAAGCGGGACAACTGTTAGCCGCTATATATCCTTGAGTTATCAAACAAAAAGCCAGCATCTAAATGCTGGCTTTTTTAATGACGTTATTTTGAGAAATAAACGAGAGAATTAGTCTCGGTTAAGCTCAAGAAACTCTTCTACTTTGCGAACCATGTCTGTTGAGCCAACAAAGAAAGGTACACGTTGGTGTAACTCAGTTGGTTTGATGTCCATGATACGTTGAGCACCGTCTGAAGCGATACCACCCGCTTGTTCCATAAGGAAAGCAATTGGGTTGCACTCGTAAAGCAAACGTAGTTTACCTTGAGGGTGGCTTTGTGTGCTTGGGTATAAGTAGATGCCGCCTTTCAGCAGGTTACGGTGGAAATCTGATACTAGAGAACCAATGTAACGAGAAGTGTAAGGGCGGTTATCACTTGGCTCATCTTCTTGGCAGTACTTGATGTACTTTTTAACACCGGTAGGGAAGCGGAAGTAGTTACCTTCGTTGATCGAGTAGATCTTACCTTCATCAGGGATCATCATGTTTTCATGAGATAGACAGAAGGTACCCAGTGATGGGTCGTAGGTGAAACCATTGACGCCAGCGCCTGTTGTGTAAACAAGCATGGTTGAAGAACCGTAAATTACGTAACCAGCTGCGACTTGTTTGTGTCCAGGTTGTAGGAAATCTTCTTGTGTTGGTGGGGTACCAATCGGTGACACTCGGCGGTAGATAGAGAAAATCGTACCAACCGATACATTCACATCGATGTTTGAAGAACCATCAAGTGGATCCATCAGAACAACGTATTTTGCGTTTTTGTTGAGCTCTTTATTGAAGGCAACAGCTTCGTCTTCTTCTTCACTTGCAACGCCACAAACTTGGTCACGAGCTTCTAGAGCCGCTTTAAATTTGTCGTTCGCGTAAAGGTCTAGCTTTTGTTGCTCTTCACCTTGAACGTTGTCTGTACCAACAGCGCCAGTAATGTCGACAAGACCTGCTTTGTTGATTTCACGGTTAACAATTTTCGCAGCAAGACGAATTGATGACAAAAGGGATGATAGATCACCACTTGCATGGGGAAAGTCACTTTGTTTTGCAACAATGAACTCACCAAGGGTGCGCATCTCAGACATGTTATTTCCTTAAACTTCTCTCAATATTAGGGGGGATTTGAGCACTGTAGATTAGGCCTCTTGAGTGGGCTTTATTCATCTAGACGCTTACCTAAATTCTAAAGGTTAGATCTTTTTAATGGTAATGAACTAAGCGACACAGATCTCACTTACTATGTCGACTAAATTTGTTTTGCATTGCTGCTCGCTTTTAATCGCCATTTAATGATAATGAGTGCAAGTAGTTTGATTTAGACATGGCTCATTTAGCCAAGCGTTTGGAAGCAATATATGCATATTCACATCTTAGGAATTTGTGGCACCTTCATGGGTGGTGCCGCGGTATTGGCTCGTCAATTAGGTCACAAGGTTACGGGTAGTGACGCGAATGTTTACCCTCCAATGAGCACTTTGTTGGAATCGCAAGAGATTGAAATTATTGAAGGGTTCGATCCTAGTCAATTAGAGCCAAGGCCTGATCTCGTGGTTATCGGTAATGCCATGAGTCGTGGTAACCCGTGTGTTGAGTATGTGTTGGATAACAATCTTAGATACACATCAGGCCCGCAATGGTTGCAAGAATTTCTACTGCATGACCGTTGGGTTCTGGCGGTATCGGGAACGCATGGCAAGACAACAACATCGAGCATGCTGGCTTGGATCCTTGAAGACTGCGGCTATGCACCGGGCTTTTTAGTTGGCGGTGTGTTGGGTAACTTTGGTATATCTGCTCGCCTTGGTGAAAGCATGTTCTTCGTGGTTGAAGCCGACGAATATGACAGTGCTTTTTTCGATAAACGATCTAAGTTCGTTCATTACCACCCAAGAACCTTGGTGATGAATAATCTTGAGTTCGATCATGCGGATATCTTTGACGATCTTGAAGCGATCAAGCGACAGTTCCATCATTTGGTTCGCACTGTGCCAAGTAATGGTCGTATTTTCTCACCGAAGCAAGATACGGCTATTGAAGATGTTCTATCTCGTGGGTGTTGGAGTGAGACTGAATCGAGCGGCGAACTTGGCGATTGGGATGCTAAGAAACTGGTTAAAGATGGCTCCAAATTTGAGGTCTATTTCCAAGACGAATGTGTTGGAACCGTAGACTGGGATTTGGTTGGCGATCATAACGTAAGTAATGCCTTGATGGCGATTGCGGCGGCAAGACATGTTGGTGTGACACCCGACTTAGGATGTGAATCACTGGCGACTTTCATTAATACCAAGCGTCGCTTAGAGTTTAAAGGCGAAGTGGCAGGTGTTTCTGTCTATGACGATTTTGCTCATCATCCTACAGCGATTGAACTTACTCTGGGTGGCTTACGTAATAAGGTCGATACGAAAAAAATCATTGCTGTTTTAGAGCCTCGTTCTGCCACCATGAAGCGTGGTGTGCATAAAGAAACCTTGGCTGATTCGCTCAAACAGGCGGATTCTACCTACTTATTCCAACCGGATAACATTGATTGGTCTGTACAAGATGTTGCCGATGCGTGCCATCAACCCGCACATGTAAGTGATGACATGGATGCATTCGTTGCTAGAATTGTCTCTGAGGCACAAGCGGGCGACCAAATCTTAGTAATGAGTAATGGTGGCTTTGGTGGTATTCACCAGAAATTGTTGGATGCGTTGGCACTCAAAGGCTAACGGCATCCACGACCTTATATTTTGAAGTAATTGAGAACATGACAAAACACGATAAAGCTATAACCCTCGCTTTCACTGGCGCATCTGGTGCGCCTTATGGCCTGCGTTTACTTGAATGCCTTTTGGCGGCGGATTATCAGGTCTATTTACTGATATCGTCGGCTGCGCGAGTGGTGTTGGCGACCGAGCATGAACTTAAGTTACCTGCTGGACCAGATGCCGCGAAACAAGCTTTGGTTAAGCATTTAGGCTGCGACCCAGAAAAGCTGGTGGTGTGTGGTAAAGATGATTGGTTCTCACCGGTTGCCTCTGGTTCTGCAGCGCCGAAGCAGATGGTCGTTTGCCCATGTTCAGCGGGAAGCTTGGCTTCAATTGCTCATGGTTTATCGGATAACCTGATTGAGCGTGCTGCAGATGTGGTCATGAAAGAACGAGGCCAACTGTTGTTGGTGGTTCGTGAGACGCCATTCTCGACGCTGCACTTAGAGAACATGCATAAGCTATCGACTATGGGCGTGACGATCATGCCTGCCGCTCCGGGTTTTTATCATCAACCTAAGTCGATTGACGATCTGGTCGATTTTATGGTGGCGCGCATTTTGGATCATCTTGGCATCGAGCAAGGTTTAGTGCCACGTTGGGGTTACGATCAACGTAATTGATCCAAACTTGATAGCTTATTGTTAAAATTCGAATTACAATTCTGAACACTCATCGGGGAGCGAACCATTCAAATAATGAATGCGAGCTGAGATCAAGCAAGTGCTTGGGACCCGTAAACCTGAACCAGATAATGCTGGCGTAGGAATTGAGTTAGGAACAACTTCTACCGTTCTCCTCCCTCAAACCTGTGCCGCTCAGACCATGGAGAGCGTCCAGTGAAATTTACATTAACAACTCTTGCTGTTACTACAGCCATCTCTTTTTCTGCCTTTGCTGCAGACAATACCCTAACGGTTTATACCTATGACTCTTTTGCTGCGGATTGGGGACCTCGTCCTGCCGTTGAAAAAGCATTTGAAGAAAAGTGTGGCTGCGATGTGAACTTTGTCGCGCTAGAAGATGGCGTGTCTATTCTGAACCGCTTACGTCTTGAAGGTGGCAATAGCAAAGCTGATATCGTGTTAGGCCTAGATAACAATCTGATGGCTGAAGCGAAAGCGACGGGCTTATTGGCTGAGCACAATGTTGATACGTCTTCAGTGACACTTCCGAATGGTTGGAACGACAGTACTTTTGTACCCTATGACTTTGGCTACTTTGCTTTTGTTTACAACAAAGAGAAGTTGGCAAACCCGCCTAAGAGCTTAAAAGAACTGGTTGAGCAGCGTGATGATCTCAAGGTTATCTACCAAGACCCACGTACATCAACACCAGGCCAAGGCATGATGCTATGGATGAAGTCAGTATACGGTGATGAAGCGACAGCAGCTTGGAAGAAGCTCGCTCAGAAAACGGTTACTGTGACTAAAGGTTGGTCTGAAGCTTACTCTATGTTCTTAAAGGGTGAGTCGGACTTAGTCTTGTCTTACACAACATCTCCTGCTTACCACATCATTGCAGAAAGTGATTCTAAGTACGCAGCTGCAAGCTTCGAAGAAGGTCATTACACTCAAGTGGAAGTAGCCGCTAAAGTTAAAGGCAGCAAAAATGAAAAGCTTGCCGATGAGTTTATGGCGTTTATCTTAAGTGATGAATTCCAATCGGCGATGCCAACGGGCAACTGGATGTACCCAGTGACGGATATCGAGCTACCAAAAGGGTTTGAGCAGTTAACAGTACCGCAGAAAGCTCTGAGTTTTACGCCTGAAGAAATCGCTGCTAAGCGTAAGCCATGGATTCGTGAATGGCAGAGTGCACTTACTTTTTAAAAGATTAGCTTTCTAGCTTAACTTTCTAAAGATGAGTTTCCTAAAATTCAGCTTTCTAACTTTCTGTATTTAAAGGTTCGTTCGATATTAACTGAGTGAACCACTTACGGTAAAAAATCAATTTATGATAAAGAAAACACCTAAGGTCGGGATCTGGGTTGCGATACTCATTACCGCCTTTGTGGTTTCAGCAGTTGGGGCATTGCTTAGCAATGCCCCTTCTCTTGATATCAGCCAAGTATGGTCCGATCCTTACTATTGGCATGTAACGAAATTCAGTTTTTATCAAGCGACACTTTCAACTGTGCTGAGTGTTGGCTTTGCTATACCTATTGCTCATGCTTTGTGTCGCAGGCAATTTTTTGGGCGAGCTCTGTTGTTAAGGCTGTTCGCGTCGACCTTGGTTCTACCTGTGTTAGTCGGTGTGTTTGGTTTGCTTGCAATTTATGGCAACAGTGGTTGGTTAGCTAAATTTCTGGCGAACTTCGATATTGAACTGCCATTCTCCATCTATGGATTGAATGGCATTTTGCTGGCACACGTTTTCTTTAATCTGCCTTATGCCAGTCGTTTACTTTTACAAGCCTTAGATACCGTGCCTGCCGAGCAACATAAGCTGTGTGCTCATTTGGGTATGAGTCATTGGAATAAATTTAAATGGGTCGAATGGCCACGATTGAGACAACAACTGCCTCATGTGTGTGGCTTAGTCTTCATGTTGTGCTTTACTAGCTTTGCTACCGTGATGGCGCTAGGTGGAGGTCCGAAATCGACCACTATCGAACTCGCTATTTATCAAGCGATTAAATTTGACTTTGACTTACAGGCTGGTGCCTTGCTCGCGATATGGCAAATGCTGCTGTGTGGTGTGCTCGCCGTGAGTATTCAGCGCCTATCGAAACCTATTTCAGTGACGGCCAGTCAGTTGTCGGAAGAGAAATATTTGGTTAAGGACTGCTGGTGGTCAAAAGCTTGGGATAGCTTTTGGATCATAGTAGTCTCAATGCTGGTATTGCCGCCATTAGCCATGGTTATCGTCAGTGGTATTAACTCACAAGCACTGATTGTGCTCAGCAGCGAACCGTTTTGGGCTGCGTTAATGACCTCAGTTAAAGTTGCGTCCTTAGCAAGTGTTATTGCTGTCGGTATTGGTATTGCGATACTGCTGACCAGTCGTGCATGGCGTTTGCAGAATAAGAACTTTAGAGCCGATAAAATCGAGCTGATTGGTACCATTATCTTAGTGACACCAGGGTTAGTGATCAGTACGGGACTCTTCTTATTACTGCGTTCATTTACCGATGTATTTAGCTTAGCTTTCTTTATTGTGATTGCCGTGAATAGCTTAATGGCACTGCCTTATGTGATTAAAACCTTAGCCCAACCTATGTTGCATTTATCTCAACAGTATCAATACGTGTGTGCAAGCTTGGGAATGACAGGTTTCACTCGTTTTAGGCTGGTGGAGTGGCGCGCACTACGTAAACCAATGGCGCAAGCCTTTTCTATTAGCTTTATGCTGGCGATGGGGGACTTGAGTGCCATTGCCTTGTTTGGTAGCCAAGATTTTAGAACGCTGCCTTTGTATCTATTCCAATTGTTAGGCAGCTATCAAATGGAAGCTGCCGCGGTGGTTTCTGTGAGTTTACTGCTGCTGAGTGTGGGCAGTTTTAGCTTAATAGAATTTTTATTTACTCGAAGTTCAAAGCCCAATGCTAAAGAGTTAAGGAACCGATGATGTTAGTGATGAAAGAGGTGGACTACCACTATCACCGAGAGTTGTTTCGCTTTGATTTTCAAGCTGAGCAGGGCGACATTGTCGCGTTGATGGGACCGAGTGGCGCTGGTAAATCAACGTTGTTGGCGCTAGTCGCGGGATTCATAGAGCCTACATCGGGTGAGATCTCAGTGGCAGGACAATCGCTTATTGGTAAAGAAGCGCACCAACGTCCATTGGCGATGTTGTTCCAAGAGCATAATTTGTTTGCCCATCTCACCGTACGTGAAAATATTGGTTTAGGGCTGCATCCAGGATTAAAGCTTACCGCAACCCAAAAGCTCAAAGTTGAGCAAGCAGCCGCACAAGTAGGTGTTGCAGAGTATTTAGATAGATTGCCTGAGCATTTATCGGGTGGCCAGCGCCAGCGTGTCGCGTTAGCCCGCTGTTTTGTTCAGCCTCATGATATCTGGTTGCTTGATGAACCTTTCTCTGCGCTTGATCCTTTGCTGCGCGAGGAGATGCTTAGCTTAGTGAAGCGATTAGCGGCAGAACGAAATATTACGGTATTGATGGTGACTCACCATTTAGGTGATGCACGCAGTATCGCGAATAAGTTTATTTTTGTGGCGCTAGGTAAGGTGTTGGTTGAAGACTCTATAGAGGTACTGACAGCTACTCATCCACAGCAAGAATTAAGCTCGTTTGTTAAAGCGGGTGAATGACGACTGAGTATTGGTCTTGATGGCTTTTGATATTGAGTAAGTCGAAAAAAAAAGACCTAGCATGTGCTAGGTCTTTTATTATCTTTCTGAGTAAAGGGAGACGAAGATTAGTCGCCTTGCTTTAGCTCTTTTAAGATTTGGAAGATCTCGCGAGAAGACTTCGCTGGTTTGTTCGCTGATTTCTCTTTGTTAGCTTGGCGAGCTAGCTGACGAAGACGTTGACGGTCTGCTTCAGGGTACATTTCCATAACGTCAGAAATGGCAGCATCGCCTTCTGCAACAACGCGGTCACGCAGTTGTTCTAGTTTGTGCAGTTCAACTGTTGCTTGAGAGTGTTTGTTGCGAATTTTATCTAAAGCCGCTTGAATTGGCTCTGGATCTACATTGCGCATTACTTTACCAATGTATTGAAGCTGACGGCGCTTTGCTTCATTTTTAAAGCGTTGTGCATCTTTAATCGCTTGTGCCAGGTCTTCAGACAAAGGGAACTTATCAAGAATAGAAGGCTTTAGTTCAACAAGCTCTTCTCCCAGCTTTTGCAGGGCATCCATGTCCGTTTTCATTTCTGTCTTACTTACCCAGATGATTTCTTCTTCTGGTTCCCATGGGGCTTTTTGGTTTTTGCGAGCCATCTTTTCTGCCTATGTCACTATCTCAAACGAATATATTGCCTATTTTAGCAAGAATCTTGGGGAGAAAGCGAAATTCTTGTTATCCTACGTAATATTGACCTAAAAAATTAGAATAGATATGGATGTAAAACAGCAAGTCGCCCAGCAAAGAGTTGAGCTAGAAGCCGCAGTAGCTAAAGCGTTGGATATGGCATCAGTGAGTGCAGACGCAGCTGAGGTCGCTATTACTAAGTCAACGGGTTTAAGTGTTTCAACACGTATGTGTGAAGTGGAAAACGTTGAATTTAATAGTGATGGTGCTCTAGGTATTACTGTTTACCGCGGCCAGAAAAAAGGCAGCGCATCTACATCTGATCTGAGTGAAAAGGCAATTGCTCAAACAGTAGCGGCTGCGCTTGATATCGCTCAGTACACTTCTGAAGACCCATTTGCAGGTCCTGCCGCAAAAGAATACATGGTAAAAGAAATTCCAGATTTGGATCTTTTCCACCCTGATGAACCAAACCCTGACTATGCCGCTGAGATTGCGATTGCTGCTGAGAAGCAAGCGCTAGCTTATAGCGACAAGATCAAGCAAAGTGATGGTGCAAGCTACGACAGTCACTATGGTGTTAAGGTTTATGGTAACAGCCATGGCTTACTAGCAAGCTACGCCTCAAGTCGCCATAGCACGAGCTGCTGTGTGATTGGACAAGGCGCTAATGGTGAAATGGAACGTGACTACAGCTATACCGTTGCACGTCATCGTGATGAGCTATGGGCGCCTGAGCGTGTTGGTCAAGAAGCGGCAGAAAAAACCATCAGCCGTTTGGATGCTAAAAAGCTACCAACAGGCCAATATCCAATTATGTTCGCGAACGATGTCGCTACAGGTCTAATTGGCCACCTTGTGATGGCAATTAGCGGTGGTAATCTTTACCGTAAGTCTTCGTTCTTACTGGATCATCTAGGTCAGAAAATCTTGCCAGATTGGTTCAATATCTCTGAGCGTCCGCATATCTTACGTGGTTTGGCTTCAAGCCCATTCGATAGCGAAGGTGTGTTCACTCAAGATCGTGAAATCATCACCGACGGTGTGTTAGCAACTTACCTGCTAACGAGCTACGCCGCACGTAAAATGGATATGACGCCAACAGGTCATGCGGGTGGTATTCATAACTGGTTCGTTAAATCGACCGGTCAAAACTTTGAGCAGATGCTAAAAGAGTTAGGCACAGGCTTCCTTGTGACTGAAGTGATGGGTCAAGGCGTTAATACCGTGACAGGTGATTATTCTCGTGGTGCTGCAGGTTTCTGGGTTGAGAACGGAGAGATCCAATACCCAGTATCGGAAGTGACGATCGCAGGCAATCTAAAAGATATGTTCACTCAGATTGTAGCGGTAGGTAACGACGTTGAAACTCGTTCACAAATTCAAACCGGTTCTATCTTGCTTGAATCGATGAAAGTCGCGGGTGAGTAATTTACTTAATTTGTTGTAGTTTAAACATGAGACTTAAACCTGAAGCGTAAATCTGACCTATTAAAAAGGGAGCCTCTGGCTCCCTTTTTGTATTCAGCATCCCATCTTAGAATAGGCTATCTGTTTATTCACACTAGATAAGCATGAGTTAGATAAGAATGGTGGCTAGGCCTAAGAATACCGATAGGCCAATCACATCGGTTACTGTGGTCAGAGCCATACCGCCTGCAAGGGCAGGGTCGATATTCATCTTCTTCAGCATCACAGGAATGGTTACACCGGCGATACCCGCGACAATCAAGTTTGTCATCATCGCTGCTGAGATGATGCCTCCCAAGATCCAATTGCCTTTCCAAGCAACCACTATGCCGCCAATGATAACGGCCCATAGAATGCCGTTAAGGAAGCCGATAGAGGCTTCTTTGAGTAGCAGTTCGCGTTTGTTACTGTCACCAATGTGACCAAGCGCTAAACCACGAATCACTAGAGCGACGGTTTGGTTACCTGCAACCCCACCCATGGACGGTACGATAGTCATCAAAACAGCAATCGCGGCCATCTCATTCAGTGTGGCCTCAAACATATTCGACACAGACGCTGCCGCGAGTGCTGCCAAAACGTTTGCGCCTAGCCATACACTACGACGACGAGCAGATTTGACGACCGGTGCGAAGGTATCTTCGTCATCGTCCATACCCGCCATACTCATCATTGAGTGTTCGGCATCTTCACGGATAACATCAACCACATCATCGATCGTGATACGACCGACAAGGTGTTGATTTACATCGACAACAGGAGCAGACACCCAATTACGACGTTCGAATAGGCTAGCGATATCAGAGGCGCTAGTTTCGACTGCGATCGCTTCGTCTGCATCTTCCATCACTTCTGAAACAGACACATCAGGCTGAGTCGTAATCAGTGTGCTGAGCGATAGGTTACCAATGAGGCGTTCGTCGTCATCGATAACATATAATGCATCGGTAGCGTCAGGTAATTCACCACGCATACGTAAATAACGCAGTACGACCTCAACATCGACATCACCACGGATCGTGATTACGTCGGTGTTCATTAACGCACCCGCTGAATCTTCAGGGTACGAAAGGGCGGTTTCTACTAATGCACGATCAACGGAGTCCATTTGGGAAAGGACTTCTCGAGAAACATCGTCAGGTAGGCTTCGAAGTACGTACGCGACGTCATCGGTTTCCATGCCTTCTGTTGCTTCTGCCAAGGTCTCTGGTGCCATTTTCGACACAAGAGCATCTTTGACGTCTTCGTTTAGTTCATCAAGAATTTCACCGTAGTCTTCAGGATCGGTGAGTTGCCAGAGTACGTCACGACTTTTGCGAGGGGAGGCTTCTAAAAGGTGTGCAATATCCTCAGGTTCCATATCCTGAAGTTGTCGGCGTACGTGAACAAATCGGCCGTTTTCTAGGGCTTCGCTGACTTCTTGGAGGGTTTGGTGAGCTTGGTCGAATTCTAATTGCTCTGCCATATTTTCCTCCTATCTCATTATTCTAACAATGCTTGGAATAGTAACTTAATTCTGGGGCTTATTTAAATCATTAACTTAGGTAGAACTAAGAATTAATATTGGTTGATGCGTGGTTTGAGTTTTAGATGTTGTGAGTGAAGCGTTTTTTGCTACTCGCCCTCATCAAACCGGTCTTCAATTAGGTGACAAACGGCATCAAGCGCTTGCTGTGAATCGGTGCCTGCGGCTTGGATGGTGATGTGTTGCCCTTGCGCCGACTCCAGCATAAGTAGCCCCATTACACTGTCTGCTGTTGCTGTTTTATCTTCTTCACTATGGATGGTGATGGTTGCATCAAAGCTTTGTGCAAGCTCAACCAATTTTACGGCTGCTCTAGCGTGAAGACCCAAGCGATTTTGGATCAGTACAGTTCGAGTTAATTCCATGGTTAGCCCTGTTGGTGCTTCTCTAGGGAGGCGTGTCTGATTTGAACTTGATGGCCAAGTTGTTCGAAGTATTCACCAATTTTCTGAGTTAGGTAAACCGAGCGGTGTTTACCGCCAGTACAACCAATCGCGACCGTTAGATAGCTGCGATTATTCTTCTCTAACATTGGCAACCACTGCTCAACAAAGCCTTGAATTTGCTGCTTGAGTTCAAGAACTTCTGAGTGTTTTTCAAGAAAAGAGTGAATGGGTGCATCAAGACCCGTTAATGGTCGTAGTGCGGGTTCCCAGTGAGGATTCGGCAAAAAGCGAACATCAAACACATAGTCGGCATCACTTGGTAGGCCGTATTTGAAACCGAAAGATTGAAAGACAATGATCAGCTCTTGCTTCTCTTTGCCTTCAACTTTAAATCGAACCTTTTCGCTCAATTCGTAGAGGTTGCAATCACTGCTGTCAATCACAATGCTGGCTTGCTCTGCGAGAGGTGTTAGGAGTGTCTTTTCTAAATCAATCGCTTGCTCAAGAGATAACTTTTCCTGACCGATCGATAAAGGGTGGATTCTGCGTGTTTCGCTGTAGCGTTTGAGTAGCGTTTGCTTACTTGCGTCTAGGAACAAAACGTTCACATCAATATCAGTGGCGGCTTCTAGTTGTTCTAGTGTCTCTGTAACTAACTGCGGTTCTTTCGGTAGATTGCGAATATCAATGCTAACAGCGACGTTTTGATTGATCTCGCGTACCGATTCGACGAAGTCGCTTAGCAGGTTTACTGGAAGATTATCCACACAGTAATACCCCAAGTCTTCAAGGACTCGTAACGCAACACTTTTACCGGCCCCAGATTGGCCACTCACAACGATTAATCGCATGTTATTGCTCGCAAGTTGGCACTTGGATCATGATGTCGTAAAGCTCTTGATCGCTTTGAGCATTACGCAACTTTTTAAGAGTCTGCTTGTCGTTAAGTCGTTCTGCCATACATGAAAGGGTTTTTAGATGTTCTTTACATTGTTCACTAGGAACAAGCAGAGCAAATAGTAGGTCGACAGGACGATTATCAATCGCATCAAATTCGATTGGGTCTTGGCATTGTAGTAATACAGCTATCGCTTTATCACTGACATTCATACGAGCATGAGGAATAGCGATGCCATTACCAATACCAGTACTGCCCATTTTTTCACGGCTCAACATGCACTCAAACAGTTCTGTTGAATCTTGACCACAGCTTTCTGCAGCGATCTGACTGATGAGCTCAAGGGCTCTTTTTTTGCTTGTGCATTGGACTGCACTTTTGGTGCAGTCCAATGAAAGTACTTCGCTTAATTGCATGTTAGTGACTACTTAGCTTTTCTTTGTGCTTGTTGAGTTGGCGGACGAGTTTATCAACCAATGAATCAATCGCGGCATACATGCTTTCATCAGTTGCTGTCGCATGGATTTCCCCCTGATTTATATGCAGGGTAGCTTCCGCGATTTGATTGATTTTCTCAACTTTTAAAACAACCTGAACGCTATTGATATGATCAAAGAAGCGCTCAAGTTTGTCGAATTTAGTGCGAACATAGTCTTGCATTGAATCGGTAAGATCAACGTGATGGCCTTGAATATTGATTTGCATAGACTTTCCTTTTCAGTTGGTTGCCCGGTTATAACTAAATTAATAGTTAACTAAATAGCTAACTAAATTAGCCTATAACAGGCGTTTACGCTGACTCGATGGGGCAATGCCCAGAGACTCACGGTATTTCGCTATGGTACGTCTAGCTACCTGAATTCCTTGGTCAGCCAGTAAAGCAGCAATTTTACTATCACTGAGAGGCTTCGCGGTATTTTCCGCTGCGACAAGCTTCTTAATCAGTGCGCGAATTGCTGTAGATGAACATTCACCGCCATTGTCAGTGCTGACATGGCTTGAGAAAAAGTATTTGAGTTCGAAGATGCCACGTGGCGTGTGCATGAATTTTTGAGTCGTCACACGAGAGATCGTGGATTCGTGCATATCAACGGCTAACGCAACATCATTCAGAACCATTGGCTTCATCGCTTCTTCGCCATGTTCGAAGAAATCACGCTGATGTTCAACAATGCATCGCGCAACTTTGAGTAGCGTCTCATTTCGGCTTTCTAAGCTTTTGATTAGCCATTTTGCTTCTTGCAAATTTGAGCGAATGAATTGGTTGTCTGCGCTGCTGCCCTTGCTACCAAGAGCGGCATATTGCTGATTTACTTTCAGCTTAGGGACACTATCAGGGTTAATGGTGACTAACCACTTTCCAAGATCTTTGAACACCGTTACGTCTGGAACCACATATTCAGTTTCGTCCGGTGTAATCTTACTGCCAGGTCGAGGATCCAGTTGCTGAATCAGCTGCAGAACCTCACGTAGTTCCGCTTCTTTCAGCTTGGTTTCTTTGATGACTAATTTGTAATCGCGGTTACCGAGTTGGTCGATGTGGCTAGTAAGTACTAACTTAGCTTCGTTAAGCCAAGGGGTATCCTGGGGAAAGGTTGCCAGTTGCAGTAACAAGCAATCTTGTAGGTTTACTGAACCGACACCCAGCGGGTCAAACTGCTGAACTCGTTTGCGGACGGCTTCAATCTCATCAAGCTCTACTTCTTCGCTATCGAAGTTTTCAAGGATATCTTCACAAGATACGGTGAGGTAGCCATAGTCATCAATGGCATCAATCAGCGCGAAAGCAATGCTTCGGTCAGTTTCAGAGAATGGTGTTAGGTCGAGTTGCCAAAGTAGGTAATCGTGTAGGCTTTGAGTCGTTTCGCCTTGATAAACAGGCATGTCGTCATCAATCGCAATACCAGTGTTACCTGTGTTTGCGCTGTAGACGTCTTCCCAAGTTGTGTCGATTTCTAGTTCGTTGCCAATTTCTGATTTTTCGATTAAGTCTGAACTATCAGGTAAATCTTGCTCTGTGGCTTCAACTGTTTCTTTCTCGTCACTGCTAGGTTTCTCTTCCGATGTAGGCGTATCTTCATTGCCTTCTTCGACATCGAGTAGTGGATTAGATTCAAGTGCTTCTTGAATCTCTTGCTGCAAATCTAAAGTAGACAATTGCAACAAACGAATCGCTTGCTGCAATTGAGGAGTCATTGCTAACTGTTGGCCTAGCTTAAGTTGTAATGAGGGTTTCATTCAGTGTGACTTACCTAGTTATTATTCTTAGAACTCTCGATACTCTCTATATAATCATAGACGGAATTGTTCGCCTAGATAAACTTGTTTAACTTGTTCGTTATTGAGAACATCTTCAGGAGTACCTTCAGCGATCAGGTGTCCTTGGCTTACGATGTAAGCTTTTTCACACACATCTAATGTTTCACGAACGTTGTGATCGGTAATCAAAACGCCCAAGCCGCGATCGCGTAGGTGAACAATGATTTTCTTGATATCGATAACTGAGATCGGGTCAACACCGGCAAACGGTTCATCCAGCAGAATGAATTGCGGGTTTGCTGCTAGAGCTCGAGCAATCTCCACACGACGACGCTCACCACCTGACAGAGCCATACCATTACTGGTGCGGATATGTTGGATGTGAAACTCTTCTAGAAGGTCTTCCAGCTTATCTTGGCGCTGTTCGTTAGTCATCTCATCACGGGTTTGTAAAACGGCCATGATGTTGTTCTCAACAGACAATTTACGGAAAATCGATGCTTCTTGCGGTAGGTAACCGATACCAAGACGAGAACGACTGTGCATTGGCAAGATACTGATGTCACGGTCGTCAATGCTGATAGTACCTTCATCACGCGCAACCAGACCAACTATCATATAGAAAGACGTGGTTTTACCGGCACCGTTAGGGCCAAGCAGACCAACGATCTGGCCTGACTCTACCTGCAAGCTTACATCGGTAACAACTTTGCGCTTGCTGTAGGTTTTCGCTAGGTTTTTTGCTTTAAGAACAGCCATCGTTACTTATTCACTTCCGTTGGTTGTAAAACCGTTGACACTCGTTTGTTTTCACCACTGTCGGCGACTAATTTTTGAGAGCCGATCTGGTAGGTGATCCTAGAGCCACGAATGATGCTGCCATCTTGAGATAGCATTGCATTCTTAGTCATGATCAATTTGTCGGCAACAAGCTGGTAATGTAAGTCATCAGCTTCACCGTAGAGTGTCTTCCCGTCGTCAGTCAGTTGAGAGAAGGTCGCTGGCTTACCGAAGCCTTGAATTTCTTCAATCTCACCGTTTACGGCGTTGCGGGTAACAATAACCTTATCGGCATTGATATTGATGCTGCCTTGCTTAAGGTTTACATCACCAAGGAAAGTCACTTGGTTACTTTTCATATCCAATTGCTGGCTGTCTGAGTCAATGTAGACAGGTTGCTCGCTATCCGAAGAAAGGGCATAGACATTAGGCGCCGCAAGGGTCAAAGCGAATAAACTAAGGTGTAAGAGTTTCATATCTACCTTGAACAGAATTAAAGAGGGTTGCATTGTTGGTACCGAAGTTACCTTTCATTGCTTGTCCCTCAGTTTCAAAAAATGTACCGATCATATGGACCGGAGTCTCTGAATAAAAATCTCGGCTAGGCAGCTCAACAACCATTTTATCTGTGGTCATTGTATCGAAGCTGGCTTCTGGCAACAGGTTCTTTGCGACGACGTTGTCATAAAACGTGACAACTTGATTCTCATCCATAATCGCGCGATCAGCGGTGACTTGCCATTCAATCGTGTGCCCTTCTCGGAATACCGAAAGAACCGGGTTTTGAAAGTGCGTATCGCCAACCACTGAGTAGTGCTCTAAATACGTCGATTCAACCTGATAGCTACGAATACCGCTTTCGTCATAGCTAATGTTGTTTAGACTTTTGCCACTAAACGCGGGCAGCTCCAAATTTGGAGCCACTTGTATCGTTGATGTTTGCTCTTTGTCGTACAAGTAATAGGTCGACCAAGAGGCAATAAATATTAGTATTAAATAGATAATACGAGTAAAACTCATATGCTTAAACCTTTATGCACGTCGAGTTCATTTCTTGCTTGTAAAATAAGGTCGCAAACTTCACGTACCGCACCGTGACCACCGTTAATGGTTGTCACGTAATTTGCACGCTTTGCAAGTAGTGGATGACCATCTGCAACACATACTTTCAAGCCAACTTTTTCCATCACAGGCCAGTCGATCAGATCGTCTCCGATGTAGCCCGTATTTTCAGGATTTACAGAAAGCTTATCGCAAATATCTTGGTATGCCTTAACTTTATCATCCTGACCTTGATAAATAAGCTTAATACCGAGAGCGGTCATTCGATTCTCAACAATTTGAGATTTACGGCCAGTGATGATCGCGATTTCGATACCGGCGTTCATCAGTGACTTAATGCCATAGCCATCACGAGTGTGGAAGGTTTTCAGTTCTTCACCGTTGTTGCCCATGTAGATGCGACCATCTGAGAATACGCCATCGACATCGCAAATAAGCAATTTAATCTCTTTCGCTACGGCAAACACTTCTGAATCTACCGTGCCGTATAGAGTTTCGACTGTCTGTGTCATTACATTACTCCTGCTTTCAGTAAGTCATGCATGTTTAACGCTCCGACTAGTTTGCCTTCATGGCACAGCATTAGGCCATTGATGCTCTTAGCTTGCATCAAGTTCAAACCCTCAACCGCGAGCATGTTTGGTTCTGCTACCGTCGGATTTAGCGTCATCACGTCGCCGATCTGCGTATCATGGATATCGATGCGCTTGTCTAGGATACGGCGCAAATCACCATCAGTAAAAATACCGGCCATTAGACCGTCTTCACCTACGACTGCCGTCATCCCCAAGCCTTTTTGAGATATCTCCAAAAGAGCGTCTCGTACCAATGCTTCCGGTGCTACCACTGGGAGTGCATCGCCCGTATGCATGATATCTTCAAGCTTCAATAATAGTTGTCGACCCAAAGCGCCGCCAGGGTGGGACAAAGCAAAATCTTGCGCAGTAAAGCCTCTGGCTTGTAAAAGTGCGACGGCTAATGCATCACCCATCACCAAGGTTGCCGTGGTGCTGGTTGTTGGTGCAAGCCCTAATGGGCACGCTTCTTCTGGCACTGATATTTGTAAATGAATATCAGACAAAGTCGCCATGTTTGATGCTGGCTTACCTGTCATGCTGATAATCTTGATGTTCAAACGCTTCAATACCGGGAATAAGCTTAGGATTTCACCTGATTCGCCAGAGTTGGATATTGCTATCACAACATCGCCAGCCCCGATCATCCCTAAGTCACCGTGCGCAGCCTCCCCTGGGTGTACGAAGAAAGCGGATGTCCCAGTACTTGCTAATGTTGCTGCTATTTTTTTGCCAATGTGGCCAGATTTTCCCATGCCCATCACAACCACTTTGCCTTTGTTGTTCAGGATAAGGTCGCAAGCATTGCAAAAGTCATCATTAAAATATTGGTCCAATTGAGTAAGACCTGCAACTTCGGTTTCCAAAACTTGCTTTGCAACACTGCGATAATCGAATGACTGAGACATTAAATACTCCAAGTACGGGAAGTTAAATCAATAATTAAGCTGACATGTTCATAAGTAGGTAAGCTTGGTAGGCCACGAATGTCACTATTAACACACCGCCTTCAATACGATTCACACTACGTGATTTACCTAGTGCCATTACAACAAGAAGTAGCGATACACCTAGCATTACCCAGAAATCACGCCCCATCGCAAACTCGCTCAAGACTGAAGGGTTGAGGATGCCAGGGATACCCATAACAGCAAGGATGTTGAATACGTTCGAGCCAATGATATTACCCACGGCCATATCATCTTCACCCTTCATTACGCCAGCAAGTGATGCTGCTAGCTCAGGCAGACTTGTACCAACGGCAATAATGGTTAAACCAATCACAAGGTCGCTCATGCCAAAGAACTTCGCGATAACAACCGCGTTATCAACCAACATGTTGGCAGCTAGAGGCAGAATTATCAGACCAACTACCACCCACATTGCGGCTTTAGGGTTGCTCACGCCTTCAGGAACTTCAGATTCTTGTTCTTCAAGGAAGGCATCGCCGTTCTTTTTCTCACTGCGGCTGATTTGCAGCATCGCGAATAAGAATGCGGCAAAAAGAACAAACAACAATACGCCTTCGTAGAACCCTAAATGGTTGTCCCACAGCAAAGCGCCCGCTAGTAGAGTCACACCAATCATCAATGGTAGTTCACGGCGAATCACACCAGAGCTAATTGATAGCGGTTTGATAAGCGCTGTAATACCCAAAATCAGTGCGATGTTGGCGATGTTAGAACCGAGAACGTTACCTACAGCTGTATCTGTTTTTCCATCAAGAGCAGCTGTTGCTGAAACCATCATTTCAGGAGCTGAAGACCCCATTGCTAGAATCGTCATACCGATAACTAATGGTGAGATACCAAAGTTGCGAGCAAGAGCAGCGGCTCCATAAACCAGTTTATCTGCGCTCCACACCAAAAAACCTAGACCGATAATAAGAAACGCAATCGCTTCAAGCATGATGATTCCTAAAAATTAATAAAAAACGGAGAATTAACCGCTAATTTTGACTTGTTGCTAGATAAAAGGGAAGTCACTCGGCAAATTAATTACCAGTTAGCAGGCAAGAAAGAGAGCTCAATAGATAATTTTCTAATGCTTTCAAATTCCTGCATAGATTTCTGTTTAATATGAATTAATTGAACAGTGCTTTTAATTCTAAAGTAGACTCATTATTATTGCAGCCATAATTGGCGTATTTTAAAGCAAGGAAACAACAAAAATATGTTGAACACTGAGCTTGTGAAAGTTAAGAACCTCAGCTTCTCACGCGGTGAGCGCGTTATCTTTGATGACATCAGTTTAGAGGTGCCTCAAGGCAAAATAACCGCAATCATGGGCCCGTCAGGGATCGGTAAAACGACCTTGCTGCGTTTGATTGGCGGACAATTACCGCCAGATGAGGGCGAAATTTGGTTTGATGGCGACAATATCCCTGCATTATCACGTCGTAAGCTATATCAAGCCCGCAAGAAAATGAGCATGCTTTTCCAATCGGGTGCACTTTTTACTGATCTTAATGTCTTTGATAATGTGGCGTTTCCGCTGCGAGAGCATACTGAACTTAACGAAAAATTCATTCGTACCATCGTATTACTTAAGCTTGAAGCAGTAGGGTTACGAGGTGCTGCGCAATTGATGCCGAGTGAATTGTCTGGTGGGATGGCGAGACGTGCTGCGTTGGCCCGTGCGATCGCACTGGATCCTGAACTCATCATGTACGATGAACCATTTGTTGGCCAAGACCCGATCACTATGGGCGTCTTGGTTGAGCTGATCCGCAATCTCAATCAAGCTTTGGGCTTAACCTCTATTGTCGTTTCTCACGATGTGCCTGAGGTGATGAGTATTGCCGATTGGGTTTATCTGATGGCTGATGGAAAAATCATTGCTGCTGGTGCGCCTGATGAGTTGTACAACAACAGCGATCCGAGAGTGCAGCAATTTTTGCAAGGTGACGCGGATGGCCCTGTGCCGTTTAGATTTCCTGCGAAGAGCTTAAAAGAGGATTTGTTTTAATATGATTGTTAAAGCTATTGCGGGTGTCGGTAAGCGAACACTTGCGATCTGTGAGTCATTTGGTCGAGCAAGCCTGATGCTATTTGGGGCTTTGCTTGGAATCCCGAGACTAAAGAATTTCCCTTTATTCGTTAAACAACTTTATAGCGTTGGTGTTCAGTCATTAGCTATCATTTTAGTTTCGGGTTTGTTTATTGGCATGGTGCTCAGCCTGCAAGGCTATGTCGTGTTAATCGACTACGGTGCTGAGGGTAATCTTGGTCAAATGGTCGCGCTTTCATTGTTACGTGAGTTGGGCCCAGTGGTGACTGCGTTATTGTTTGCAGGCCGCGCAGGTTCAGCGTTAACGGCTGAGATCGGCTTAATGAAAGCAACCGAACAGATCTCTAGCCTTGAAATGATGGCCGTCGATCCTCTCAAACGCATTATTGCGCCACGCCTTTGGGCCGGGCTTATCTCAATGCCACTGCTCGCCATGATCTTTATGGCGGTCGGGATTTGGGGGGCTCAGTTAGTTGGTGTTGATTGGAAGGGCATTGACCACGGCAGTTTCTGGTCTGCGATGCAGTCTTCCGTTGAGCTAGGTCGAGATATTGGTAACAGCACGATCAAATGTATGGTCTTTGCTATCACAGTAACTTGGATCGCACTTTTTAATGGTTATGATGCGGTACCGACCTCAGAAGGTATTAGTCAGGCAACCACACGCACTGTAGTGCACTCTTCTCTAGCGGTATTAGGGCTAGATTTTGTTCTTACCGCATTGATGTTTGGGAATTAATCATGCAACAAACTCGAAAATTAGAATTATGGGTCGGCACCTTTGTTATTGTCGGAATTTGCGCAATCTTAATCATGATCTTTCAAGTCGCTGACGTAAAAGGCTTAGGTTCGAACCATACTTACAATCTAAAAGCGACTTTTGACAACATTGGTAGCCTAAAAGTTCGCTCTCCAGTGAAGGTGGGTGGCGTCGTTGTCGGTCGAGTTAAAAGTATTGAGCTTGATAGCGAGAGTTACCTTCCTGTCGTTGATTTATCTATTGATGCGAAGTACTCACAATTTCCAGATACCTCTAGTGCTCAAATCTTAACGTCTGGCTTAATCGGTGAGCAGTACATCAGTCTGGTTCCTGGCTTCATTTTTGATGATGAAGAAATGTTGGTTGATGGTGATTCTATTGAAGACACCAAGTCAGCATTAGTACTAGAAGATTTGATTGGCCAAGTGCTGTATAGCGTTGGTGGCTCTGATGACAGCGAAGCTAAGGAGTAAGATGATGTTGAAAACTATTAGTCATTTAAAAGATATTAGTCATTTAAAAGCTATCGGTTACTTGAAATCAATGTTTATGGTAGCAATGGCTTCACTTGTTTCTGCTCAAGTTTTTGCTTCAGAATCGATTGATCGCACTCAGCCTTATCAGATGATGACGCAAGTTGCTGAAGTGGCATTTGATCGTTTGAAGAGTGAGCAAGAGAATATCCAGCAAGATCCTGAGTTATTGAAGGTCATTGTGGAAGAAGAGTTGATGCCCTATGTTAATGCTCAATATGCGGCTCTTAAACTGCTAGGTCCAAACTTGAAAGGTGCGGATAGAAAAGACGTAGGCGTGTTTATCGATGCGTTCCGTAAATACCTTGTATCTTCTTATGCTCAAGTACTGACTCAGTACTCGGATCAGACGATTGAATTTGGTCCTGAGCCAAAAATCAAAGCAGATAGCCGTATTACCAGTATTAAGGTTAGTATCATAGATACGCCGCGACCAAACATTAAGCTTGAATTTAAGTTACGCAAAGACAAGAAGTCGGGCGAGTGGAAGGCGTTTGATATGGTTGCTGAAGGTATTAGCCTATTATCGAGCAAGCAATCAGAGTGGAATACTAAAATTCGTCAAGAAGGCATCTTACAAGTTGCCGATGAATTAGAGAAACTTGCAGCACAACCGATTCGTTTTGAGAGTAATAAATAATGAGCCACTCTCAATGGCAAGCACTAAGCTCTAAAGAGTATCAGCTGCTCGGTGATATAGACCGAGACAGTGTCCCTGCAATCTGGCGTATATTGGAAAAGTGGCAAACGACGGAATCGAGCGTTGAAATTGACCTTAGCCATATAAATCGAGTCGATTCAGCAGGAATGGTGATGCTAATTCACTTATTAGAGCATGCAAAAAATCAAAACTGTCATATAATGCTCAGTTTCGTGCCAGAACAATTACGAACGTTGTTCCAATTGAGCAATATCCAGCCAATGATGGCAGAACACATAAAAAATTAGGCAGGAGCTATTTGTGGACAGCACAAAAGTACAAGAATTATTAGCAGCGGCACTGAACCTTCAGGAGATTTTCGTGAAGGGTGAAGGCAGTCATTACGAAGTTGTTGCGGTTGATGCATGTTTTGATGGCATGAATCGAGTTAAGAAGCAGCAACTAATCTACGGCCCACTAATGGAATACATTCAACGCAATGACATCCATGCTCTTTCTATTAAGGCTTTCACGCCAGAAGAGTGGGAACGTGATAAGAAACTGATGTCACTTTAAGGTTTATGATGGAAAAGTTTCGAGTTATTGGATCGGATAAGCCGTTAAGCGGTGAAGTGACGATCTCAGGCGCAAAAAATGCAGCGCTACCTATTTTATTCGCCTCAATCCTTGCTGAAGAGCCGGTTGAAGTGAGTAATGTTCCTCACCTACGTGACATCGATACTACGATGGAACTACTTAAGCGTTTAGGCGCAAAAGTATCACGTAACGGTAGTGTTCATGTTGATGGCAGCGAGATTAATGAATTTTGTGCGCCTTATGATTTAGTAAAAACAATGCGTGCTTCTATTTGGGCTTTAGGTCCTCTAGTCGCTCGTTTTGGTGAAGGCCAAGTGTCACTTCCTGGTGGTTGTGCAATTGGCGCTCGACCTGTTGATTTACATATCCATGGCCTAGAGCAACTAGGTGCGACCATTAAGTTGGAAGATGGTTATGTAAAAGCAAGTGTTGACGGCCGTTTGAAAGGCGCGCACATCGTGATGGATAAAGTAAGTGTGGGTGCCACCATTACTATCATGTGTGCAGCAACGCTAGCGGAAGGTACAACTGTATTAGATAACTCAGCGCGTGAGCCTGAGATTGTTGATACGGCTGATTTCCTAAACAAACTAGGTGCTAAGATTTCTGGCGCAGGTACAGACACGATTACTATCGAAGGCGTTGAACGTCTTGGTGGTGGTCATCACTCTGTGGTTGCTGACCGTATCGAAACGGGTACGTTCCTTGTTGCTGCTGCTGTTTCTGGCGGTAAAGTGGTTTGTCGCAACACCAACGCTCATCTTCTTGAAGCTGCATTAGCGAAGCTTGAAGAAGCGGGTGCGAAGGTTGAAACGGGCGAAGACTGGATCAGCCTTGATATGACAGATCGTGAGCTGAAAGCGGTGAAAATCGTAACAGCACCTCACCCAGGTTTCCCAACCGACATGCAAGCACAGTTTACTCTGCTCAACATGATGGCGAAGGGCAGTGGTGTTATCACTGAGACTATCTTTGAAAACCGCTTTATGCACATTCCTGAGTTACAGCGAATGGGTGCAAAAGCAGAAATCGAAGGCAACACGGCTATCTGTGGTGAAACTGAGAAGTTAAGCGGCGCTCAAGTAATGGCAACGGATCTTCGTGCATCTGCGAGTCTAGTTATTGCTGGCTGTATTGCCCAAGGCGAAACTATCGTTGACCGTATTTATCACATCGATCGTGGCTACGATAAGATTGAAGATAAACTTTCAGCTTTAGGCGCAAACATTACACGATTTAGCGAGTCGAACTAACTTAGGTTAGTGGATTCATGAATCAGTAAGATGAAAACATAAAAGTCGGAACCTTGGTTTCGGCTTTTTTATAGTTGTATTTACCGCAAGTGAATCTATTGCCTATTTTGTGTGAATAGATGAATCAACTTGGCGGTTGTGAGGAGCAAAATGATAGCAATATTACGTATTTTCGCAGTGGCGATATTTGCGATTCTTATGTTTGTATTTGGTTGTGGCTACTGTCTATTAAGCCCACGTAACCCGAAACACGTATTTACCTTTGGCCGTTATTTCGGTCGCATGTCGAAAATCTTTGGCATGAAGTTAGAGCTTCGCATCCCGGAAGATGCTTACTCTCGTGGCCAACATGTTTACGTTGCAAACCACCAAAACAGCTGGGATCTATTCACGATTTCATCAGCGGTAACACCTAAAGTTGTGACAGTAGGCAAGAAAAGCCTAGCGTGGATGCCTCTTTTTGGTCAGCTATACTGGTTGACGGGTAATATCCTAATCGACCGAGCTAACCGCAGCAAAGCGGTAGGTACGATTGACCAAGTGGTTACTAGCCTTAAAGATAGTGATGTTTCAGTATGGATGTTCCCTGAGGGGACTCGTTCTCGTGGTCGTGGTTTGTTGCCATTCAAAACGGGTGCTTTCCATGCTGCGATTGGCGCTGGCTTACCTATTATCCCTATCGTGTGTAGCTCAACTGGTGGCGTGAAGCTGAACCGTTGGAACAATGGTCATGTGATTGTTGAAATGCTACCACCAATCAGCACTGAAGATTACGATAAGTCTAATGTTCGTCAACTGGCTAACTTAGCCCGTGAGCAGATGGCTGCTAAGCTTGAAGAGTTAGACAAAGAAGTGATTGAGCTTAATAAGAAGTAATCATCTAAGTGAAACGATGAACAATAAAAAAGGTTGCCAATTGGGCAACCTTTTTTGTATCTGATAAACGCTCAGCTTCATGCCAACTTGTTTACTAGAAACCGTTTATTCTAGAGGAAGAACCTATTTGCGAACCGCAATAGCTTCGATCTCGATACCTACATCTTTTGGTAGACGAGCTACTTCAACACATGAACGTGCAGGGTAATTTGCAACGCCGTGCTCATCAAAGAACTTACCGTAAACTTCGTTTACTGTGCCGAAGTCGTTTAGGTCTTTAACGAATACCGTTAGTTTTACGATGTCTTTTACAGTCAGGCCAGAAGCTTCAACAACCGCTTGAACGTTGTCTAGAGATTGGCGAGCTTGCTCTGCGATATCAGCAGATACTTCACCAGTTGCTGGGTTTACTGGGATTTGACCAGAAGTCAGAACCATATTGCCAAGGTCAACACCTTGTACGTATGGGCCGATTGCAGCTGGAGCAGATTCTGTGTGAAGTACTTTAGTCATTGGTTATTCCGTCAGTTATTGGATAAAAAGCAATTTTTAGTGTGCCTTCAAACTTAGGATAGGTAAAGAGCAAAATACCCCGCACAGGCGAGGTATTGAATAGTTTTTGCGTTCGATCGGCGTTGCCGTATGACGTTATCTTTCTGTCACGATCTCACGAGAGAAGACTTTTTCGCAGTACTTACACTTCAATCGAATATCTTCTTTCTTTTCAAAGATCTTAAAGCTGCTTTCTACGGGCTCATTGTGAGTAATACAGTTGGTGTTTGGACACTCAAACACATCGTTGATTTGCTCAGGAAGTTCTAGTGGTAGCTTCTTAACCACTTCGTAATCTTCGATTTGGTTTACCGTTGCGTGAGGTGCGTAAAGTGCTAACTTGCTCGCCTGTTCTTCAGTGATAAAAACATTCTCTATCTTGAGTAAGTCTTTGCCGCCTAGAGCAGAAGATGGCAGGTTTAGGCCAATCGTTACTCGCTGATTTGAGTTATGCATGTCGAACAGTTTGAGTACCTTGATCCCGATGTTGGCTGGGATATGGTCGATAACCGTTCCGTTCTTGATTGCTTCAACTTTTAATTGAGTCTCTTTAGACATGATATCTCTCCTCTACAGCGTTTCGTTAAGAACAAGGGCTAGCAGTGCTTCACGTGCGTAAACACCGTTCTCTGCTTGCTGGAAGTAGTAAGCGTAAGGTGTTTTATCGACATCGACAGTAATTTCATCAACACGAGGAAGAGGGTGAAGAACCTTTAGATTATCACGTGCATTTTCCAGCATCGGAGCAGTCAGGATGTACGCTGATTTGATGTGCGCATATTCCGATTCATCGAAGCGCTCTTTTTGAACTCGAGTCATGTACAAGACATCAAGTTCTGGAATGACATCTTCCATGTCTGTCAGCAGTTGATACTTGATACCCGCTTCATCAAGTTCTTCGCAAATGTAGTCTGGCATCGCCAGTGCTTCAGGTGCTACGAAGTAGAAACAGATGTTATCGAACTTCGCTAGCGCTTGAGTCAACGAGTGAACCGTACGGCCGTACTTAAGGTCACCAACGAATGCAACGTTGAGGTTGTCTAGGCGACCTTGTGTCTCAGCGATAGAGAATAGGTCTAATAGCGTTTGTGTTGGGTGTTGGTTTGCGCCGTCACCTGCGTTAATAACCGGTACACCGTTAGAAAACTCAGAAGCCAGACGCGCAGCACCTTCTTGAGGATGACGCATTACGTAAGCATCAACGTATGAAGAGATAACCTGTACCGAGTCCGCTAGCGTTTCGCCTTTCTTCGCCAGTGAGGTGTTACCACCACTGTCGAAACCAATCACATCACCACCGATGCGTTGAATAGCCGTTTCAAAAGAGAGACGAGTTCGCGTTGAAGGTTCGAAGAAGCAGCTGGCAACAACTTTGTTCTTGATGAGTTCTGGGTTTGGTTCAGCCTTTAGCTGACCTGCCGTTTGAACAATTAATTCTAGCTCTTCACGAGAAAGCTCTGGAATTGAGATGATGTGCTTTTGATAGAGCGAATTCGCCATGATCTTCTTCCCCACAATAATGTATTGGCCATAAAAAAGCCCCCCATAATGGGAGGCTTTAAAAAAGTGCTGAAAAGCAGAATAGACGGCCTGGCAAGCATGCTAGCTTGCGAGCAATATTTGGTGTTTTCACAATTTTATTATGTGTTTTCACAATATCATTATGTTTTATCACAACATTGCTTGGCGTCATTTTCACTACTCTCAGACAAATTGCCGAGAATTATACGCTTTCAATTTGTGAGCGCAAGCGATTACATCAAGCTTTTGTTTACTTTCAGTGTTCGCTATTGGCCCAGAGTCGCAACCATTACCGCTTTGATGGTATGCATGCGATTCTCTGCTTCATCAAATACAATTGAGTAATCCGATTCAAAGACTTCGTCAGTGACTTCTAAGCCGTTCATTCCATATTTGTCTGCAACTTGCTGGCCGATCACGGTTTCATTGTTGTGGAAAGCGGGCAGGCAATGCATGAATTTCACTTGAGGGTTACCTGTGAGCTTAATGACATCCATATTCACTTGGTAAGGTGTCATTACAGCAACACGTTCGTCCCAAGCTTCTGGCGCTTCACCCATAGAAACCCAAACATCGGTATAAAGGAAATCACAGCCTTTCACACCTTCGGCAACGTCTTCTGTCAGCGTGATTTTTGCACCTGTACTTTGCGCGATAGCTTGGCACTCTTCGACAAGGTGCTCTTCTGGCCAAAATGCTTTTGGCGCGACAAGGCGAATATCCATGCCCATTTTCGCGGCACCCACTAACAGAGAGTTACCCATGTTGTTACGTGCATCACCAAGGTAAGCAAAGCTGATTTGGTGTAGATGTTTACCGCGACCATGCTCAAGCATAGTGAGGAAATCAGCCAAGATCTGAGTAGGGTGGAACTCATTGGTTAAGCCATTCCAAACCGGTACACCAGCATAAGCGCCTAGGTCTTCGACAATGCTTTGGCCAAACCCTCGGTATTCAATGCCATCGTACATGCGACCTAATACACGCGCCGTATCTTTCATTGATTCTTTCTGACCAATCTGAGAACCAGAAGGGCCTAAATAAGAGACTTGAGCGCCTTGATCAAAAGCAGCTACCTCAAAAGCACATCGAGTTCGAGTGGATGCTTTTTCAAAGATCAAAGCGATGTTTTTACCGTTAAGCTTTTTCTGCTCTGTACCTGCATACTTAGCTTTTTTAAGGTCGGCAGACAGGTCGAGTAAAAACTGAATCTCTTTAGGAGTAAAGTCGAGAAGTTTTAGAAAGTTACGATTGCGAAGATTAAAGGCCATCTCTCGCTCCTTGCGTATATAGAATCAATGAAGAACTCAGTTAAACATAAAAATGCTATATTTGTGAATATTTATTTTATTAATTTGATAAAAAAGGCCAGTACAATGGTACTGGCCTAGATAAGTTAGTGTGCTTGCTTTATTGAGTTTTGTGGCTTAGATACCGTCTCTTTCGATAGGACAACTCATACAGCGAGCGCCACCTCGGCCACGACCTAGCTCATTGCCCGGAATCGTCAGAACTTCGATTCCTGCTTTGTCGTATTTTTCATTGGTGTAAACATTACGCTCATAGCCGATAACCGTACCCGGTTTCACCGTCAGTACGTTGTTAGCGTCATTCCACTGCTCACGTTCAGCTTCGTAGTTATCACCACCGGTTGTGATGATCTTCAGTTGATCGAGGTCCAGTGCGCCTTCAATCGCTGTTAGGTAGTTTTCAGCTTTCTCTACTCGCATTTCGCCATTTTCTTTCGGCGTTAAGCGCCAAGTATCTAGGTCTTTACGAACGATCTCTGGATAGACTGAGAATGTGTCGATATCCATGTGCGTCATTACTGTATCAAGGTGCATACAAGAGCGGTGTTTCGGTAAATCAATCGCAATCACTTCTTTAGCTTGACCAGATTTGAATAAACTAGCGGCTAGGTTTTCAACACCTTGTGGCTTAGTACGCTCTGAAATACCGATAAGCACGGCACCTTTACCGATAACCAGTACATCTCCACCTTCAATATTCGCGTTGTCATAGTGAAGATCTTCATCACCGAAGTGCTTAATGAAATCTTGGCCTGCGAATACAGGGTGCCAGCGGTAAATTGCTCGCAAGTGATTCGTTTCTCGTTGACGAGCAGGCATCATCATCGGGTTAAGAGACACACCTCCATAAACCCAACAAGAAGTATCGCGGGTAAATAGATGGTTGGGTAGCGGCTCAATAACGAAATCAAGCGGGCGGTGCATCTTCGGTAGCATTGAAGAAGATTTAATAGGAAGTTCAGAGTAGGCTAAACCACCCAGTAGGATCGTGGCTAAGTGCTCGTTGTCCATTTGAGCAAGGTATTCTCTTAAATCACGTGCGAATGTAGGGCCGTAACGGAAGTCTGAGATTTGAGTCGTCAGTAGCCACTCACGAGCTTGAGCCACAGCGAGTGTCTCAACCAGTAGGTCATGCAGTAATAACACTTCAACGTCTTGGTTACGAAGTGTCGTCGCAAAGGCATCGTGTTCTTCACCTGCGGCTTCTACTGCAAGTACATCATCAAAGAGTAACTCATGACAGTTAGAAGGGGTGAGGTGGGTGAGTGCCCTTTCAGGTCGATTTAGGAGAACTCGTCTTAATTGACCGACTTCGGAGCCAACGTACAGCTTACTCATTTTGCATCCTTACTATTAATCCAGCGTCTATTTATGACAAGCTTGTTCGTAATATGCAAGTTTTGAAAATTGCGTAAAGGTTGTGTTATTTCTCAATTATTGGATTTTAATGCTAATTAATTAAAAATTAGTGATATTAAAATCCAATTGAAAGACTCAATGCTAGAACAAACTTTTTGCGGTTCTATGCTCAAATTTCAGTAATCCGATAATCCATTTTGCTTGGTGAACATGATTTTCCATTCAAAATTTATGCAATTATCCACTCTAAAATGAGATCTTATGCACCAATGAAGTGATCGTCAGTATGCATTTGATATGACTAACCACTCAGTTTTAGAGAAGTAAGACGAAAAGTAGCAATAAAAATGAAATGCTAAAACACACGATAGTTAATAATATGTTGAAAATTTGTTTCTGTG
The DNA here is from genome assembly GCF_963872585.1 of Vibrio sp. 10N.222.47.A9. NCBI lineage: Bacteria > Pseudomonadati > Pseudomonadota > Gammaproteobacteria > Vibrionales > Vibrionaceae > Vibrio > Vibrio sp. 10N.222.47.A9. The sequence goes on along the minus strand of NZ_CAWNBB010000037.1, from coordinate 13,516 downwards.
ATTTTGATTTCACTTTTTAATTGATATCCCCTCTGTTATCTAGCGATAAACTTACTCTTCTATACCTGATCTAGGTGGCTTTTCTAGGCGATCCATGCCATATTTCGTGGCAATCAAATTTGATCTTTTCATAGTCAACACTCTGGAGCAGACACATGTCTCACGAAGATGAATATCTATCAGTAGCGGAATTAATTGAATTTCAAAAAGGAGAGACTCGCGACATCATTGAAGCACTAATCGAAGATGGTAGCGATCCTGAAGCTCTATACGATATCGAGCATCACCTTTTTGCTGAAGATTTCGCAGTACTTGAGAAAGCCGTTGTTGAAGCATTCAAAATGGGCTTTGAAGTGCTTGAAGCTGAAGAGACAGAAGACGAAGATGGCAACAAGCTACTTTGTTGTGATGCAACGATGCAGTGTACTCTGAATGCAGAAGCGATTGATGAGCAAGTTGAGAAGCTTGTAAATCTTGCAGAGAAGTTTGACATTATCTACGACGGTTGGGGCACTTACTACGAAGGTGAAGATGCTATCTACCCAGACGAAGATGATGAAGACGAAGAGTAATTTCTTCCCAGTTTTAAAGAATGCCAGCCTTGAGCTGGCATTTTTTTATCCTCAGAAAAATAAATGTCTTTATATGCATTCATTCATTATAATGCGGTCAAAATTGATCTAGCTCAAGGAATGCTATGCGATTACCTCTCGATGGTCTTTGGCAAATATCGCCACTAACGGATCTCTCTATTCCACAAGATGACATTACCTTTCCGGCTCCGTTAAGTTCAAAGCTTCCTGATAGCTTGAGTGAAAGTGAAATCGCAGAGCAAGAGTGGCACCTGATGCATGACATCGAAGTGGATGATGCGATGTTGGCGTGCCCGTTTGTTGAGTTAGTAATGGCAGGTGTTGATTACTTTGCGGAAGTGCGACTCAATGGTGTGGCTGTGTTTGATTGTGATGGTAGCCAAGTCGAATACCGTAAAGATATTCGACCTTACATGCAGTCTGGTCGCAACCGTTTTGAGATTCTTTTCCTTGAAGAAGAGGAGAGCCTGTTGCTTGAAGAGGATATGGATGAGTCAGTCTCTTCACCGGCTGTCGCTAAATCGGATTCTCGTATCGGAATCTGGCAAGCGCCATATCTGCAGTTCGTTCGTCACGTCAAGCTTGAGCAAGTTGTGACAGAGCAGATCTGGCATTACGGTGGTGGTTGTGAGTTCAAAGTGGATGTTATCTATCAAACGCTAAAGCCGGGGCTAATATCGGCATCAATCAAGTTTAATGGTATGACGTTGGTGATGCCGATAGATGTGCGAGCAGAACATACGGGTGTTGTTTTCCAGGTTGAGGCACCGATCATTTTTGATATTGAGAATCCTAACCCTAAACATTTATACTCGTTAGAAGTGGTACTTGATGGGCAGGAAGAGAGCTCTTTTGTCGCCTTGAATCCAGCTTCTTGCGTCAGTAATTTTTTGCGTAGTTAGCGGTTATTTAATTAGCCCGTTACGTAAGGAATCAATTCGCTCACTTGCTTGTCATCTGATGAACTGCCGACGCTAACCCTATTTCAAAAACACATTATAGCGTTTTGGCCATGACAACTTCACAAGCGTCATGGCCTGTTTCTCCCCAAGCTGAATCAAGGTGTTCAAAGCCCAATTTTTCGTAAAGTTTAACGGCAGCATTAAGGCATTCAGTCGTTTCTAGATACATATGTTGATAACCCAGTTCCTTAGCTTTCTCCATCGACATATTAACCAACCTCTTAGCTAAGCCTTTGCCTCTTGTTTCTGGCAAGAAGTACATCTTTTGCAATTCACAGACTTCTGGCATACCTGCTAATGGTGCAAATCCACCACCACCGACAACCTTTCCATCAAGTTCAATTACCCAATACTGAGATCTTTCATTGTTATAAACGCTAAACATGTCTTCTAAGGTGGGATCTGCTACACCATAACCTTTATCTTCGGTTAGCCCGTTCTCATAAGAGACTTGGCGAATTACATTGGCCACTACGGTGTTGTCTTGCTGTTGTAGGGGACGAACCACCACATCACTTGAAGCGTGGCTTTGTTGCAGTGCTTTAAGGTAGTGCTCGATTCCCCCCGAAACTTGTTGAGTTTCCGCTTCCGTTAAACGCTCAAGTACCGAGTCATAAAATTGATTTTGTTGATTGTGAAGTTTGGCAAGAGTGTTTATCCCTTGCTCTGTTACTGAAGCAACAACACTGCGCTTATCGTTGGGGTGTGGCGAGGTTTGGATTAACGAGTTCTTCGCTAGATTATTGACTGCTCTACTGGCGTTGGACTTATCAATATTGAGCTTATCCGCTAATTGATTCACGGTTAATGGCTGCTGCTCTAGTTCGATAAGCGTATGCGCTTGAATCGGAGGTAGGGCAATATCACCACAATCTTTGTCGAGCATTCCAAGCTGTCGAACGAGCTGACGTGATAATTCTCTAAGTTGTGCTGAAGTCATGTTGCCTCTCAATATGGTTGCGATGTACAACTATAATTTAATTGCGCGTCGCAACCATGTCAACAATAAACTCTCTAGGTTAAGCGTGTTGGTGCAAACAAAACTGTGGCTGTGTTGTTTGGCTTTCTGCTTTTCGTAGCCAAACTTTCTCATGGAAGTAGTAAGCCACGGTATTCAAAGCGGGTTCTAACGTTGCCATCACACCACCAACAAAGGCATCGCCAGTCAATAAGTAGACAACGGTAAAGGCAACACTAAAGTGGATAGTAGCGAAGCTTGCTGTTTTTAATTTAGTCATCCACTGACGAGCTTTAAGCGCTGGAACTTGAGCCCAAGCCTTTTCATGAAAATAGAAGGCCACAGTATTCACAGAGGGCTCAATCATGGCAATTAAGCTGCCAATTAAGATGTCGCCTGTTAGTACGTAAGCGACACTAAATGCGATAGTAAAATGTAATGCGGCAAAGGTTAGTGTCTTTTTCATGATAATTACTCAATCGTTGTGTTGTTTCGATAGGTCTATTATTGAGAATTATTATCATTAGTTAAAATGGGTTGTAGGAATTAATTCGATAGATGAAACCTATCAAAGGATTCTAGGGGTAAAATAATTTCTGGTTGAATGTAACTGTATAGTGATAAATATATTATTAAGGCTTATTTAACTCCTTGTTATTATTTGAAAAAATTATGATAACTCCCTTTGATTTATCCATTCAGGTTATTGATTAGCACGGCGTGTTTCTATAGCGTGCAATCTCTCAATGCGCACCAAGATGCGCATGATTTAATGATGAACGTCAGATGGAGTTAAAATGGAAAACAAAGCGTTGGAAACTAAGGTTCTCTTTAGTGGAAAAGGGAAAGAGTATTTTGGAATATGGATTGTTAACATTCTACTATCAGTGATCACGCTCGGTATTTATTCGGCTTGGGCGAAAGTTCGAAATAAACGTTACTTTTATGGGAATACATTTATTGGTAGTGATAGCTTTGAATATCATGGTAAGCCCATGCAAATATTGAAAGGGCGAATCATTGCGTTGATTTGTGTAGTCGCTTGGGGAATCAGTAATCAATTTGCTCCTCAGGTTGCATTGGTTTTATTACTGGTTTTTTTTGCATTGTTACCATTGTTATCTCGCAGTAATGCTCGTTTTGATTCGGCAATGACAAGCTTTCGAAATGTTCACTTCTCTTTCCATGGTACTGTTTCCGGAGCCTACTGGGCAATTCTTGGGCGTGGTCTTGTTGTCGGTGTCGGCGTATTTACGGCAATTATGGCAATAATATTTACGATGCAAATGAACATGATTGCTGGTGGTATCGCCATTTTAATATCCATACCTTCTTATGTTTATTTACAATCCTGGTTACTTGCCGGTATCGCCAATTATTTTTCTAATGGTTATCGCTATGGCGATCGTCAGTTTAAAGCTGATTACCAAGATGGCTTTTATTTCAAAGTATACTTAACCAGTATGATTGCATGGCTGGTTGTCTCTATTGTTGCCGTTTTGGCTCTCTTCAGTGCCGTTGGCTTCAACATGATCAGCAACCCTGAGTCGTTATCCGAAATCGCTAACAACGGAAGTTTGACTTCAATGATGGTTGCTTATTACTTTGCTTTCATTGTTATGAGTATTGCGATTGCTGCTTACATTCAAGTTAAAATTAGAAATTACACCTTCTCTGAATTAGTGCTTGAAGGAAAAGAAAATGAGGCCGATTCAACGTTAAGTTTTGCTTCGACATTAACGATAAAAAGCTACATGTTTTTAGTATTGACTAACTTCTTACTTCAATTGATTACCCTCGGGTTAGCTAGACCATGGGTGATGGTAAGAACGATGAACTACTTGTCGGAGAATACGTATGTTCAAGGTAACTTAGATTTACTAGTAGCAAACGACCAACCGTCTGATGTGGAATCGGCTATTTCTGATGAAATAGCTCAAGCGTTTAATGTTGATCTTGGTATTGGCTAAATGATCTCTGGTGTTGCACACCCGCCTCGTAGTTCTGAACGCTGCGAGGCCATTTTAGATATCTCTCACCCTGATAAACTACTCCTGAGTGTGGATGGCTCTATTGTTTCTGCATATTTTGAACGTGTTGAAATTATGCGAGGCGTTGGATCCGCTCCAACAAAGCTCAAATTCCCAGATGGATGGCAATTTATCTCTGAGGAAAGTGATGAGTTGGACGCCTATTTGAGAGACAGAGGTAAACATAATTTCTTAGGTAAATTAGAGAAGAACATTACGGCTATCTTAGTTAGTAGTGTTGTTCTCGTGTTACTTACTATTTCTATGTTCACTCATGGGATCCCGTGGTTAACTCATCAAATAGTCACTTATCTACCTGATTCGGTGCCTAGGCTGGTTGAAAATCAGGTTTTAGAGTCTTTAGATGAACAGTTCTTTGAGATCTCCACTCTGTCGGAAGAACGACAGCGCCACATTCGACAGCGCTTTGAAAGGCAGCTGCAAAAAATGAGTATTGAAGGCGATGTACAGTTGGTTTTTCGTTCTTCAGAGCTTGGCGCCAATGCTTTTGCGCTGAGTGCTAGGACAATCATCGTATTAGATGATCTCGTTAGATTGACTACAACGGAAGAGCAACTAGACAGTATCTTGTTACATGAATTAGGACATGTTCAGCACCAGCATGTAATGAAGGTATTGGTTCGATCAAGTTTGTTATCAGTAACTGTGGCGGCTTTGACTGGTGAAAGCTCTGGGATCATTGATAACCTTACTGGTCTTGGTGTGTTTGTTGCAAATAATGGTCAATCACAAGATGCAGAGCGAGAAGCGGATTCATTTGCTTCCTATTCGATGATCGAGCTGCATGGTTCTAATCAAGCTATGATTGAGATGTTTGAATTGTTAGGAAAAAATTCTGATGGACATGCTGAACTACCCACATGGCTCAGTTCTCATCCTGAACTGGGTGAACGGATTGAATCATTGAGGGACGTACATTAGTTGTTTACTGGTGAAGGCTAGTGTTAATGCTTAAGTCATTGTTATATAAGATAAATGTATTAATCAAACAATTGAAACCGAATTTTAGACAATAAAAAGGGCAGATTATTATCTGCCCTTTTTCTTACTTAAAAACTATCGCATCGATTATAAAGCAGCAATAGTCGCTTTTTGCTCTTCAAGCTTAACCAATGTTTCTTGGTAGCCTTCAAGCTTTTCACGCTCTTTTGCGATAACAATTTCAGGTGCTTTAGCAACAAAACCTTCGTTACCTAGCTTACCTTCGATACGCTTAATCTCACCGTGAGTTTTCGCTACTTCTTTATCTAGACGAGCAAGCTCAGCATCTTTGTCGATAAGACCCGCCATTGGGATCATCAGCTCAGATTTGCCAACCAGTTTAGTTGCACAAGCTGGAGTTGCTTCGCCGTCAGCTAGAACTTTAATATCGTCTAGCTTAGCTAGAGAAGTAAGAACGATCTTGTTTGCTTCGATACGAGCTGCATCTTTCTCATCAGCGACTTTGATCATTATCTCCAAGCCTTGGCTTGGTGCAATGTCGTATTCCGCACGTAGGTTACGGATAGCAGTGATGAAAGTTTTAACCCATTCGATGTCGTCAACGATCTCAGCATTGAAGTTATCTTCATTAAACTGAGGAAGTGCTTGAGTCATGATGGTCTCGCCTTCAACGCCGTCTACTAGCGGCTTAACGCTCTGCCAGATAGATTCAGTGATGTAAGGAAGAACAGGGTGAGCAAGACGTAGAGTCTTCTCAAGAACCGTAATAAGCGTGTAACGAGTCGCTTGTTGTTGAGCTTCAGTACCCTTCCAAAGCACAGGTTTCGTTAGCTCTAGGTACCAGTCACAGAATTGGTTCCAGATGAATTCGTAAAGCGTGTTTGCCGCCATGTCTAGACGGTAGTTGTCTAGGTGAGCGTTAAACTCTTTCGCTGCAACTTCAAACTGAGATTCAATCCACTTGTCTGCTAGAGAGAATTCCATGTTTGCACGGTCTTCAACAGACAGTGACATGCCACAATCGTGCTCTTCTGTATTCATCAGTACGTAACGGCTTGCGTTCCATAGCTTGTTACAGAAGTTACGGTAACCTTCAAGACGCTTCATGTCCCAGTTGATGTCACGGCCAGTTGAAGCCATAGCAGCAAGAGTGAAACGCAGTGCATCAGTACCGTACGGTTCGATACCATCTTCGAAAGTTTTACGCGTAGCTTTTTCGATCTTAGCAGCCAGTTTAGGTTGCATCATGTTGCCACAACGCTTCTCTACTAGCTCTTCAAGGCCGATGCCGTCAATCATATCGATTGGATCAAGTACGTTACCTTTCGACTTAGACATCTTGTCGCCGTTTTCATCACGGATAAGACCCGTCATGTAAACGGTTTTGAAAGGTACTTGAGCCTTGCCATCTTCATCTTTCACGAAGTGCATGGTCATCATGATCATACGAGCAACCCAGAAGAAGATAATATCAAAACCAGATACTAGTACTTCTGATGGGTGGAATGTTTTCATTGCTTCAGTATCTTCAGGCCAGCCTTGTGTGCCGAACGTCCAAAGTGCAGAAGAGAACCAAGTATCAAGAACGTCGTTGTCTTGCTTAAGAACAATTACCGGTGAAAGGTTGTTCTTTTCACGAACTTCTTCTTCAGTGCGACCTACGTAAACTTTACCATCGTTGTCGTACCATGCTGGGATACGGTGGCCCCACCAAAGTTGACGAGAGATACACCAGTCTTGCACGTCACGCATCCACGCGAAGTACATGTTTTCATATTGCTTAGGTACGAATTGGATCTCACCATCTTCAACGGCTTTAACAGCAGGCGCAGCAAGAGGTGCTGTACGCACGTACCATTGGTCTGTCAGCATTGGTTCGATAACCACACCACCACGGTCACCGTAAGGAACGGTTAGATCGTGATCTTTGATTTCTTCAAGTAGGCCTAGCTCTTCAAATTCAGCAACCGTTGCACGACGAGCAGCAAAACGTTCCATGCCTTGGTATTTAGCAGGAAGCTCTGTTGAATACACATCGCTCTCTTCACCGTTAGTTGTGAAAATTTCAGCCGCATCACGGATATCACCGTTGAACGTTAGGATGTTGATCATTGGTAGGCTATGGCGCTTGCCCACTTCGTAATCGTTAAAGTCATGAGCTGGCGTGATTTTTACACAACCCGTGCCTTTATCCATGTCAGCGTGCTCATCACCTACGATAGGGATAAGACGATTAACGATAGGAAGCAGGATTTCTTTACCGATAAGATCTTTGTAGCGAGGATCTTCAGGGTTAACCGCAACGCCTGTATCACCAAGCATGGTTTCTGGACGTGTAGTAGCAACGACGATGTAGTCTTTGCCATCAGCCGTTTTAACACCGTTCGCTAGTGGGTAGCGGAAGTGCCACATGAAACCTTTTTTGTCTTTGTTTTCAACTTCAAGATCAGAAATAGCAGTGTGCAGTTTAGGATCCCAGTTTACTAGACGCTTACCACGGTAGATTAGGTCTTCTTCGTATAGACGAACAAACACTTCTTGAGTCGCAGCCGATAGGCCGTCATCCATAGTGAATCGCTCACGATCCCAATCTACAGAAGCACCAAGACGACGAAGTTGTTGAGTGATCGTGCCACCTGATTCGCCTTTCCATTCCCAGATCTTGTCGATGAAAGCTTCACGGCCGTAGTCGTGTTTTGTTTTGCCTTCTTCAGCGGCGATCTTACGCTCAACAACCATTTGAGTGGCGATACCAGCGTGGTCAGTACCCACTTGCCAAAGAGTATTTTTGCCTTTCATACGTTGAGCACGGATAAGCGTATCCATGATCGTATCTTGGAACGCGTGACCCATGTGTAGGCTGCCAGTGACGTTCGGTGGCGGGATCATGATGCTGTAAGCTTCTTTTGATGTGTCACCGTGTGGCTTAAAGTAGCCTTTCTCTTCCCAAGTCTTATACAGAGCTTGTTCGATTGATGTTGGGTTGTATGTCTTTTCCATAGTGCTCTTATAACGGATACTGTGAATGGTTAATCGTGGTCAAACTTCATAAGTGAAGCTTCTTGAATCTAAATCCAAAGATAGCTTTAACTATGAGGTTTGACTATGGATGTTGAATCTCGATAGTTTGTAGCTGATATCCAGCCTGACGGTAAATTTTATACCTTTCTCGAGCGAGTTGCTTAGCTTTTTCTTCGCAAGGAACGAAGTCTATCACCTGAGCAAAGGCGTTCGCAAAGGTTGTATTATTATCGGCCAGATTTATTACCAGTTGGCGATTCCAATTATGTTTTACGCCTTGATAGCCAATTTCGATGTTGGTTGAATACTTTGGGCCTTCGCCAACTAAGTTATGTGCAATAAATTCATTGGGTTCGACTTGCCAGAAAACTTCAGCGATACGTTCGGCATGTTCTTTGTCATTGCAGTTGAGATAAAGTTTAGCGCCTTGTGTAGCAAAGTGCTTAGCAAGAAACAGCACATAGTGAGCAAAACCATCTTCGCTGGCTTGCGGGCTGTCTGAAGGCACAATGTAAAACGTGGCAGTCTGCATACTTAACACTCGAAACTTGAACTGAAAATCGTGGATATCAATATTACTTGGTTAACAGGGTCTAACAAATAGCGCTTATTAAAAAAGGGCCCGTAGGCCCTTTTCATTATTTTGAAGATTGCTCTTCAGTCTCTTGGCCGCTGCGGTTCAATAAGAATTGGACTAGCATTGAGACAGGACGACCTGTCGAGCCTTTCGCTGCACCTGACTTCCACGCAGTACCTGCACTGTCGATGTGAGCCCAGTGGTACTTCTTAGTGAATTTAGACAGGAAGCAACCTGCGGTGATAGTACCGCCAGGGCGGCCACCGATGTTTGCCATATCAGCAAACGGACTGTTCAGCTGCTCATGGTACTCGTCTGCCATAGGTAGACGCCATGCGCGATCACTTGCTTGCTCTGAAGCATTAACAAGTTCATGAGACAGTGGGTTGTGGTTAGATAGAACGCCACTGATGTGGTGACCTAGAGCGATAACACATGCACCAGTTAGCGTAGCAACATCGACAACACAATCTGGTTCAAAGCGCTCAACGTAAGTTAGGGCATCACATAGAACCAAGCGACCTTCTGCATCAGTATTTAATACTTCAACGGTTTGGCCTGACATGGTTGTTAGAATGTCACCTGGGCGGTAAGCATTGCTACCAGGCATGTTTTCACAACCTGCAAGGATACCTACAACGTTGATTGGCAAGTTAAGTTTCGCCAGTGCTTTCATTGTGCCGAATACAGATGCAGCACCACACATGTCGTACTTCATCTCATCCATGCCTTCACCTGGCTTAAGCGAGATACCGCCTGAATCGAAAGTAAGACCTTTACCGACTAGAACGATAGGTTTTGCATTTGGATCAGCAGCGCCTTTGTACTCCATGATAGACATCATAGATTCGTTCTTAGAGCCACGGCCTACAGCTAAGTATGAAGTCATACCCAGCTTTTCCATCTCTTCTTCACCGATGATCTTAGTCTTTACTGTCTCATAATCGTCAGCTAAACGACGAGCTTGAGAAGCTAAGTAAGCAGGGTTTGCGATGTTTGGTGGCATGTTGCCAAGATCTTTAGATGCTTTCACACCTGAAGCAATAGCAAGACCATGAGAAATCGCTTTTTCGCCAAGGCTTAGCTCGCGACGAGTTGGTACGTTGAATACCAATTTACGCAATGGACGACGAGTCTCTGGTTTGTTGCTCTTAAATTGGTCGAATGTGTAAAGACCATCTTTAGTCGCTTCTACCGCTTGACGAACTTTCCAGTAAGTGTCGCGACCTTTAACGTGAAGTTCTGTAAGGAAACATACTGCTTCCATAGAACCTGTTTCGTTTAGTGTGCTGATGGTTTTTTGGATAATTTCTTTGTATTGACGCTCGCCTAGCTCACGTTCTTTACCACAGCCTACCAGTAGAACGCGTTCTGAAAGTACACCAGGTACTTGATGCAGTAGCAGCATCTGGCCAGGTTTACCCTCTAGATCACCGCGACGAAGCAGTGAACTAATGTAGCCATCGCTAATCTTATCTAATTGCTCGGCTACTGGAGAAAGGCGGCGCGGTTCGAATACACCGACAACGATACATGCGCTGCGCTGTTTCTCTGGGCTGCCACTTTTTACACTGAACTCCATGCGTACTCCTACATCCTGAAGACAAATCGAACTAAATGTTAGATAATGGGTTCTTACTTGTTGGATCCTATAATGGAACTAACCTTAAAGAAGAACGCTAACACTTAGCTAAAAATTTAAAAAAATAAAAGGTTCAACGGGAAATTATAGTGATTCAATCAAAAAAACAAGTTTTGTATAGGTAATTTGAGCGTGATTATTGTTAGATATTTGATCCGCGAGACAATCAAGAGCCAATTTGCGATCTTTTTTGTTCTCTTTCTCGTGTTTCTCAGCCAAAAATTCATCAGTGTTTTAGCGGACGCCTCTGATGGTGATATTCCTGCGAGCCTCATATTGTCGATTGTTGGTCTAAATATGCCAGCGATGGGTTTATTGATGCTTCCACTCAGTATTTATATTGGTATTTTGCTTACTTTTGGCCGTCTTTACGCTGAAAGTGAAATAGTCGTAATGAACGCTACGGGTATTGGTAATAAATTCCTTATCCAATCTGCGCTTTATTTGGCTTTGATAACCGCATCAGTTGCCGCTTTCAACTCATTTTGGTTATCTCCTTGGTCGCAAGACAAAGTTGAGCAAATGTATGAAGAAGTGGCTGCAGAAAATAGCGTTGATTTACTTCCGAAAGGTAAGTTTGAAGGTACGCCGGATGGTTCTTCTGTCGTTTTCATTGATGATATCGACGGTAATAAGTTAGAAAATGTGTTCGTTGCTCAAATGCGCCCACGTGATTCGGTATTGCCTAGTGTGATGTTTTCTAAGTCGGGTGATGTCAAAGAACTGAGCGATGGTCGCCAAGTCATCGTTATGTATGACGGCACTCGTCATGAAGGGGTTCCGACACGTCTTGATTATATGGTGACGCACTTTGAAGAGTACGAAGGCTTAATTGGTCAGCGTGAAGTTGAGAAAAAAGGTCGAGATTGGGAAGCCATTCCTACACTCGAACTGATTGGTAATCCAGAAAACAGTGCGAAAGCGGAATTACAATGGCGAATTTCATTGGTACTTTGTATTCCATTGTTGACCATGCTTGTTGTGCCACTGTCTGCGGTGAACCCTCGACAAGGTCGTTTCGCTAAAATTGGGCCTGCTATTCTAATTTACCTAACCTATTTCTTAGCAATCAGTGCAACCAAATCTTCGATTGAAGAGGGGAGTATCCCTGCGGTAGTCGGCATGTGGCCAATTAATGCGTTATTGTTATTTGTCGCAATTGGTGCAAACTTTATGGATAGCGTGCCAGTAAGGCGTTTGAAAGAAAAATTCAAGAATAAAAGGTTAGCTTAAGCCGTGTTTAAGATTCTCGATTTATATATAGGCAGAACCATCATCGCAACGACGTCACTGGTATTGGTGACGTTTGTTGGTCTTTCTGGGATTATCAAGTACGTAGAGCAGCTGAGAAAAGTGGGGCGTGGTACCTATGATCTACTACAAGCACTGTATTTCGTTCTATTGAGTGTCCCTCGTGATATCGAAATGTTCTTTCCAATGGCTGCATTACTTGGTGCATTGATTGGACTGGGTATGCTTGCTGCGAGTTCTGAGCTGGTGGTGATGCAGGCGGCGGGTTTCTCTAAGTTAGATATTGGCCTATCGGTACTCAAAACCGCCATTCCACTAATGATCGTGGTGACTCTTCTTGGTCAATGGGGTGCGCCTCAAGCACAGAAGATGGCTCGTGACTTAAGAACTATATCGATTGCTGGTGGTAATATTATCTCTACCCAAAGTGGGGTATGGGCACGTGATGCCAATGACTTCATTTTCATTGTCAAAATCGATGATCAGAAGTTATATGGTATGAATATGTGGCGCTTTGATGAGAACAAGGCTCTGAAAACAGCTATATACTCAAAAGAAGTCGATTACGTTGGAAACAACGTTTGGACTATGAACGATGTCGAGATCACGTCTTTCGAAAATGAGCTTCAGATTACCAAAGAAAGCTTACCAACTTATACTTGGGAAACATCACTCGCTCCGGATAAGCTTGCGATCGTAACGGTTAAACCAGAAGAACTGTCTTTAAGTGGGTTGTACGATTATGTTTCCTACCTTAAAGCCTCGGAGCAAGATGCATCACGCTATGAACTCGCTTTATGGAGAAAGATAACTCAGCCGATTTCGATAGCGGTCATGATGTTGATGGCATTGTCGTTTATCTTTGGTCCATTACGAAGTGTGACTATGGGAGCTAGGATTCTTTCGGGGGTTATTGCAGGTTTTACCTTCTATATATCCAGTGAGTTCTTTGGTCCGGTCAGTTTGGTTTATCAAATACCACCGGCCTTGGGTGCGCTAGCCCCGAGCGTGGTATTCCTCGGAATAGCCATAATGCTCTTGAGGCGGAAACTGTAAATAGAAAAAGGAAGGCATAACGCCTTCCTTTTTTGATCTTGACTGTAGCAAGTTTAATCGCGTTATCGTGCTTGTGGTAGCACTACTACTTCGGTCTTCGCCCAGATGTCGTGAAAGCCACGCTTCTGAGGATCGAATGGAACACATAAGTTTGCTAATCCAAATCCTGAAGTTCCTAAGCGAATCAGCGCTTGGGTTACCGTAATAGCGGAGCCATCTTTGTTTTGAATGCGCAATTTCCAAGCTCGCATTCCTAGCGTTTGACCTGCTCTTGTCCAAAAGAACACAAAGAAGTACACCCAAACTACAACTAAGTAAAAGGTATATGCAGGGCTCCAAATAGGGTGGTTGCTCAAGAAGTCACTAACATCGGCATAACCGCTATGGTTAAAAACGCCAAGTGCCATGAGCGCATGCAGCAAAGCGACAATGACGCCAGCCGCCAGCATCTCAATAGCGATTA
>NZ_CAWNBB010000036.1:76038-102229 GCF_963872585.1 Vibrio sp. 10N.222.47.A9 | reverse complement strand
ATGAGGGGATCCGTCAGCGCCTTGGTAAAGCAGAAGTCAATTTTTACCTTCTCAAACAATGATGAAACCAAACGTTGGGGGGTTCCCCTTGAAGTAATGCTAGGTAACATCGACTTCGCGAGAGCTGGCAAATATCAAGATACGATAACAGTTGAAGTTAAAGCTATGCCATAGATACACGTGATGAAGAAACCTACGGTTTAGTCAGTGGACAAAGGAAAACACCTCCAAACTGTAACGAACATCGTATATGGCTTTATCACTATCCTACGAAAAGGAACTGATGCATTTCCAGTAACTTTAAGCGTTTAGATATAAACACTTAAGATATGAGAACAACATTGGTTAAGTTGATACAAAAAGCCCCGCAAGCTTTCACTTGCGGGGCTTTTTTAGTTAATTTAGAAAAGAGCTAATTACTTACCAGCTTCTTTTTCTGCTTTAACTTTAGCGATTACTTCTTCTGCCACGTTCATTGGACATGGAGAGTACTGTGCGAATTCCATCGAGAATTGGCCACGGCCTGAAGTAATTGTACGTAGGTGACCGATGTAACCAAACATTTCTGAAAGTGGTACGTCAGCTTTAATACGAACGCCAGTTACGCCAGCTTGTTGATCTTTGATCATGCCACGACGACGGTTAAGGTCACCGATAACATCACCAACGTGATCTTCTGGAGTAAATACGTCAACGTTCATGATTGGCTCAAGAAGTTGCGCGCCAGCTTTAGGCATAGATTGACGGAATGCACCTTTCGCTGCGATTTCAAATGCGATTGCAGATGAATCGACTGCGTGGAAACCACCATCGTAAAGTTCAACTTCAACGTCTAGCGTAGGGAAGCCAGCTAGTACGCCGTTTTCCATCATGCCACCAAAGCCTTTCTCAACAGCAGGCCAGAATTCTTTAGGTACGTTACCGCCAACAACTTTTGAAGAGAACGTAAAGCCAGAACCAGGTTCGCCAGGCTTGATACGGTAATCGATCTTACCGAATTGACCAGAACCACCAGACTGTTTCTTATGCGTGTAGCTATCTTCAATTGCTTGAGTGATAGTTTCACGGTAAGCAACTTGAGGAGCACCAACTGTTAGGTCAACGCCGTAAGTACGCTTAAGGATATCTACCTTGATGTCTAGGTGAAGCTCACCCATACCTTTCAGGATAGTTTCGCCAGTTTCTTCGTCAGTTTCAACTTGGAAAGATGGATCTTCTGCAACCATTTTACCGATAGCGATACCCATTTTCTCAGAACCGCCTTTATCTTTTGGAGATACAGCGATAGAGATTACTGGAGTTGGGAATACCATTGGCTCAAGCGTTACTTGATCTTTAGGATCACATAGAGTGTGACCTGTTTGCACGTTCTTCATACCAACGATCGCAATGATGTCACCAGCTTGTGCGCTAGTTAGTTCGTTACGGTCATCAGCTTGCATCTCAACCATACGGCCAACACGCTCAGTTTTACCTGTGAATGAGTTAAGAATCGTGTCGCCTTTGTTCAATTTACCAGAGTAAATACGAACGAAAGTTAGAGCACCGAAACGGTCATCCATGATTTTGAATGCAAGCGCTTTAAACGTTTCTTCAGTAGAAACGATAGCGTGGTTGCCAGTTTCTTCGCCGTTCTCGTCCATTAGAGGTTGAGGATCAACTTCAGTTGGAGAAGGTAGGTAATCTACAACAGCGTCAAGAATGATTTGAACACCCTTGTTCTTGAATGCAGAACCACAGTAAGTTGGGAAGAACGCTAGGTCACGAGTACCTTTACGGATACAACGCTTGATGTCTTCGATAGAAGGCTCTTCA
This sequence comes from Vibrio sp. 10N.222.47.A9, assembly GCF_963872585.1. Classification (NCBI taxonomy): domain Bacteria; kingdom Pseudomonadati; phylum Pseudomonadota; class Gammaproteobacteria; order Vibrionales; family Vibrionaceae; genus Vibrio; species Vibrio sp. 10N.222.47.A9. The sequence continues at coordinate 100,414 of NZ_CAWNBB010000036.1, read as the reverse complement.
CCTTCCATGTAAGCTTCCATTAGGTCATCGTCTTGCTCTACAGCAGTTTCGATTAGCTCTTCACGGTATTGCTCTACGTCATCTACCATGTCCGCTGGAACATCTAGAATTTCGTAGTTTTCAGGAAGACCAGTGTCATCCCAAACGTATGCTTTACGGCTTAGAAGGTCTACAACACCCACGAATTCATCTTCGCGGCCGATTGGTAGAACCATAACTAGAGGAGTTGCGCCTAGAACGTTTTTAACTTGGTCAACAACGTTGTAGAAATCTGCACCCATACGGTCTAGTTTGTTAACGAAGATCAGACGAGATACTTCTGATTCGTTAGCGTAGCGCCAGTTAGTTTCTGATTGTGGTTCAACACCACCAGAACCACAGAATACACCGATACCGCCATCAAGTACTTTAAGAGAACGGTATACTTCAACTGTGAAGTCAACGTGTCCAGGAGTATCGATAACGTTTAGACGGTGACCGTTCCAGAAACAGCTTACAGCTGCTGATTGGATAGTAATTCCGCGCTCAGCTTCCTGTTCCATGAAGTCAGTAGTTGATTCGCCATCATGTACTTCACCAGTCTTGTGGATCTGACCAGTTAGCTTAAGGATACGCTCAGTGGTAGTTGTTTTACCCGCATCAACGTGCGCGAAAATACCAATGTTTCTGTATTTCGATAAATCTGCCATTGTCTTACTCTGTTAATAGGATATAAAATGCGCGCAGAGTATATCACAATCTGTGAAGACTGATAGCTTTGCATGCATTTGGGACTAAAAAACTTTGCCTTTTTCTAACATATAGAAAAAGGCAATCTGTAGAAACAATCTAAATGATTGTTAAGTTTAGTGCTAACTTAAAGCGAAAATAGCGTTTAAGTTAGACTGAATTTCTGCTGTATAGAGTAGCTGAAGTGAGCTCAATTACAACTCATCAAAAGCATTAATTGCTTCTGATAATTTTTTCACACCGTGGATCTGCATTCCTGGAATGCCCCCTTTTGGCATGTTGGCCGCCGGAACAATCGCTCTCTTAAAGCCATGTTTAAATGCCTCATTTAAGCGCTCTTGCCCGCTCGGTACAGGTCGAATCTCACCCGCTAGGCCTACTTCGCCAAAAACCACCACATCTTTTGGTAATGCGCGATCTCTGAAACTAGAAAGTAGTGCCATCACCAATGCGAGATCGGCACTGGTTTCGGTTACTTTAACACCACCGACGACATTCACAAACACATCTTGGTCAGCCATTTGTAAGCCACCATGTTTATGCAGCACGGCTAATAACAGTGAAAGCCTGTTTTGCTCTAGACCAACAGCAACACGACGTGGATTAGCGAGCTGGGAATAGTCCACCAGCGCTTGGATTTCAACAAGAAGCGGACGTGTCCCTTCCCACACAACCATGACCGAACTGCCCGAGGTTTCTTCTTCGCCGCGAGACAAGAAAATAGCCGATGGGTTGCTGACTTCTTTCAGGCCTTGGCCTGTCATTGCAAACACACCTAACTCATTGACCGCACCAAAACGGTTCTTGTGACTGCGCAGCGTTCTAAAGCGGCTATCGGTTCCGCCATCTAACAGCACGGAACAGTCAATAATGTGTTCCAGTACTTTTGGCCCCGCTAATGTGCCGTCTTTAGTTACGTGTCCCACCAAGAACACCGCAACGTTGTTCTGTTTCGCATAGCGCGTTAATGCTGTTGCCGATTCGCGCACCTGCGCCACACTGCCCGGAGACGATTGAACATCAGCGACATGCATAACTTGGATTGAGTCGATAACCATGATCTTAGGTTGCTCTTTTTCGGCAATCTGACAGATCTTATCAACATTGGTTTCAGAGAGCATTTTGAGATGTTCTTTCGGTAAACCGAGTCGAGAGGCTCGCATCGCGACTTGTTGCAGTGATTCTTCACCTGTGACATAAAGTGTTGGCAACTGAGAAGAGAGCTGACACATGGTCTGCAATAACAGCGTTGATTTACCGGCACCAGGGTTACCACCAATCAGAATTGCAGCGCCAGGTACGACACCACCACCGAGCACGCGGTCGAGTTCTTTGAAACCACTGCTAAAGCGAGGGACTTCTTGCAGGTTAATTTCCGATAATGTCTGAACGCTCGATTCTGTTGCCCCACCTGCGTAACCACCACTGAGTCGTTCATTACGCGCAACTTGAGGTGAAGCAGCTAACCTAACTTCGGTAATCGTGTTCCAAGCACCACATGCATTGCACTGCCCCTGCCAACGTGGAAAGTCAGCACCACAGTCATTACACACATAAGCTCGTTTTGCCTTTGCCATAAAACCTCAATAATTTACTCAGTTACACAATGATGTTGTCAATTTGTGACTTATTTGACCGTACGGGTGAAAATAAAAGTTGCAGTCATACCACTTATACTTAAAGATCGATTTAAACTAGTCGATAACATAAACGTACCGTCCATTCTAACAAGAAAAGTATGCAGCAATCTGAAATTCTATCTGTAGCAGAGCGACTCATCCCAGCCTACCACGCTGAGGATTTCGACTTCCTTCTTTCTCAAATGACAGAAGGTGAATCCCCGTCTCTGAAATTGCTCGTTAAAATGGAACTGAATCGTATCATGGCTCCGTGCACAAAGAGCATTGATTTACGCGGACGTATTGACACTGAATGTCGTCAATTTACGTTAGATGGTCGTAAACACTGGCTTGATGATATTGCTTTGAACGCGTATCAACGTGGTACTAAAAAGTTTAAAGGCTATACAGAGGGCGCGTGGGAGTTAGTGATGACTCCGCGAACTCAGCCACTTCGTAATATCGTTAAAACCTCGTCTCAACATAATCAAGATCTCACTAACGCTAATAGCCCGTATGAAGCGGAAGCCATTAACCTCGGTTACGACTTAAAGCGTCAAGAAAACAGACTAAAGATTAGCTCACAGGTTGAGATCACCACATCTAAAGGCCAAAGCCTACACGGTGTGACGGTTGATATTTCCCCGTCAGGTGCAAAATTCAAGGTACCAAGCGCCTTTAAGTACAACCTCGGTGAGATCATCAGCGTTAAGTTCACAGAGCTTATCGAAAAGTCGCAAGAAAACGATGTTTACCAAGCGGTCGAATTCCGCGTTCTGGGCATTGATGAGTCTTACGAGAATAACGCCGTCAAATTTTTAAGAACCATCAAGGTAAGCAATAACAATATTGTAGCCCGCTTGCTTGATGAGTCTTTGAATAGCTCAAGCAAGAAAACCAGCCATGAGAATCAAGATAGAATCATTCGAACTCGTACTCGAGGTATCGAACACACCTATCTCAAACACACCTGTAATCTTCCTCTTTTCTTTAGCGGCAGTGAACTAAAGCTTGCTCTACTTACGGATAACAACCATCCGCTGTGGCAATACTGGCACGATGAGCGAAACCAACAAGCTCTGGGTACCCTGTTCAACGAACAACGAATGAATTTGCTGGCTAAACCTGGCGTAAAGGGAACCAGTAACGTTATTTACTCGTTTACTCATGAGCATCAAGACAAGACCTTATTCTACTCAATGATGCTTCCTGAAGCCTCTCGAGAGCAAAGACAGTTGTTCTGGCACATCGGTGGTAAACGTAAAAGCTGGAAGGCGTTCAAGTTCTCGGTGTTCGAACTTTCAGACACTGAGCGACAAGCCTTAGCCAAGCACTCGGATACGTTAGCTCAAAGCTCAGCACAACTGACGCATTGTGGAATCTTGCAAGAGATTGGCGATCACGAAAGTGCGGCTGACTATCTATTGAGTGAAAAACCGCGCATTCCAAGCAGTGAACTGAACCGCTTCCGTCATCCGCGTTCTGTAGTGGGGAATATTCAAAGTATCTACTTCGACTCTCAAACTCGTCGCAAAGAACCGAGGTATCAATTTAAGTCACCGTTACAGCTCACCTCACAAGATGGCGCCGCGGCTAACGGACATACCTTAGACATCTCAAAACGTGGACTCAGCATTGCTCTTGAGCATCCGATGGTACTCAAGATTAATGACCCGGTATTAGTAAACTTCAATGAACTGCAGCTCTACGACAAAAACCTGCCATTAAGCACCGTGCCTTACCACGTGATTCGAGTCAGCCCGAATGGTCGCAACGTGCAGTTGGTTATCGCCGAGAACACGAAGACAATGCGTACTATCGCCTTTCTCAATGGGCTGATCGATCAAAACCAAAGCAAGTTGATTAAGAAAAAAGAGATACTGCCAACACATTCTCTGCTCGAGTCTCTACACAACATTTTGCTGAGCAAGATGGTCAGCAACCCAATATTCATTGATAAACCGGGCTCAACACTGCGTTGTAAGATCATTGGCGTAAACTTCCCTCTGAATAAACACTTAGCACTGCTAGCTAAGCTTGGCCACAACCAAAAGTTCTCACTCGAACCTATTTTCAAAGGGCACTCTAACTCGCTGTTGGCTGAACCACTGAAAAGAATTGAAGGTGCTGAGCCTAAACACCATGATGTCTATATTGCTGCAGTTAAGTTTGGCGACAAGATCCAATCCGTACACACGAAGTTGGTCAAAGACTTCGCCTCGGCAAAGGAACGCATCTTATTCATCAAGAAAGCTCAGCATTTAGGTGACGTGTATGTACTACGAGTCACTACTGCACCTATTTTTAATCCGCTAACGAGTTTATTCCAGTCTGATTTAGAAGAGCTCTCACGCATCAGCATGCACCAAGCTAAGAAGCTAGAGAATGAGGTCACGGCTTTTATTGGTTATGGTGAGATAGAAGATATTACCGATGAAGTGTTGATTCGATTGGAGCTGACACGCTAACTCAGTTCATCCATATTCCAGAGACACAAATAGAAAAAGCAGGCTGATAGCCTGCTTTTTTTGTATCCGTTATACCGCCCTAAATATGACTAAGGCTTCGCTTGCCAGCTGATTTTTTGCTGCTTAGCTAACACACCCGACAAGATGCAAAGTACCCCGCCTAAACCGGCATAACGCACAGCGGTTTGAGCTTGTTGCTCTACTTTTGGTTTCGCATGGTAGGCGATGCCTAAACCTGCAGAACCCATCATAACCAAGTCATTAGCACCATCACCAACGGCAACAGTGTTATGCAGTTCCAATTCGTACTCTTCAGCCAACTCTACCAAGATATCCGCTTTAGTCTGCGCCGAAACAACATCGCCTAAGACTTCACCCGTCAATTTACCATTAATGATTTCAAGCGTGTTTGACTGAGCGTGGTCAAGATCAAGCGTATCTTTCAGATAGTCAGAGAAGTAAGTAAAGCCACCTGAAGCAATTGCCGTCTTCCAACCAAGCTTATTCAGAGTATTCACCAGCTCAACCAAGTCTGGCATGAATGGCAATGATTGACGCACTTGCTCCAAAATAGATTCATCCGCACCTTTCAGTGCGCCTACTCGTTGACGTAGGCTCTGTTCAAAGTCGAGCTCACCTTGCATTGCTCGCTCGGTGATTTCAGAGACTAATTCCCCCACTCCAGCTAGCTTTGCAATCTCATCGATACATTCAATTTGAATCGCTGTGGAATCCATATCCATTACAATCAAACCTGGCTTAGATAGGTCTGGGACCTCGCTAAGGCAAGCATAATCAAGCTTTAAGGCCTGTAGGATTTCTTCGTGCGCTGGTGTTAGGTTGCCTGACATCAAAGCTACTTCATAATGCCCTACCTTCCACGTATCAAGAATGGTGTTGTAAGTGCCTGTGAAAAAATCGATGTCATCGAATGATTGTGGTGATAGATACTCACCGAATACAATCCAGTTTGCTTTGGCTTTAGCGAGTTGAGAAGCGAAACGAGTCTCGGGGAGTCGAGTTAATAATGTCGTATGCCTTTTAATCGGCAGATATTTCTGAGCGTCCATGTGTATGATTCCTAATTAACTATGCTAAACGTTAACCTATTGCAATTTGAAAACGCAAGTCTCAATATGTCTTAATCATAACATTTGTTTATTTCAGGCTTCGTGAAACATGAATGAATCATTGTTCTCAATACGTAACGCTTTACGAATGCTAGCCCTCATTTTGTTGGCTACTATGTTCGTTGTAACGATTAAAAATACAGTCGTGATCAGTAAAGGTAACGAGAAGATCCAAGCAAAGCAGCTAGAAACGCTGACTAAGTTGCTTATCTCTCAGGCATCACTTTCTGCCAGTAAAGCGATCACACAACAAGACCAAGAGCGACTGCTTGATCTCACCAATCAACTGTCTCAGGATCGCTTGGTATTCGATACCACTATATACGATGCAGAGGGGATTCGACTGGCTTCGAGTGAAAAAGCACTCTCAGTACGCGAAGTTCTAGGCTTAGATACGCCACTTTCAACAGCAAGTATCGGCAGACAGCAATTAGTTGAACCTATCTACTCTCCAGAGAAAGCGATCATTGGATTCATTCGTGTGACCTTTGAAACAGGTAAGATGACGGCGATTTCTGATCACCATTATCGTAAAAGTGATCGCTACATGATCGGCATGGTGTTGATGGGGTTTGTCAGTGGCGTGCTGTTTGTCATGCTCATTCGTAGAAGAAAAACCAAGTCTGGTGAGAACTTGCTGCTTAAGAATGCAAACTCATAAGCTTTGTCATAGGGTCTTGGGTCTTGGGTCTTGAAATCACGAAATAAAAACCTCGGATTAGGCAAGATGAATTATTTCGATTGAAATCACATAGCCTTCAGAATCCAAGAAATAGCGCTCAGTAATACATCATTACCAATAAAAAGCCCCGACGCTCAGGCAGCGACGGGGCTTTTTGTTATCTGTTAGTTTGGCTAGCTATATTTACTCGAGAGCTAGAAACGACTTAAACCACAAAGTAACTCTTACTCTTGATCACCAAGAAGCACAGAGTCTAGTGCGATAACCATCATGTCGTTGAAGGTCGTTTGACGCTCATCTGATGTGGTTTGCTCACCAGTTTTGATGTGATCAGAAACAGTACAAATAGTCAGAGCTTTTGCGCCGTATTCAGCACACACACCATAGATACCTGCCGCTTCCATCTCGACGCCAACAATGCCGTATTTGTCCATCACTTCGAACATCTCTGGATCTGGCGTGTAGAACAACTCCGCCGAGAACAGGTTACCCACTTTTACGTCTACACCACGCGCTTTTGCTGCATCTTCTGCCGCACGCACCATTTTGTAATCTGCGATAGCCGCGAAGTCATGGCCTTTAAAGCGAATACGGTTCACTTTTGAGTCAGTACACGCGCCCATGCCAATCACCACATCACGCACTTTGATATCTTCACTCACTGCACCACAACTGCCGACACGAATGATCTTTTTCACACCAAAGTCTTTGATCAGCTCAGTCGCGTAAATAGAACAAGATGGAATGCCCATACCGTGCCCCATAACCGAAACCTTACGACCTTTGTAAGTACCCGTGTAACCAAACATATTACGAACATCACACACTTGAACCACTTCTTCTAAGAAGGTTTCAGCGATGTATTTAGCGCGTAGCGGATCGCCAGGCATTAGAACTACGTCAGCGAAATCACCCATTTCAGCATTAATATGTGGAGTAGCCATTGAAAATATCCTTAATCTCAAAACAAAAAAGAAGAGAGAGGTTTCCCTCTCTCTTAGTTAACCATTATAGAAAGCTTGTACCGTATCCCATTGGCGATGTGCCAAAGTATGACGCTAAGCTTTGACCGATATCAGCGAAGGTATCACGACGGCCTAGAGAGCCTGCTGGAACCTTGTTACCGTAAACAATCACAGGGATATGTTCACGAGTATGGTCTGAACCCGGCCATGTTGGGTCACAACCGTGGTCTGCAGTTAGGATAAGCACGTCCTCTTCTTTCATCATATCGATGATTTCATTGATGCGGCCATCGAAGTACTCTAGCGCAGCTGCATAACCGGCAACATCACGACGGTGGCCGTATGCTGAGTCGAAATCAACGAAGTTAGTGAACACGATAGTGTTGTCGCCCGCTTCAGTGATCGCTTCTTTAGTTGCTTCAAATAGCGCTGGAATACCTGTTGCTTTGGTTTTCTGAGTGATACCACAACCTGCGTAGATATCAGAGATCTTACCGATTGAGTGAACGTTACCGCCCTTCTCATCAACCAGTTTCTGAAGTACCGTCGCCGCTGGTGGCTCAACAGAAAGGTCACGACGGTTACCAGTACGTTCGAATTGACCTTTACCTGCGCCAATAAACGGACGAGCGATAACACGACCAATGTTGTAGTCAGCTAGCTCTTCACGAGCAATCTGACAAAGATCTAATAGGTTTTGTAGGCCGAATGTCTCTTCATGACATGCGATCTGGAAAACAGAGTCTGCAGAAGTGTAGAAGATTGGCAGGCCAGTCTTCATGTGTTCTTCACCTAGGTTATCTAGGATTTCTGTACCCGATGAGTGGCAGTTACCTAAGAAGTCAGATAGGCCAGCACGCTCAAGGATGCGATCTGTCAGTTCTTTTGGAAAGCTGTTCTCTTTGTCAGTGAAGTAGCCCCAGTCAAACAATACCGGCACACCTGCGATTTCCCAGTGACCTGATGGCGTGTCTTTGCCAGAAGACAGCTCAGCAGCATGACCGTAAGCGCCAATGATCTCAGCGTCTGCGTCCATACCAGGAGCAAAGCGACCTGTCGACTCTTTGTGAGCCATCGCTAAACCTAGCTTAGACAGGTTTGGCAGCGTTAGTGGACCTTTACGATCCGCGTTGTCTGCAAGGCCTTGATCACAATGGTCAGCAATGTGACCCATTGTATCCGAACCTACATCGCCGAATGTGTCAGCATCCGCTGTTTCACCGATACCGAATGAATCTAAAACTAAAATAAATGCTCTTTTCATTTTCTTCACCAACTTATTGCTCTTTGCAGCAGAACTCTGTTTATCGGTATACACGAGGTATACCGATATCTGTTATTTACACGTCTTCAGAACGAATCTGACGGTAAACATCTGGCGTTGCTGTATATTCTCCGCCCACAGTGATTGCATTTTGTAATGCCGTCGCAGCTTCTTGCCACTGTTGTTCATTGCGAGCATGAATCATTGCTAATGGTTTATCATCGCTTGCTACTTCGCCAAGGCGAATGAAGCTATCAAAACCGACTGCGTAATCAATGCTGTCTGTTGCTACGCGGCGACCACCGCCCATACCAACGACAGCCATACCAATTGCACGCGTATCCATCGCTGATACTACACCGCTTTCGAGGGCGTACACTGGTTTAACAATTTCTGCTTTTTCTAGGTAGTTATCGTAGTTCGTTACGAAATCTACTGGACCACCAAGGCCCGCTACCATCTTACCGAAGCACTCTGCTGCTTTACCGTTATCCAGTACTGCCATCAGTTTTTCACGCGCTTCATCTGAATCTTTTGCTAGGTTACCCAGCACCAACATTTCCGCACACGACGCTAGCGTGATTTCCAACAAACGTGGATTACGGTATTCGCCTGTTAGGAATTGAACCGCTTCACGGACTTCAACTGCGTTACCCGCTGAAGAAGCCAGAACTTGGTTCATGTCCGTTAGGATTGCTGTTGTTTTAGTGCCTGCACCGTTTGCTACTGCAACAATAGATTTTGCTAACTCTTCAGATGCTTCATACGTTGGCATGAATGCGCCTGAACCGACTTTTACGTCCATTACTAGAGAATCAAGACCAGCGGCCAGTTTCTTAGATAGGATTGAAGCGGTGATCAGTGAGATGTTGTCTACTGTTGCTGTGATGTCACGAGTCGCATAAACACGCTTGTCAGCAGGTGCTAGGTCGCCAGTTTGGCCGATGATCGCCACGCCAGCTTCTTTGGTTACGGCACCAAACACATCGTTGGTTGGTGTAATGTTGTAACCAGGGATAGATTCTAGCTTGTCTAGCGTACCGCCAGTGTGGCCTAAACCACGACCAGAGATCATTGGAACGAAACCGCCACATGCTGCCACCATAGGGCCAAGCATCAAAGAAGTTACGTCGCCAACACCACCAGTAGAGTGTTTATCAACGATTGGGCCATCAAAGTTCATGTGGCTCCAGTCAATCACCATGCCTGAATCACGCATTGCACATGTTAGTGCGATACGTTCTGGCATCGTCATTTCATTAAAAAAGATAGCCATTGCGAATGCGGCAATTTGGCCTTCAGAAACCGTGTTTTTAGCGACACCTTGGATGAAAAAGTTAATTTCTTCTGTGGTCAGTACTTCGTTATCACGTTTTCTGCGAATAATTTCTTGAGGTAGATACATTAGTGCCTCCCAAACTCTAGTGAGTATGGTGTGTAGGGAAAGAGGTAATATGGAGTGACTTAACGTCACTCCATCAAACAGACTTAATTGTTATATACCCGAATGGGTAAATTAGTATGCTGCTGGATCAGCAGTTTCGTCTGTCACTTCTAATGTATTAAGAAGGTTAGTCAGTAGGCTTGAAGCACCAAAACGGTAGTGCATGTTGTCTGCCCATTCAGCGCCTAGTAGCTCATCAGCCATTGCTAGGTAAGCTTGAGCATCTTCAGCTGTACGTACGCCACCAGCTGGTTTGAAACCAACAGTTTTAGCCACGCCCATGTCACGAATAACTTCAAGCATCATGCGCGCGAACTCAGGAGTCGCGTTTACTGGCACTTTACCTGTTGAAGTTTTGATGAAGTCTGCACCCGCTTCGATACAGATCTGAGAAGCTTTCTTGATAAGTGCTTCTTCTTTTAGCTCACCAGTTTCGATGATCACTTTAAGCGTGATGTCACCACAAGCGGCTTTACATTGCTTAACTAGCTCAAAGCCAACTTCTTCGTTGCCAGCAATAAGAGCACGGTATGGGAATACTACGTCAACTTCGTCTGCGCCGTACGCTACCGCTGCTTTCGTTTCTGCAACAGCAATTTCGATGTCGTCATTACCATGAGGGAAGTTAGTTACAGTCGCGATGCGTACTTCTGGAGTACCTTGCTCACGCAACGCCTTCTTAGCGGCTGGGATGAAGCGAGGGTAAATACAGATTGCAGCGGTGTTACCAACTGCAGTCTTCGCGTCATGACAAAGCGCCACTACTTTTTCAGTAGTATCGTCATCATTTAGCGTCGTTAGGTCCATAAGTTTAAGTGCACGTAGAGCTGCTGCTTTTAAATCGCTCATTTCTATCTCCGATCAATATATTCAAATAGTTAACTACTTCGCCACCCATCCAGTAGAGATGGATATTTTAGTAATGCTCAGTAGTCACAAATGAACGGACTTGGTTCCCTGAAGACTTGATAACTTTCGCTATCAATTGCAATCCTTGTCACCGCACAGTACCAGTTTGGTCTATGGCACAACAAATCAGTCATGTTGTGTCTAACATCTATAGCGTATCGCTAAGTTTGGCTTAATCCCAGAAGAATAACCTTTAGATAAATCCAAGCAGTTACTTTCTTGCCAACAAGAGACATCCTGTCCCTTAAGCTTATACATTATAGGTATCCATCAATAAATTGTAGTGCTCCTTAGAACGCAAACGGTTTGTATCTCAAAAAAACATTCTAGACCCATTTTCGACTCCAAGCATTCACTCATGCTAATGCTCAAAATCACTAGGCCCAAAAACAAAAAAGCCCCGCAGCAATTTCTTGCTACGGGGCGATATTATTATGGCGTCTATATATCGATTTCTAACTGATTAGAAAGACAGGAAGAAGCCAGCAATTGTTGCTGCCATCAGGTTAGATAGAGTACCAGCTACAACCGCTTTAACACCCATACGTGCGATGTCGTGGCGACGGCTTGGTGCAATACCACCTAGACCACCTAGAAGAATCGCAATTGAAGAAAGGTTTGCGAAACCACATAGAGCGAACGAGATAATTGCTTGAGTCTTAACAGACATTACTTGGCCAGTCGCTTCAACGATTTGAGCGTTCTCACCGATGTATGGTACGAAGTTTAGGTATGCAACGAATTCGTTAACAACTGTCTTCTGACCAATGAAAGAACCAGCGATAGTTGCTTCTTCCCATGGAACACCAATGATGAATGCTAGCGGTGCGAAGATCCAACCTAGAAGAAGTTCTAGAGTTAGGTTTTCCATACCGAACCAACCACCGATGCCACCTAGGATACCGTTGATAAGAGCGATTAGACCGATGAATGCTAGTAGCATTGCACCAACGTTAAGTGCTAGTTGTAGACCAACTGACGCACCGCCAGCAGCTGCATCGATAACGTTAGCAGGCTTGTCGTCGCCACCGTCGATGTCTGAACCTAGGTTCTCGTCAACTTCATCAGTTTCAGGCTTGATGATTTTAGCGAAGAGTAGACCACCAGGTGCTGCCATGAATGACGCTGCAACTAGGTACTCTAGAGGTACACCCATAGATGCGTAACCTGCTAGTACACCACCAGCTACAGAAGCCAAACCACCACACATTACTGCGAATAGTTCGGAGTTAGTCATTTTAGGAACAAAAGGACGAACAACTAGAGGTGCTTCTGTTTGACCAACGAAAATGTTTGCTGCTGCAGACATAGACTCGGCGCGAGAAGTACCTAGAGCTTTCTGAAGACCACCACCAAGAACTTTGATTACAATTTGCATTACACCAATGTAGTAAAGTACAGAGATAAGTGCAGAGAAGAAAATCAGAGTTGGTAGTACTTGGAAAGCAAAGATGAAACCGATACCGTCAACTGAGAAGTTAACTAGGCTACCGAATAGGAAACCAGTACCGTCTTTACCGTAGTCGATCACGTTTGCTACACCAGCAGAGAAACCTGCAAGTAGATCACGACCCCAAGGGATGTAAAGTACGAATGCACCAAGTGCGAATTGGATAGCGAAAGCGCCACCCACTGTTCTTAGATTAATAGCTTTGCGGTTGTCAGATAGTAGTACTGCGATTGCAATCAGTGCAACCATTCCGACGAGGCTCATAAACAGGCTCATAGTTTATGACTTCCTTATTAGTTATTTATTGGCGTGTTACAAAATGGGGCTATAAAGCGGAGGCAATTATACTCATGCGACCACTAATAAAGTAATGCCGTCCTCACACTTTCGTACAAGATTCATGTACCATTCACACGCAAATGTGAACCAAATCACAAGCTCAGTGCGATTTACGCAAACGATAAACAAAAACCTTCGATTTTATTCACATATACCGAATGCACGATGGCTATTTTGCCAAATTTGCGCTGCAACCGATTGCTTTGGCTCTTTTCTAAGCAAAAATAGTTCATTTAAGATCGTAACTAAATGTTTGGAATGATTAACATTTCCTTGGTTTCCATACATGGGCATGTCCGGAGCATCCGTTTCCAATACCAAGCATTCAAGAGGCAGTTTTGCGATGGTTGTGCGTGTTTTTTGTGCTCTTGGGTAAGTAATCGTTCCACCGACACCAATATAGAAACCGAGCTTGATCCACGCCAAAGCTTGCTGTTCACTCCCTGAAAAACCGTGAATCACCCCGCCAAAAGTGAACTTGTGCTGCTTTAATAATTCAATGAGTCGGTTATAAGACTTCCTCTCATGGATGATCAAAGGCAGCTCAAATGCCTTCGCTAGCTCCATTTGTTGGATGAAAAAGCGTTCTTGTTTCTCCCGCTCGACATCGACAAAAAAGTCGAGACCACACTCTCCTATCGCAACGCATTGACCGGTTCTTGATGAGAGTAATTGGCGAAGCTCTGAGAATTGCTCGTCATTGGCTTGCTCTAAAAAGTAAGGGTGGAAACCTAAGGCGTAGTAAACATTAGGGTAAGATTTGGCGATTTTATCGAGCTTCGACCAGTTACTTTGGCCAATAGAAGGAATAAGAATCTTCTCGACGTGTGCTTGTTTCGCCTCTTTAACGTAACCTTCAATACCTTTATCAAGTGCAATACCTTGCTCAAAGATGCCAAAGTCCGCATGGCAATGGGTATCAAACAGCGGAAAGTCACTTATTTGCTGTGTCATCTTCCCTACTCTCTGTTTGTTTCCCTTGGGGATCACGACGATAAGCAACACAACTGCGCTTGTTCTCAGGCGTTAAACCAAGCTCTTCACACCACTTATCGTATTTCTTAACCCAAGCTTTAACCCAACCCAAAATACTCATGCTCAAACCTCAGTATTCATCCTCAAACAGCACGTATTAAAAAACGCCTACTGCAGAACAATAGACGTTTTTGTTTAACTCGAATAGAGCGCGGAGAAATTAGTGCTCGCGCGTCGCTCGGAACTGAACGTCGGGGAAACGCTCAGAAGCTAGGTTCAAGTTCACCATTGTAGGTGCGATGTAAGACAGGTTATCACCACCATCTAACGCTAGGTTAGCTTGGTTCTTACGTTTGAACTCTTCTAGTTTCTTCACGTCATCACATTCAACCCAGCGAGCTGTTGCAACGTTAACACCTTCGTAGATAGCTTCTACGTTGTATTCCGCTTTCAAGCGCGCTACAACTACGTCAAACTGAAGTACACCAACCGCACCAACGATCAAATCGTTGTTCTGCATAGGACGGAATACTTGTACTGCGCCCTCTTCAGAAAGCTGAACCAAACCTTTTAGAAGTTGCTTCTGCTTTAGTGGATCGCGTAGACGAATACGACGGAATAGCTCAGGCGCGAAGTTTGGAATACCAGCGAACTTCAAGCTTTCGCCTTGAGTAAAGGTATCACCAATCTGGATTGTGCCATGGTTATGCAAGCCAATGATGTCACCAGCATACGCTTTTTCAGCTCGCGCACGGTCACCCGCCATGAAAGTTACCGCATCCGAAATACTTACGTTCTTACCAGTACGAACATGATTCATCTTCATACCTTGGTTGTAAGTACCCGAAACGATACGCATGAATGCGATACGGTCACGGTGCTTTGGATCCATGTTTGCTTGGATCTTAAAGACGAAGCCAGAGAACTTCTCTTCTGTCGCTTCAACATCACGCTCGTTAGCCTGACGAGTTTGAGGGCCCGGAGCCCACTTAGTCAAACCATCTAGCATGTGGTCAACACCAAAGTTGCCCAATGCTGTACCGAAGTAAACAGGCGTTAGTTCACCAGCAAGGAACAAATCGAGATCAAACTCAGGACATGCGCCAATAACCAATTCAAGCTCTTCACGAACACTGCTCGCCAGATCTTCGCCAACAGCTTCGTCTAGTTCAGGGTTATCTAAACCTTTAATGATGCGAACTTCTTGGATCTCATGGCCGTGGCCAGATTCGTACAAGATCGTTTCATCACGATGAATGTGATAAACACCTTTAAACTCTTTACCACAACCGATTGGCCATGAGATTGGAGCACAAGCCATACCTAGCTCGCTTTCCACTTCATCAAGCACTTCCATTGGGTCACGAACGTCACGGTCAAGTTTGTTCATAAACGTTACGATTGGAGTATCACGTAGACGCGTTACTTCCATCAGTTTACGAGTACGATCCTCGACACCTTTCGCAGCATCGATAACCATCAAACAAGAGTCAACCGCTGTTAGTGTACGGTACGTATCTTCCGAGAAATCTTCGTGTCCTGGAGTATCGAGTAGGTTTACTAGGCAATCATTATATGGGAATTGCATTACCGACGTGGTTACCGAAATACCACGTTCTTTTTCCATCTCCATCCAGTCAGATTTAGCGTGCTGGTTAGAGCCACGACCTTTTACGGTACCCGCTTTTTGAATTGCGTTTCCGAATAAAAGAACTTTTTCAGTAATCGTGGTTTTACCCGCATCCGGGTGAGAGATAATTGCAAACGTTCTACGTTTGCTCACTTCTTGTTGGAAAGACATAGTCGCCCTTTGCTGATCTAAAGCGTAAAAAGGGCAAGTAGATAATACTTGCCCTTGAATTCTGTGTGCGGATTATACAGAAAGCGAGTCACTTTCTAAAGGGTCAGTTTACACCCTATTTTGTGGCTAATTCTATGGTTAGTTATCTAGTCGGCTAAAAGACGTAACACGCCCTAACTAAACGACATAAAAAGATAGCTCATAATGATCGCATCTTCGTTGCCTTGCTTGGTTGGGTAATAGTTACGACGACGGTCAACTTCATTAAAGCCAGCCTTCTCGTAAAGATTGAAAGCATTCACATTACTTTCGCGAACTTCCAGCCAAGCACTTTCCGCGTCAGCTTGTTCACACATATCGAGAAAGTGTTCAACCAAAGCCTTGCCGTAGCCTTTACCTTGCTGCTTAGGGTCAACCGCTATCGTCAGCAAAGTCACTTCACCGACAATGTTCTGAGCATAGAAATAGCCGACAACCTTTCCATCGACTTCTAAAACACGGTGGCTGCCTCCACGACTATTAAGATCACGGATCATATTTTCAGACCAAGGATGAGAATGCGCGGTCTGCTCAATTTGCCAAATTGCGTCTAGGTGTTGTTCTGAAGTTGGTAAAAGTTGATTAGTCATAAGCACAAATTTGTTGCCATAAGTCGCGGCGATGTTGGTTATTACCGTTAATGTCAGACAGTAATGGAGATTGAAGTGTTTTTGCCTTCAGTTCATGGGCAGATTCGCAACCAGCAAACCATACCCATTCAACCGAACCTAAATCCACAGCAGACAAGTGTTGTGGTTGAAGGTGTAAAGCCTGAGATAAGTCGAGCTTGATACTTTTAAGTACGCGTTCAAACATCACAGCGAGATCTTCCTGAGGTTTTTCAGGCGAAACCAGTAGCAACTTACAGTCGCTCGATAGTGGAATCAATTCAGATTCGTAGCCAACCAAACGCTCTGGGTGACTAAGCTCCCATTGGCTGATGCCCATATCTTGCAGGTATTGTGCGTGTGTTTGTGACATATCTAGCGGTGTAACCTTAGGTTTGTTGGTATTGCTCTTCTTAGAGCGAACTGAAAAGAAGCTCATTGGGGCTGATACTAACAAAAAATAAAGGAGCATCAAGCTCCTTTATTTAGACTAAATCAGTTTGTATCGGATTACGTGGTAAATCAGCTTATAAGTCGTTGAACTCTGGGCTGTAAGCAATCTCACCAGAATGCCCAGCAAACACACCCTCTACCAACTCAATCGCTTGGAAAGCACCTTCAGGTACATCCCAAACACAACTCAGGCCAAACTCGCTCGCAGCCTTAAAACCAAAGCGGCCGTAGTAAGCAGGATCACCAAGCACAACACAGGCTGGGTAACCGAAATCTACCAATGTAGAAAATGCGTCTTCAACCAGTGATTTGGCAATACCTTGATTGCGGTACTCTTCTTTGACTGCTAGAGGCGCAAGTCCCTGCCAGTTATGATCGTCACCATGGAGAGTGATAGGACTAAACATCAGGTGACCAACCACCTCGCCCTCATCAGAACAAGCCACCAGCGATAGCGTTAAATGGCTATTCTCACGCAAGCTCATAACCAAATTAGCTTCTGCATCTGTTTCAAAAACAGATTTCAATAAACGATCAATGACAAGTATATCTGCCGGTGCTTCAGTTCGAATAAGCATTCATTACCTCACTTTGTGTATCTGGGGATTGTACTCCCTTCTGCACAAAATCAGCTAATTGATTTAACAAAGTTTTCATAGGAGTCGGCAATACGTCTAAATCTACGCTATCCATCAAGTTTTTGACTTCTAAACCAAGCTCGGTATCGCCCTCAATAGACAGTCTACGTTGAAAGAAAAGCGTATCTGGGTCTTCTTTACGCCCGGCAATCAGCACAAGATCGTTAAGGTTTCCGCTAAAGCTTACATCTTCAACAACCTCGTTATCAGCTACAACTAGTTGCTCATTTTGATAGCTAATACACCAACTTAACCCCATATCTTTTATTGAGACTTTAAGCCACTTGTCTTCTAAGAATTCAAAGTCACCGTCCTCTAAAGCTTCCTTAAAGACATTCTTAAGTGCCTCCAACAAGGCTCTTTTTTGTACTGTTTTAGGCAATAACTGGACTGGAGATCGCAAAATTGATGCGGCATTTTGAACTAGTTGAGTGCGAATCTTGTTTATCACGTGACTTATCCGTAACTTTGTCAATAATATGGAATGCATCATAGATGATGTTGAAATCTCAGTTACTGTTATGTATCAAATTAACTTCGGTTTGATACTCGACCTTTAATATCCTGAAAATCACAGTTATAGTAACTCAGGTCATGAGAATTACAGCGGATCGCTGCACTCACAGGTAAATATCGATAGCCACACAAAAAGTAATAAATATTTATCGATAGTGAATATTCAAGCTCTTGGAGAATTGGTAGTACTTTGATGCCTCCCCAGCAACTACAACATTGGTTTACCCAGCTAACAGCAAACAGTCCGTTCTTTTTTGCGGTACTTGACGCCCAACATAACTATTTTATGGTTAATGAGCGTTACTGCGATATTGCTGGTTTGAGTAAAACCGAGCTTGCTGGCATGAATGACCGCCAAACATTAGGTGAGCAATTCTACCAACACCTTAAGCCTTACTATGAGCGTGCATTCAATGGTGAAACGATTGAGGCCGAAGTCACGCTCAACGAAACTGACCTCGATACCAGCCTTCATTTCAGCCTATCTCCGCTGACGAATGGCAACAAAACCGACTACATTGTCTTTCATGCCTTCGACACATCAGAAAACCAAGTACTTGCCCGTTCTTTAGAAGAATCCGAAGCGAAATTCCACAAGCTATCTCACCTACTCCCTGACGGATTACTGTTAGTTGAAAGTGACTACATCTTGTCATCAAACCCAGCAGCAGCACGCTTGCTCGGCTTTAACTCCACCACCGAGTTAATTGGCGAAGAGTTGGGACGATTATTCATCGATGAACAAACCAAAACAGTCTTCAATAATAACCTCAGTTCTATTATTTCTGAGTCTGGTTTGGTTTGCTTAACGGGTGCCCGATGCGGCTTTGAACGTAAGGTTCAACTCAACATCGACTCCACCACTATTCTTGGAAGTAACACTCAGCTGGTGCTTATCCAAGATGCACAAGAGACCACAAAGCAGTATACGCCTGCAAACAGTGAAGATGCCTACATCGATGCACTGACCAAGCTCTACAACCGAGTTGGGTTCACCAAACGTCTTGAGCAGTTCATTCAAAACGATACGCCAGTTGTGATGCTCTACTTAGATATTGATAACTTTAAGAATATCAATGATTCACTCGGTCATCACATTGGCGATAAAGTGATTAAAGAGGTCGCTTCACGCCTAAAACGTTTACTGCCTCGTCAGGCCGTTATTGGTCATTTAGGCGGGGATGAGTTTGGTATTATCCTGCCAGAACCTGAACATCAGCGAACGCCTGAAATGCTCGCTGAAAAGATCATTTCCCTGATCAATCAACCCTTCGATCTTCACCACTTTAGTAAGCGCTTAGCCTGCTCGATTGGCAGCGTGAGCTTTCCTCAAGATGGCACCGATGCTCGTATCTTGCTGCAAAATGCAGACACCGCAATGTATGAAGCGAAAGATCGTGGACGTAACCGCCTGATCAAGTTCAACGAACAGATGAACAAAGAAGCGCGTATGCGATTGTGGTTGGAGATAGAGCTGCAAAAAGCACTGCAACAGAATGGACTTGAGGTTTGGTATCAACCTAAGGTCAACGCGCGTGATTTCACCATCAACGGTGCAGAAGCGTTAGTGCGCTGGAAGCACCCAGTAGAAGGCTACATCAGCCCTGCCGCATTTATCCCAGTTGCGGAACGAGCTGGTCTTATCGAACAGCTTGGTCGTGTAGTAATGCGTGAAGTATTTGCCACGGTTAAGCGTTGGAAGATGCAAGGTATCCTTCCAGGTAGAGTGGCTATCAATTTGTCTCCAGAGCAATTTGGTAACCCGAAACTGATTGATTACGTTGAAAAGTTACTTCGTTCAACAGAGCTTGACCCTAGTGCAATTACGTTTGAGCTGACAGAAAGCGCGGTGATGAGTGATAGTGAACACACACTTCAAATGCTTAACGCTATAAAGAAACTCGGCTTTGCTTTATCTATCGATGATTTTGGTACGGGCTACTCTTCTCTGTCTTATTTGGCTCGCTTCCCAATTGATGAGCTTAAGATTGACCGCGCTTTCATTTCTGATATCGATACGCTACCAAAGCAAATCACTGTGATTGAAAACATCATCAACCTAGGTAAATCTCTCGATTTAACCGTAGTGGCAGAAGGCGTCGAAACCAGTGAACAAGCGACGCTTCTATCAAACCTCAACTGTAGCTCCATTCAAGGCTTCCACTTCTATCGCCCACAACCGAAACAAGACGTCGAAGAGCTGTTTGCCCAAAATCGTCGCCATAAGAACTAGTACACGATTCAACTATCCCCCAGTCAAAAGCTACACCAAAGCACAAAAGCCTTACTAGTCAGTACCCCAAACGGAGTAAAAGCAGATTTATCCATCTAAACCTGCCTTACATCAATTCCGTCATTCATAATTCTTCATAAAATACTCGCTTCAATTTCATTCTACTGGTAGTGAGCAAATGGAACTCTTATGCCCAGCGGGTAACTTACCTGCTTTGAAAACCGCTATTGATTGTGGTGCGGATGCTGTCTATATCGGATTCAAAGACGATACCAATGCCCGACACTTTGCAGGCCTTAACTTTGCGGGTAAAAAGCTCGATCGTGCTGTGCAATATGTGCATGACCGCAACAAGAAAATTCACGTTGCCTTAAATACTTTTGCTCACCCAAATGGCTTCGAACGCTGGACAAATGCCGTAGACAACGCCGCAGCACTAGGTGTTGATGCGCTGATCATTGCTGATATCGCAGTGCTTGAGTACGCAGCAAACAAATATCCAGAACTAGAATTGCATCTATCGGTTCAAGCTTCTGCGACCAATGCGGCTGCAATCGACTTCTACCACAAGAACTTCAATGTAAAGCGTGTGGTATTGCCTCGCGTATTGTCGATTCATCAGGTCAAACAGCTTTCTCGTAACATCACCTCTGACGTTGACCTTGAAGTATTCGCTTTTGGTAGTTTGTGCATCATGGCGGAAGGTCGTTGTTACCTCTCTTCATATATGACCGGCGAATCACCCAATACCGTTGGTGCTTGTTCTCCAGCAAAATACGTTCGCTGGCAAGAAACAGAAACAGGCCTAGAGTCACGCTTGAATGAGATTCTTATCGACAAGTACGTAGCCGGCGAAAACGCGGGCTACCCAACGCTGTGTAAAGGCCGCTTTGAAGCAGAAATCGATGGTGAGCGTAAACGCTATCACGCACTTGAAGAGCCAACCAGCCTCAACACACTGTCTATGCTTCCTGAGCTATTTGCTGCCAACGTTGCCTCAGTGAAAATTGAAGGTCGCCAACGTAGCCCGGCTTATGTCGAGCAAGTGACTCGTACTTGGCGCGCAGCTATCGACCGCTACTTAGCGAACCCAGAACAATACCAAGTGGAACAAGCTTGGAATGCGACACTGGCGAATGTATCTGAAGGTACACAAACCACGCTTGGCGCTTATCACCGTAAATGGCAATAGAGCCAAATGGAGAACTCAATGAAATACGCATTAGGCCCTCTTCTTTATTTTTGGCCAAAACAAGACGTTGAAAGCTTCTATGAACAAGCGAAATCAAGCTCTGCTGATATCATCTATCTAGGTGAAGCCGTGTGTTCAAAGCGTCGTGAGATGAAAGCAAAACACTGGATGGATATTGCCAAAGAGCTGTCGGCTTCAGGTAAGCAAGTCGTACTTTCCACCATGGCATTGCTAGAAGCACCAAGCGAAGTCAACATCATGAAGAAGTACATTGATAACGGTGACTTTGCGATTGAAGCCAACGACGTGTCTGCGATTCAATTAGCAAGCGAAAGCAGAGTGCCTTTTGTGGTTGGCCCGGCGGTTAACACCTACAACGCACGTACTCTGAACCTGTTCTTGAAACAAGGTATGACGCGTTGGTGTATGCCTGTTGAGCTTTCTCGCGAATGGCTAAGCAACGTAATGACACAGTGCGAAGAGCTTAATATCCGTAATAAGTTCGAAGTAGAAGTATTTAGCCACGGCTACCTACCGCTTGCTTACTCAGCACGATGCTTTACCGCTCGCGCAGAAAACAAAGCCAAAGACGATTGCGAAACCTGCTGCATCAAATACCCTACCGGCCTACAGGTCGATAGCCAAGAAGGCCAGTCAGTCTTTAACCTTAACGGTATTCAAACTCAATCCGGTTACTGCTACAACCTAGTCAATGATCTACCGAGCATGCATGACTTGGTTGATGTGGTTCGTTTAAGCCCATTGGGCATCGATACCTTCTCTGAAATCAATAACTTCAGAGCTAACGAACAAGGTCAAAACCCAAAGACCATTGAAAGCCGCCAATGCAACGGTTATTGGCATCAGCTTGCGGGTTTAGACGTTAAGAACATCTAGTACCTCGAATTGAACTAGCCAGCAACAGATACAAAAAAGGTCTAGCAATCGCTAGACCTTTTTTTATTTAACTCAAGAAAAGCGACCTATGCTGTCACTGTTTCTAGCGGCGCATCGTCGAGCTTCTTTACGTCTTTATAGAGCATAATCATAACCACTACGCTTAGCGCGATGTTAGACAGTGGATAGGCAATCCAAATCCCCGGCACACCGTACAATTTAGGCATGATGTACAAGAAAGGTAATTGGATAAGCATATTGCCTATCGTCACAAACATCGCTTTACTGCCTTTGTTCACCGCCTGATAGTAAGCACCCGCTACCACCAAGAAGCCATCAAGCGCCAGTGCAAACATGTGCAGTCGGATACCCAACACTGTGTACTCAACTAGCTGAGGTTCATCCGAACTAAACACAGAAACGAACTCACGTGGGAATGCGTTCAGCAGCAATACAAACGCGACACCGATCAATACTGAACTCACCATCGCAATCTTAAGTAACTTACGAATATTGGCTTGATTACGCGCACCATGGTTGTAGCTCACTAATGGCTGCATGCCGTTGGCGATACCTTCCGCTGTGAGATAATAAACCGTCACTATGTAGCCCAAAATAGCGTAAGCACCAATCATCAGCTGGTCGCCATATTGAGAGAACAAGGCATTGTGCAGCGCCACCATCATCGAACCATAAGCGTACATAAAGAAGCTCGAGGTACCAATGGCGAAGATTTCAGGAATCACCGATAACTTCAGTCTCAGTTCATTCCAACGTAAACGTAAGTTTGCTCGACGTGAGAAAAAATAAGCCAACCCCAAACCCGTTACCATAAACTGAGCAATTGCGGTTGCCAATGCTGCACCCTTCAACTCCCAACCAAGCTGCGCGATAAATAGGTAATCCAATACAATGTTAATCACCGCACCGACAATCATCAGTATGGTGGCCAAGTTAGGACTGTCATCGTTACGCAGTAAAAACGGCATCGCGATAGAGCCTAAAGTGAAGACACTAGCACCAATCAGAATATGTAAGTATTGCAGGCCTAGTTCATACACTCGCCCTTCAGCACCCTGCCAAAGCAAGAAGTCATCGGCAAACAGAAACAACAATCCAGAAACAATGGGGGTTATCGCCAACAACAATGTTAGACCGGTTGCTAAGATCTGCTTAGCGCCTTTGGTGTCTTTTTCGCCTTGACGGATCGAGACAAGGGCACCCGTCCCCACTCCCACAAGCATACCAATACCGAGGATCGACCCAATAACAGGCCACGCGACGTTAATGCCCGCAAGTCCATCGGCCCCTACATAACGGCCAATGAAAATACCATCCACCACTTGGTAAAGGCCATTAACTAACATGGCCGCTACCGTAGGAATTGTGTATCGCCAGAATTGACGACTAATTGAGTTACTCATTTCTTACTCTACTTTCTTCAGTGAGTCGCATATCAATGGGATATGACTCGTAAAACTAGTTAACAAGGCTAACTAAATATCTAAATTATTTATTTCAAAGCCTTGTTTAATAATAGGTTCAGCTGGTGGGATTCTTGCTCAGACAAGCGACTTTCCAGTATCTGTGCCATGACCTGATAGATTTTACTTTCTTCTTCCAAACCGACTTCAGCCTTTTGGGTCAAAATCACCAGCTTTGATCTCGCATCTTCAAGAGACGCTTTGCGCTCAACTAGACCTTTTCTTTCTAGCCTTTGAACCATAGTCGTCGCAGAAGGCTTTGTCACCTGCATCTCAATAGCGAGGTCTGTTAGTCGAATAGGCTCTAACGATGCTTGAATGACCTTCAAATAATCGTACTCATTGAAGCTCAACTGGCAGATAGGATCTTCATTAACTTGAGTTCGCCATATCTTAGAAGCAAAGCGTTCAATTTTTTCTAGATTTTGGTCCAGCATAGATTTCCAACCACAGAATTTACATTTAGTTAGCAAGGCTAACTATTTTAATCTTGTTTAAATAAAATGCAATCAAAAACGAGCCCCCCCCCCCCCCCCCCCCC
>NZ_CAWNBB010000036.1:0-75978 GCF_963872585.1 Vibrio sp. 10N.222.47.A9 | reverse complement strand
CCCCCCCCCCCCCCCCCCCCCTTGTTTATAAAAAGGAGCATAAAAAAGGAGCATAAAAAAACCGCTGACAGGCAGCGGCTTTTCGGAATCAAAATGTATCGCTTACTTAGCGTTAGCTTCTTCTTCGGCCTCAGCCAACTTAACTTGCGCTAAATGCTCGGCTTTAAGCGTAGTGAAGATACGGCTTAACTCTAAGAAAGAGTAACGGTGTTCTACGTATTCATACACGTTAAAAGAAACCGCTAACTTGTACAAAGAGATCGCATTCGCGTAATCACCATTCATGTGGTGACGCTTAGCAAGGTAGAAGTACGTTTCAGTCAGACGTTGGGCTAGGAGCGTGTTGTCGCGAGTCCCCGTAAGGATAGCTTTGAAAGCCTGCTCTTCGGTAATATCATCAAGCATGATCGCAACTAATACCCAACCCCACTGTTCGTCACGGCTCTCGTAACGCTTTTGAAGATCAAGCTTTGCTTGTTCTGGCGTGAGTTCATGCTGAATGATGTAAAGCCACAGAGCGCGAAACGGATCGCTAGGATCATCGGCGTAGTGCTTCATCATCTCTTCATTGGCTAAGTCATAGCGCTCGCCATAGTAGAGTGCTATAGAGCGATTTCGTTCTGCATATGAGTTTGCAGGATCAAGCTCTAACGTAGAATCAAAAGATTCATAAGCGGCATCAAACTCCCCTACTTGCGTAAAGTAAACACCCAAAAGGTTGAAGATATCAGGTTGAGCGGGGTTCAATGAAAGAGACTGATTGAAATCAAGACGTGCTAAATCACGCAGGCCAACGCTGTCGTAGTAATTACCACGCTCGAACAACATTTTAGCTCGAACTTCATCGTTCAAATCTGGGCGCTGTAATAACTGACTAAGGCGCGCTATTTGCACTTCTTGCTGAACACTTGGTTGAAGCGGTACAGCCATTGGTGGATAAACCCAACGTGAGGTGTTATCTGATGTTGTCGCACAACCAGTTAGTACAAGCAGTAAACACATACTCGCGGTTTGAAACCATTTCACAAATAATTACTCCTGTTATGACCGCAATAAAAAAGGGGAGCGATATGCTCCCCTTTATAACATGCTTTTTTACCAATGGGTTAGAAATCACTAAAAAGCGATAGTCCCATTAATAGGCTAAGAATTACTCAGCAGCAGGTGCTTCGCCTTCAGCTGGCGTTTCAACTGCTTCTTTCATGCTCAGACGTACACGGCCTTGACGGTCAATTTCAAGAACCTTAACAGGAACTTCTTGACCTTCAGTTAGGTAGTCAGACACTTTCTCAACACGCTTGTCAGCGATTTGAGAGATGTGTACTAGACCATCTTTACCTGGAAGGATAGTAACGAATGCACCGAAGTCAGCTAGACGAGCAACTTTACCTTGGTAAATGCGGCCAACTTCAACTTCAGCCGTGATCTCTTCGATACGACGGATAGCTTCTTGAGCAGCTGCGCCTTCAGTAGCAGCAATCTTGATTGTGCCATCGTCTTCGATTTCGATTGTAGTACCTGTTTCTTCACAAAGAGCACGGATAACTGCGCCGCCTTTACCGATAACATCTTTGATCTTATCAGAGCTGATTTTCATTGTGTGGATACGTGGAGCGAATTCAGAGATATCTTCACGAGCACCAGAGATAGCTTCATCCATTACAGAAAGGATGTGCTTACGTGCACCTTGCGCTTGGTTAAGAGCAATTTGCATGATCTCTTTAGTGATACCTTCGATCTTGATATCCATTTGAAGTGCAGTGATACCAGCGTTAGTACCTGCTACTTTAAAGTCCATGTCACCTAGGTGATCTTCGTCGCCAAGGATGTCAGAAAGAACAACGAAATCGTCGCCTTCTTTAACAAGACCCATTGCGATACCCGCAACAGAAGCTTTGATTGGAACACCAGCATCCATAAGTGCTAGAGATGTACCACATACAGAAGCCATTGAAGAAGAACCGTTAGATTCTGTGATTTCCGATACAACACGAACTGTGTATGGGAATTCGTCAACAGAAGGCATTACTGCTTGGATACCACGTTTAGCAAGCTTACCGTGACCAATTTCACGACGCTTAGGAGAACCAACGAAACCAGTTTCACCTACACAGTATGGAGGGAAGTTGTAGTGTAGAAGGAAGTTATCTTTCTTCTCACCCATTAGGCTGTCGATGATTTGAGCATCACGTTGTGTACCAAGCGTTGCAGTAACAAGTGCTTGAGTTTCACCACGAGTGAATAGAGAAGAACCGTGTGTACGTGGAAGAACACCAGTACGTACGTCTAGCGCACGAACCATGTCTTTTTCACGGCCATCGATACGTGGGTTGCCAGCAATGATGCGGCTACGTACTACGTTTTTCTCTAGAGAACCAAGCATGCCGCGGATTTCGCGCTCATCTAGGTTTTCGTCTTGTGCAATTAGAGCTTCAACAGTGTCGCTCTTGATTGCGCCAACTTGCTCGTAACGCGCCATTTTCTCAGTGATCTGGTACGCGTCAGATAGACGTGTTTCAGCTTGCTCAGCAACTTTAGCTTTAAGCTCAGTGTTAACTGCTGGCGCTTCCCAGTTCCAAGATGGAGTTGCAACTTCAGCAGCAAACTCGTTGATTGCTTTGATTACAACTTGTTGTTGGTCGTGACCGTAAACAACAGCTGAAAGCATTTCTTCTTCAGATAGGTTATCTGCTTCAGATTCAACCATTAGTACTGCGCCTTCTGTACCAGACACAACTAGGTCTAGTTTAGAGTTTTCAAGCTCAGTATTTGATGGGTTAAGAACAAGTTCACCGTCGATGTGACCAACACGTGCAGCACCGATAGGACCATTGAATGGTGCACCAGAGATAGCAAGTGCAGCAGACGTTGCGATCATAGTGATCATGTCTGGGTTTACGTCAGGGTTGATAGAAACAACCGTAGCGATAACTTGAACTTCGTTTTTAAACGCACTTGGGAAAAGTGGACGAATTGGACGGTCAATCAGACGAGCTGTTAGCGTTTCGCCTTCAGAAGGACGACCTTCACGCTTGAAGAAACCACCAGGGATTTTACCCGCAGCGTATGTACGCTCTTGGTAGTTAACTGTTAGAGGGAAGAAATCTTGACCCGCAACAGCTTCTTTTTTAGCAACAACAGAAACGAATACTGATGTATCGTCCATAGTCGCCATTACAGCAGCAGTAGCTTGACGTGCCATTACGCCCGTTTCTAGAGTAACGGTGTGGTTACCGTACTGGAACGATTTTACAACTGGTTTTTCAAACATTGTATATCCTTAGCTCTAAAGTCATAACTTTAGATTAAGTGAAGAATGACTCAAGATATTACCAATCGCGACTAGTGAAAAGAGACTTGGGAATGATGCTTCTTTGTATGAGTTCATACGCCGAATTAAGACCAAATCCGCCTTTGAATAGTCGCGACCTATTGGCCGACATCTGTGACTGTAACGTCTTGAGAGGTTGATTGCCCAGCGTTGAAAACGCATAGGCGGGCGTAGTATAAACTATTTTTATTAGGAGAGATATTTCCTATCAGAAAAAGCCAGATGATATTCTGTGCATCCGGCCAAACATTTTCTTACAGGCACAAAAAAAGGAGCATAAATGCTCCTTTTCTTCAAACTGTCTTTGCAGACATCGCTATTAGCGACGTAGGCCTAGACGCTTGATTAGATCTTGGTAACGAGTAAGGTTTTTGCCTTTCAAGTAATCAAGAAGCTTACGACGGCTAGAAACCATACGTAATAGACCACGACGGCTGTGGTGATCGTGTTTGTGCGCTTTGAAGTGACCTTGTAGGTGGTTGATAGAAGCAGTAAGTAGTGCTACTTGTACTTCTGGTGAACCTGTGTCGCCTTCAGATTGTGCGTATTCTGCAACGATTGCTGCTTTAGTTTCTGCATTCAGAGA
This sequence comes from Vibrio sp. 10N.222.47.A9, assembly GCF_963872585.1. Lineage (NCBI taxonomy): Bacteria > Pseudomonadati > Pseudomonadota > Gammaproteobacteria > Vibrionales > Vibrionaceae > Vibrio > Vibrio sp. 10N.222.47.A9. The sequence continues at coordinate 72,061 of NZ_CAWNBB010000036.1, read as the reverse complement.
CATAAATCTCTCCTGATAAGAGTAAGTTTATATTTGTAGCAGCCAATCTCTGATTCAGCCGCTACGCGAGCCGAGGATTATAGGGAAGTTTACGAGTTGGTGCAATAACAATCGAACTCATGAAAAACGAAAAAAGCGAACCATTAAAATTAAGGGCTCGCTTTCTGTATTATTGATTCGCTTTTCCAGGCTAAGCGCCAATACCTAATTAGGTTTCAGCGTTACGCTTGTGGCTCTTCATCTCTGAAAACAACCAAACGCTTAGGTGCAACTCGGCCATCTTCAGCAATTTGAGCAACGCCAACAAACAGCTTCTCTTCACCGCTTGTCATACGAACGGTACCTTCAGCAGGAGCGCCTGCGACTTGAACGGGCATACCGTGCTGAACAAGATCAGTCAGTTCCGCATTCAAGTTAACTTCAGGTAAGTCTTCTACAGCGGTGTCCATTGGCATTAACAATGGATCAAGCAACTCTTTAGGAGCAATTTCTTGTGCTTGCGCTTGCTCTAAAATTTCGTTCAGCTGCTCTAGCGTAACCATGTGTTCATACGGATACTTTGCCACACCAGTGCGACGAAGCATTGTCACGTGAGCACCACAACCTAGCATTTCACCAAGATCGTCGGTAATTGTGCGGATGTAAGTACCTTTAGAACAATGCACTTCCATCTCAACTTCATCACCTTCAAAGCGAAGTAGCTCAATAGAATACACAGTGATCTTGCGAGACTCACGAGGCACCTCGATACCTGCACGTGCATATTCATACAAAGGCTTACCTTGATACTTCAATGCTGAGAACATTGATGGAATCTGGTCGGTTTCACCTTTGAAGCTTGCAATGCAGCGTTCAAGTTGCTCTTGATTCACGTTAATTTCACGCGTTTCAACCACTTCACCATCAGAATCTGAGGTGTTGGTACGCTCACCAAGCTTCGCGACAACAACGTAGCGCTTATCAGAATCTAGAAGAAACTGAGAGAACTTCGTTGCTTCACCAAGACAAATTGGCAGCATGCCAGTCGCAAGAGGATCCAGAGCACCGGTGTGCCCTGCCTTCTCTGCAAAGTAAATACGCTTTACTTTTTGCAGTGCATCATTAGATGAAATGCCTGTTGGCTTATCTAACAGAATTACCCCATTTATAGGGCGACCTTTACGACGGCGAGCCATTACTCTTCATCCTTAGACTGAGTTTCGTCAGTGCGGCCAGATTCTTCTTGCTTACGTTTGTCATCGTTCAGTACTTCACTTACTAGGTTAGACATACGCATGCCTTCTACCAATGTGTTGTCGTAAGTAAAACGAACTTCAGGTGTTAGACGGTGACGAATACGCTTGCCAAGAGCCATACGAACTGGCACTTCATGCTCTTTAAGAGCAGCAAGACATGATTCAGGTGTTTGCTCACCGATACATAGGAAAGTCACGAACACTTTTGCGTATGCAAGGTCACGAGACACTTCTACATCTGAAATAGTTACCATACCAATGCGTGAGTCACGAACTTCACGTTGGAGGATAAGTGCGAGCTCTTTTTGAAGCTGCTGAGACACACGTTGTGTGCGGCTAAATTCTTTTGACATTTTCTTTTCTCACTTAGAAAGATGGGGGGCTTGGTAATTACCAGCCCCCCATGGTGTATTCAACAACCGATTACTTATTACCTTTACAGGTAATGTTAGTAACCTTAGTCAATATGTCGAGTCGTACTGACTGGTTAGTCTAGAGTACGTTTAACTTCAACAATTTCGAATACTTCGATCTGGTCACCAACGCGAACGTCGTTGTAGTTCTTAACGCCGATACCACACTCGTAACCATTTTTAACTTCTTGAACGTCATCTTTAAAGCGACGAAGTGACTCTAGTTCACCTTCGTAGATAACAACGTTTTCGCGAAGTACGCGGATTGGGCTGCTACGCTTAATCGTACCTTCAGTAACGATACAACCAGCGATTGCACCAAGTTTAGGCGACTTAAATACGTCACGAACTTGAGCAAGACCAATGATCTCTTGACGGAATTCAGGAGCAAGCATACCGCCCATCGCCTGTTTCACTTCGTCGATCAGTTGGTAAATGATTGAGTAGTAACGTAGATCTAGGTTTTCATTCTGAACAGTACCACGCGCAGTTGCGTCAGCACGAACGTTGAAACCAAGGATGATAGCGTTAGAAGCAGCTGCAAGAGTTGCATCAGTTTCCGTAATACCACCAACACCAGAACCTACGATGTTAACTTTAACTTCGTCAGTTGACAGTTTCAGTAGAGAGTCAGCAATTGCTTCTACAGAACCTTGAACGTCAGCTTTAAGTACAACGTTAAGTTCAGCAACTTCACCAGCCGTCATGTTCGCGAACATGTTCTCTAGTTTCGCTTTTTGTTGGCGAGCTAGTTTAACATCACGGAATTTACCTTGACGGTAGTTCGCAACTTCACGCGCTTTACGCTCATCACGTACAACCGTTGCTTCATCACCTGAAGCAGGAACGCCAGAAAGACCTAGAATTTCTACAGGGATAGATGGACCTGCAGTTTCGATGTCTTTACCGTTTTCATCGCGCATTGCACGAACACGGCCGTACTCTTGACCACAAAGAACGATATCACCTTTGTTAAGAGTACCAGACTGTACTAGTACTGTTGCAACTGGACCGCGGCCTTTATCAAGACGAGATTCAACAACAACACCAGATGCCATGCCTTCTTTAACTGCTGTAAGTTCAAGAACTTCAGACTGAAGAAGGATAGCTTCTAGAAGACCATCGATGTTTGTACCCTGTTTTGCAGAGATGTGAACGAAGATGTTCTCACCGCCCCATTCTTCAGGGATAACGTCGTATTGAGCTAGCTCATTCTTAACGTTGTCTGGGTTTGCACCCTCTTTGTCGATCTTGTTCACAGCAACAATCAGAGGAACACCTGCCGCTTTCGCGTGCTGGATAGCTTCGATTGTTTGTGGCATTACGCCATCATCAGCGGCAACAACAAGTACAACGATATCTGTCGCTTGAGCACCACGAGCACGCATAGCTGTAAACGCCGCGTGTCCAGGAGTATCAAGGAACGTGATCATGCCGTTGTCAGTATCTACGTGGTAAGCACCAATGTGCTGTGTGATACCGCCAGCTTCGCCAGACGCAACGTGTGCTTTACGAATGTAATCAAGTGTAGAAGTTTTACCGTGGTCAACGTGACCCATGATAGTAACAACAGGAGCACGGCCTTCTGCGACAGCATCGCTATCGCGGTCAGCTAGCACTGCTTCTTCTAGTTCGTTTTCTTTACGTAGGATAACCTTGTGACCCATTTCTTCAGCAACAAGTTGTGCTGTTTCTTGGTCGATCACTTGGTTGATAGTCGCCATAGCGCCCATCTTCATCATTACTTTGATAACTTCAGTTGCTTTAACTGACATTTTGCTAGCCAGTTCAGAAACAACGATAGTTTCGCCAATAGCAACATCAGATTTAGCAACAGTTGCTGACTTATCGAAGCCTTGCTGCATTGAAGTTGGTTTAGCAAGCTTACCTTTACCGCCACGACCACGTTGGTTACGACCACCACGGTTGTTGCCAGGTTGAGCTGCTGGAGCAGGTTTCTTCTTGCGACGACGAGGAGCTTTCTCATCTTTTTTATCAGCCGCATCTTCTGCTTCACGAGCATAAGTAGAAGTAGTCACATGGTAATCCGCAGATTTCTCTTGCTCTTTCTTCTTCTTCTCTTCTTCAGACCAACGTTCTTGGTTCTCTTCTGCTAACTTACGAGCTTCTTCAACAAGCTTAGCTGCTTCAGCTTCGGCTTTACGAGTTGCTTCTTGCTCTTGACGAGTTTTAAGTTCATCCGCTTCTTTTTTCGCTTGTGCGTTAGCGTCTGCATTTTTTGAATTCATGTCTTTTTTAGCCTTTTCAGCTTGTGCGCGTTGAGCCTTCTCTTCAGAATCACGTTTTGCATCCGCTTCACGTGTTACTTTTTCTTCGGCTTCGCGCTGTGCTTTCTCTGCAGCATCACGTTTCGCTTGCTCTTCAGCATCGCGTTGTGCTTTCTCTTCCACTTCACGATTAGCTACTTCCTCAGCTTCACGTTTCGCTTCATCTTCAATAGTGCTGCGCTTCACGTAAGTACGCTTTTTACGTACCTCTACTTGAACATCCTTACTCTTACCGCCTCCAGCAGCAACACTTAGCGTGCTGCGGGTCTTGCGTTGAAGAGTTAAACGAGTCGGTTCTGTTTCGCCAGAAGTATCGCCATGCTCCTTTTTAAGGTGCGTTAGCAATGTTTGCTTCTCTGAATCAGTCACTTGATCCGACCCTGCTTTCTTCATTCCTGCATCAGCAAGTTGTTCAATTAAGCGGTCAACTGGCGTACCAATCTCTTCACTCAGTGCTTTAACTGTTAATTGTGTCATACCGCTTTCTCTCCTTGCTGAATTATTCTTCGTCGCCGAACCAACAGATGTTACGCGCAGCCATAATCAGCTCGCCTGCTCGCTCTGCAGTTAGGTCTTCGATGCCTTCTAGTTCATCAACGCCTTGGTCAGCTAGGTCTTCCAATGTCGCAACGCCTTTTGCTGCTAGCTTGTAAGCCATTTCACGCTCAAGACCTTCAAGTGCAAGTAAGTCTTCAGCAGGCTCAACACCGTCGAAAGTCTCTTCTTTCGCTAGCGCTAGAGTAGTCAGTGCGTCTTTCGCGCGGTTACGCAGTTCTTCAACGATACCTTCGTCTAGACCGTCGACTTCAAGAAGCTCGTTCACAGGAACGTATGCCACTTCTTCAAGTGTAGAGAAGCCTTCTTCAACAAGCATTTGAGCAAAGTCTTCTTCAATGTCTAGGTGCTTCATGAAGTTTTCAATAGAAGCAACGGCTTCTTCTTGGTGCTTCTTCTCTAGATCAGCAACAGTCATTACATTCAGTTCCCAACCCGTTAGTTGAGAAGCTAGACGTACGTTTTGACCGCTACGGCCAATCGCTTGTGCCAGGTTATCGGCTTCAACAGCGATATCCATAGAGTGTGCATCTTCATCAACGATGATTGAAGCAACATCAGCAGGCGCCATTGCGTTAATAACGAACTGAGCTGGGTTATCGTCCCAAAGAACGATATCGATACGCTCACCGCCAAGATCATTAGAAACAGCTTGTACACGTGCACCACGCATACCAACACACGCACCAACAGGGTCAATACGTTTGTCGTTTGTTTTCACAGCGATTTTAGCACGAGAACCAGCGTCACGTGCAGCACCTTTAAGTTCAATTAGCTCTTCACCAATCTCAGGCACTTCAACGCGGAATAGTTCAGCTAGCATTTCTGGCTTCGAACGAGTAACGAAAAGCTGGAAACCTCGAGCTTCTGGTTTAACTGCGTAAAGAAGACCACGAACACGGTCACCTGGACGGAAGTTTTCACGAGGAAGTTGGTCGTCACGAAGGATTACCGCTTCAGCGTTGTTACCGAGGTCTAGAATAACTGTGTCACGGTTAACTTTCTTAACTGCGCCAGTTACGAGCTCGCCTTCGTTGTCAATAAACTGTTCAACGATTTGAGCACGTTCTGCTTCACGTACTTTCTGTACGATAACTTGCTTAGCCGTTTGAGTCGTAATACGGTCAAACGTTACTGATTCGATATCATCTTCAATGAAACCGCCAAGTTCGATCTCTGGATCATCGTACTTTGCAGCTTCAATAGAGATTTCTTTTGTTGGGAATTCAACTTCCTCAACAGCTTCCCAACGGCGGAAAGTTTCGAAATTACCCGTTTTACGGTCAATTTCTACACGAACTTCAATTTCTAATTCGCTTTTCTTTTTTGTTGCCGTTGCAAGCGCGATTTCAAGCGCTTCAAAAATACGCTCACGAGGAACTGCTTTCTCATTTGAAACAGCTTCTACTACCGCCAAAATTTCTTTGTTCATTAATCTAGCCTCTTAAGCTCTTCTCTCTAGGAGAACTAAAATTTAGGGATCAGGTTAGCTTTCGCAATATTGCTCAGGACGAATTCTTCTTCTTGTCCTTCAACCAATACTTTCACTGTCTCGCCTTCGATAGATTGGATATCACCTTTCCATTTACGACGGTTGCCGACAGCCATTTTCAAAACGATGCTTACCTCGTGACCAATAAATTGTTGGTAATGCTCTGCTTTGAACAGTGGTCTCTCTAAACCTGGTGAAGACACTTCAAGGTTATAAGCCACTGAAATTGGATCTTCAACGTCCATTACGGCACTTACTTGGTGACTAACCTCAGAGCAATCATCTACATTGATACCATTTGGTGAATCGATGTAAATACGTAGCGTTGAGTGCTCACCAGCACGAATAAATTCTAATCCAACTAACTCATAACCTGATGCTGCTACTGGAGCGTCAAGCATTTCAGTAAGTTGTCTCTCTAAACCAGTCATTTAACCACTCCAGAAACAAAAAAAGGGCTCAAAGCCCAATTTAAATTCCAAGCAAACATTATCATCTAAAGGCATTTACAAATGCTTAGATAACAAAAAACCCCGTATAAGCCGGGGTTTTTGTTGCTGGACCCTTATATGTTAAGTGTCATCACATTCGATATCACACTTAACTCACAGTGAGGTTCACACTGTGCAAACTTGCTACCAATACAAGCTATATAATAGCATTGAAATTGGTTGCGGGAGCCGGATTTGAACCGACGACCTTCGGGTTATGAGCCCGACGAGCTACCAAACTGCTCCATCCCGCGTCCGACTTGTGAGCATTATACGCCCAACAAGATGTTTTACAAGTTTGTAAACATGGTGCCGAGAGAGGGACTCGAACCCTCACACCCTAAGGCACTAGCACCTCATGCTAGCGTGTCTACCAATTTCACCATCTCGGCATCAAATCTTTGCAGCTTATTGTGGAATTTCGTCGCCTTGCGTCGGAACTTCACTCACTGCATCTTCAGCTTGCTGAATTACCTGACCTTGAGTCGGGTCAATCCATTGTGACTCAGTTTTATGTGTAGACATATTACCAAGCACTAAGCTAAGGATAAAAAATGTAGTTGCAAAAACTGCAGTCATTCGGGTAAGGAAATTTCCTGAGCCACCAGCACCAAACACAGTGTTTGAAGCGCCAGCACCGAAAGAGGCTCCCATATCTGCGCCTTTACCTTGTTGAATCAACACTAGGCCAATTACACCAAGCGCTGCCAACAGGTAAATCACAAGTAGAACTGTAAACATTTTTCCACCTATGTTCCTAATTGTTGAGCCAGCGCCGTTCAAAAAACTATTTTCAAGAACAAGGCTAGCGACCTCCTAACTGAAGGCCGAGCAATACTAGCGAATGCGACGATGGCTGACAAGGGGAATTTGCTAAAAAATAAGCCTTTACCAAGCGAATGGTTAAAAAAAGGTCAAAAGCGACACGAAACTCATTTACGTCTCTTTTGACCGTTATATATCTTGACCGTTATATATCTTGACCGTTATATCTTTTGACCGTGATATAACTCAATCACTTCTAATCACAGGCGCTATTCGTTGCGCCCGTTAAGTAAAAGGTTAAATTAGCAGTTTGCTTTTACTGCATCAGCGATCTTAAGCGCTGAAGATTGAACAAGCTCAGCATCTTCGCCTTCAACCATGACACGCAGCAATGGCTCTGTGCCAGACTTACGTAATAGCACACGACCTTTCTCGCCAAGCTCAGCTTCTACTTCTACAACCGCCGCTTTCACCGCTTCTGCTTCGAGTGGATTTGAGTCACCGCTGAAACGAACGTTTTCTAGAACTTGAGGATATAATGTCATACCTTGAGAAAGTTCATTCAGTGTCATTTCGCTATCAACAACTGAAGCCAATACTTGTAAAGCAGCAACGATAGCATCACCTGTCGTAACTTTATCCAATAGGATAACGTGACCCGAATTTTCTGCACCGATCTTCCAGCCTTTAGCAAGAAGTTGCTCCATGACGTAACGGTCACCAACAGCAGCACGTACAAATGGAATACCTAATTGCTTAAGGCCATTTTCCATACCAAGGTTCGTCATTAGCGTACCAACAACGCCGCCTTTCAACTCACCACGACGCAACGCATCACGAGCAATGATGTAAGCGATTTGGTCACCATCAACCTTATTACCTAGCTCATCAACCATGATGATACGGTCACCGTCACCATCAAAGCCTAGGCCTAACGCTGCTTTTTCTTCAAGTACTTTAGCTTGTAGAGCACGCACATCTGTCGCACCCACTTCGTGGTTGATGTTAGTACCATTTGGCTCAACACCCATTGCAATCACTTCAGCGCCCAACTCTTTAAATACCGCTGGCGCAATGTGGTAAGTCGCACCATGTGCGCAATCCACCACAATTTTCATGCCCGCTAACGTCATTTTGTGTGGGAATGTACTTTTACAAAATTCGATATAACGGCCAGCTGCATCATTTAAACGTACAGCTTTACCCAATGCAGAAGATTCCACGCACTCGATATCTTTATCTAGTTCAGCTTCGATAGCCAACTCAATGTCATCCGACAATTTAGTGCCTTCAGACGAGAAGAACTTAATGCCGTTGTCATAGAAAGGGTTATGCGATGCCGAGATAACGATCCCCGCTTCAGCACGGAAAGTTTGTGTTAAGTAAGCAACAGCAGGTGTTGGCATTGGGCCAGTAAACGTAGCCTGAAGACCCGCAGCAGCAAGGCCAGCTTCTAACGCAGACTCAAGCATATAGCCAGAGATACGAGTATCTTTACCAATGATCACTTTCTTGGTGCCCTGCTTCGCAAGAACACGACCTGCAGCCCAGCCAAGCTTCAGAACAAAATCAGGTGTAATCGGGTATTGGCCAACTTTGCCACGTACACCATCTGTGCCGAAGTAACGTCTTTTATCAGACATATTGATTTTCCTTAATTATTATTAGTGATTGTTATTCATCACTTCGATTATCTTCATCGCTTCCAATGTATCTTCAACATCGTGAACGCGAATAATTTGTGCGCCTTTCATTGCTGCGATAGTCGCGCAAGTGACACTGGCTACCATGCAATCTGCTGGGGCCTTGTCCAGTAGCTTAAAGATCATCGATTTTCTCGACATCCCAGCTAAAACTGGCAACCCAAGCGTATGAAATTTTTCAAGGTGCGCTAATAGGTGGTAATTGTGTTCAATGGTTTTACCAAAACCAAAACCAGGATCCAGAATCAGCTGTTCTTTTGAGATTCCTACAGCCTCACAAGCTTCCACTCTTTCTTGTAGGAATGCTTCAACATCCATTAGAACATCGTCGTAAACTGGGCTAGCTTGCATAGTTCTTGGTTGGCCTTTCATGTGCATCAAGCAAACAGGAACATTACCCTCAGCGGCCGCTTGTAGGGCACCTGGCTCTTGTAAAGCGCGTACATCATTGATCAAATCAGCACCCGCTTCAACAGCTTGGCGCATCACTTCCGCTTTGCTGGTATCAATAGAAATCCAAACATCAAACTTGGCACGAATCGCTTTAATTGCAGGAATAACTCGAGCGAGCTCTTCCTCTAAGGAAACGTCCGGAGCTCCAGGGCGAGTCGATTCACCACCAATATCAATAATGCTAACGCCGGCTTGAATCATTCGTTCAGCTTGCAGCAATGCATTGTCTAATGAGTTGAATTTCCCGCCATCGGAGAAAGAATCAGGCGTGACATTGAGGATACCCATTACATGTGGGCGATCTAAAACGAGCGTTTTATTATTTGCTTTTAATATCATGAAAGGCAGGTCTTAAAGAGTAAAAAACACTTTAGGCTATAAACAGAAAAACCCTGAGCGTACTCAGGGTTTTAATTTATAGCTTAGCGATTAAGAATCTTTGTTTTGAGTATCATCTGATTCAGATTTAACTTCTTCAACTTTCGACTCTTCAGCTTCTGGTTCGGCTTTAGCTTGTTCTTCAGATTTAACTTCAGCTTCAGGCTTGGCTTCTTCCTTTTCAGGTTCTGCTTTTACTTGCTCCCCCCAACCAGCAGGCTCACGGATCTCGGTTTTACGATCCATCAAATCATCAATTTGACCCGCATCAATCGTTTCATACTTCATTAATGCATCTTTCATTGAGTGCATTAAATCCATATTGTCTTCGAGTATTTGTTTCGCTCGAGCGTAATTACGATCAATTAGGATACGAATCTCTTCATCGATAAGTCGAGTGGTTTCATCCGAGACGTGTTTCGCTTTGCTCATTCCGCGGCCTAAGAAAACTTCACCTTCTTCTTCTGCATAAAGAAGAGGGCCTAGTTTTTCAGAGAAGCCCCATTGAGTCACCATCTTACGAGCAATATCAGTGGCACGTTCAATATCATTTGATGCACCTGTCGATACCTTGTCTGAACCGTAAATCAATTCCTCAGCAAGACGACCACCGTATAGGCTAGAAATCATCGATTCTAGATGTTGACGGTTCATACTTACACGATCTTGTTCTGGTAAATACATAGTAACACCAAGCGCTCGACCACGAGGGATGATAGATACTTTGTACACTGGATCGTGCTCAGGCACTAAACGACCAACAATTGCATGACCAGCTTCATGGTAAGCCGTCGATTCTTTCGTTTCTTCAGTCAGAACCATTGAACGGCGCTCAGCACCCATCATGATTTTGTCTTTCGCTAATTCAAACTCAACCATCGATACATTGCGTTTGTTACCGCGAGCAGCGAATAGAGCCGCTTCGTTCACAAGGTTCGCAAGGTCTGCACCTGAGAAACCGGGTGTACCGCGAGCAATCAGAGATGGTTCAACATCGCCTGATAGTGGAACCTTACGCATGTGTACTTTAAGAATCTGTTCACGACCACGTACATCTGGTAGACCAACCACTACTTGACGGTCAAAACGGCCTGGACGAAGCAATGCTGGGTCAAGTACGTCTGGACGGTTAGTCGCAGCGATAACGATAATACCTTCGTTACCTTCGAAACCATCCATCTCAACCAGCATTTGGTTTAGTGTTTGTTCACGCTCATCGTGACCACCACCAACACCAGCGCCACGCTGACGACCAACAGCATCGATTTCATCGATAAAGATAATACAAGGCGCTGCTTTCTTCGCTTGTTCGAACATGTCACGCACACGAGATGCACCGACACCAACAAACATTTCAACGAAGTCAGAACCTGAGATAGTAAAGAACGGTACTTTCGCTTCACCAGCAATTGCTTTTGCAAGCAATGTCTTACCAGTACCAGGAGGACCAACCAACAGGATACCTGTCGGGATCTTACCACCCAGTTTTTGGAAACGACTTGGGTCACGAAGATAATCAACAAGCTCTTTCACGTCTTCTTTTGCTTCGTCACAACCAGCAACATCAGCAAACATCGTTTTGATTTGTTCTTCGCTCATCATTCGAGCTTTGCTCTTACCGAAAGACATCGCGCCTTTACCGCCGCCGCCGCCTTGCATTTGACGCATGAAGAAAATCCACACACCAATCAGTAAGATCATTGGGAACCAAGAGATGAAGATAGTGCCAAGCAGGCTCTGCTCTTCAGGTGGTGTACCCTGAACTTTTACGTTTTGATTAATTAAGTCATCAAGTAGCTTTTGATCATAAACAGGCATGTAAGTTACATACTTAGAACCACCGCCACGACGTGTGAAAGTAATTTCGCTGTTATTGAACTGTGCGTCTTGAATCTGGCCTTGGCCAACTTCCTGTACAAACGTGGTGTAATCTACTGCTCTGCCGTTACTTTCCCCAGGGCCAAAGCTCTGGAAGACCGACATCAACACAACCGCGATAACAAGCCACAGAATTAAATTTTTTGCCATGTCACTCAAGGTGTAAGCCTCTCGATAACTAATTGTAATTAAAGGTAGGGTACTACAGTTTGTAACCTGTAGCCATGTTGTTAACTCTCACTCTTGGAAGAGAATCGTTAACCTTTGTAACCAGTTGCTACGATAAACACTTCACGAGATCGAGCTCGAGAAGAGTCGGGTTTTCTCACTTTGACTGTTTTAAACATCTCACGGACGTCCTTAACATATTGGTCAAACCCTTCGCCTTGGAATACTTTTACAACAAAACTACCATTGGTAGCTAGAACTTGTCGACACATATCCAAAGCTAATTCAACTAAATACATAGCTCTTGGCTGATCCACAGAATTGTTGCCTGCTATATTAGGTGCCATATCAGACATCACGACATCAACCATGTTTGGTTGTATACGTTCCAACAAGGCATCTAGCACAGCTTCTTCGCGGAAATCACCTTGTAAAAAGCTCACTCCAGCAATCGGATCCATAGGTAGCAAGTCACAAGCGATGATTTGACCGTTGTCTCCGATAATCTTAGCAGCATATTGAGACCAACCGCCAGGCGCTGCGCCCAAATCCACAATGGTCATCCCAGGAGTCAGCAATTTATCTTTCGTTTGAATCTCTTCCATTTTGAAATAAGCACGCGAACGATAGCCTCTTTTTCTTGCTTCATTTGCATACTTGTCGTCGAAGTGTTCCTTCAACCAACGGCCTGAACTGGCCGAGTGTTTCTGTTTGCTCATTGGATACCTAAATTGGAGGAAAGTACTAATTGCTGAATAAATTATAGTCTTCAGCTTTAGATGGCGTTAAAATAGGTTTTTTCAACCCTAATACTAAATAAAATTGGCCGCGTAATGAACCTAAGTACCAAACAAAAGCAGCATCTAAAGGGCCTAGCTCACAGTTTAAAACCTGTAGTGCTAATGGGCGCAAATGGACTTACTGAAGCTGTTCTAGCGGAAATCGAATTGGCTCTAGACCACCACGAACTGATCAAGATTAAAGTTGCATCAGAAGACCGTGAGACTAAGCAACTGATTATCGATGCAATTGTACGTGAATCTAAAGCTGAGAAAGTACAGACTATCGGTAAAGTTCTAGTACTGTTCCGTCAGTCAGAAGCACGTAAAATCGAGATTCCACGCAAATAAGCTAGTTTGACATCAAGCTAGCTCCACAATAAGAAAGCCACTGTGCTTATCTTTTAGTGTAGCGTGAGAAACGAAAAAGGTCGCATTAGCGACCTTTTTACTTATTAGAACCAAAGTAAATTCAATTAGATGTATTCTACTTTGTCGATTTCGAAATCTTTATCGCCGCCAGGTGTAGAGATAATAACCTCGTCACCTTCCATCTTACCAATAAGGCCACGAGCGATCGGTGATTTCACCGAAATGCGGCCAGTTTTGATTTCAGCTTCATCTTCAGAAACGATTTGGTAACGGAACTCTTCATCAGTATCTACGTCAATCAAAGTAACCGTAGTACCAAAGATAACCTTGCCTGTGTTATCCATTTGAGTTACGTCGATGATCTGAGCTAGCGATAGCTTGTATTCGATATCTCGAATTTGAGCTTCACAGATACCCTGCTCTTCACGAGCGGCGTGATATTCAGCGTTCTCTTTCAAGTCACCGAGTTCACGTGCTTCACCTATAGCTGCTGAAATAATAGGACGTAGCTTAAGTAGGCGATCTAATTCGTCACGTAGCTTCTGAGCGCCACGTACTGTCATTGGAACCTTTTCCATTTTTTACCTCTATGCCAAAGCTTTCTTTGGCCAACATAAATACACCCAACGCATTTATTGGGTGATAGAAACAAAACGATTTGGCTTAGTGTAAACAAACTTTATGGTTAAATCACCTTTATTCCACTTTGCGTTATAAAAGCTTTATCTAGGTCTAAATTACAGACATCACAAAAATGAATAATAACTCTCCCATCAATAAGCGGGGAGTTAAATACCTAAAAAAACAAAAAACAAACAAAATAAACACAGATCACACTTTTATAAAAACCATTTTAAAACAAACATTTAAACAACAACAAACATAATAAAACAGTGTTCATTTTTTAGTTTTATATCATTTTACTAACTGACTATGGAACTTTAGAGGTAAAAAGTAACCCATGGATTGCACTGGCATTTTTCAGACTTCTGTTCTAATCATGATTATGAAGCCTGATTAATACAGGCAATACACAAAAGGGTTCAAATCCTTGATAAAACTTCTATGGACAGTAATTAGGAATTAATAACATGAACAAGACTATGATCGCGCTTGCTGTATCTGCTGCAGCTCTTGCTACTAACGCAGTAGCAGCGGACGGCAAACAAGCTGGTGGTATTGACGGTACTTCTGTATACAGCTCAAACGGCACTTCTCTAGAGATCGGTGGTCGTGCGGAAGCTCGTCTATCTCTAAAAGATGGCAAAGCTGAAGACAAAACACGTGTACGTCTTAACTTCCTAGGTAAAGTTGAAATCCAAGACGGCCTATACGGCGTTGGTTTCTACGAAGGCGAATTCACAACTGCTGATGGCGACCTAGGTACAGATGAAAACAGCGACAGCATCACTAACCGTTACGCTTACGCTGGACTTGGCGGTACATTCGGTGAAGTGACTTACGGTAAAAATGACGGCGCACTAGGCGTAATCACTGACTTTACCGATATCATGTCTTACCACGGTAACTCAGCTGCATACAAAATCAACGCAGCAGACCGTGCTGACAACATGGCGTCATACAAAGGTCAATTCCAAGACCTAAGCGTTAAAGCAAGCTACCGTTTTGCTGACCGTACAGAAAACAAAGTTGGCGATACTGTAATTTCTTACGATGATAACGAAGCAGACGGCTACTCTCTATCAGGTATCTACGCAATCGGCGACTCTGGCTTTAAGCTAGGTGCAGGTTACGCTGACCAAGACGAGCAAAACGAGTACATGCTAGCGGCATCTTTCCGTACTGAAGCTCTATACTTTGCAGGTGTATTCACAGACGGTGAGCTAGCGAAAGATAACGGTGATTACACTGGTTACGAATTTGCTACTGCATACACGCTAGATAAAACTGCATTCACTCTGACGTACAACAATGCAGAAACTGACGGTGATACATCTGCAGATAACATCGCAATCGACGCAACGTACTACTTCAAGCCTAACTTCCGTACGTACATCTCGTACAACTTCAACCTTATCTCGAAAGGTGACAAGTTTGGCTCAACAAACGCAGTAAACACAGGTGCTACTTCTGCTCAAGCTGAAGACGAGCTAGCTCTAGGTCTACGTTACGACTTCTAATTCTGATTATCTAATTGATTAATTAGTTAATTGAGAATCAAAACGCCCGCTATCTAGCGGGCGTTTTTTATATCTGTATACTGAAAAAATCAGCCATCCAAGAAAATCTTCTATGCGCCTTCTACCCACTCTACTTCTATGTGGCTTATCACTTAGTAGTTACTCACTTACCACGTTCGCTTACGCCCCTTTGAATAAACTACCCGATGGCAGTAGCACAAGTTTAATCTTGCAACAACTGAGTGGTAATTCAAATCAAATGAATACCAATAGCGATGGATTTTATCCACCCGCCAGCACCTTAAAACTGGTTACGGCTTTGGCGGCTAAATTGGAGTTAGGGGATAACTTTCACTACACAACCAGTATTGCTCGTTCTGGGAATGACTCAATCATTTCATTTAGTGGTGACCCGACGCTACAACGAGAGCAGCTAAAAAGGCTTTTAGCTCAATATGCTAAATCACAATCTAAAACCATTAACGGTAACCTGTATCTCGATAACTCGGCTTATACGGGCTATCAACGAGCGGTGGGTTGGCCTTGGGACATTTTAGGCGTTTGTTACAGCGCGCCTTCGAGTGCGATGACCTTAGACAGCAACTGCGCACAAGCCTCTATTTATACAAAAGATAACGGCAGCACTCGTGTCTATATTCCCGCTCACTATCCGATAGACGTGACAACCACCGTAGCCACCGTAACTCGATCAGGGCAGAAGGCGACACAATGCGACTTAGAGCTCATCACCACTCCAGATAACGCTTACAAGCTCTCTGGTTGCTTAGTTGAACGTAAAAAGCCACTGCCACTCAAGTTCGCGATTCAAAATCCAGAACTTTACACCTATCAAGTCGTTACGTCGCTTCTCAAAGAACTGAAAATAGACGTAAAAGGTGATGTGATTATTGGTAAAAAAGAGAAAGCAGACAAAACCACGTTAGTCGCTAGTCACAACTCAGAAAAGCTTCCTGAACTGATCGATATCATGCTCAAGAAGTCGGATAACCTTATCGCAGATAATCTAACTAAAACGTTGGGTGCGACATTTTATGTTCAACCGGGCAGCTTCAATAACGGCACTGAAGCAATAAAACAGATACTGCTGACCAAGGCTAATATTGACCTCAGCAAAGCGCAGCTCGTCGATGGTTCAGGGTTATCCAGAAATAACCGAATGAGGTCACAGACCATGGCTCAAGTGCTTCGTTATATCTGGGAAAACGATCAACAGCTCAACCTGATTGAGGCTATGCCTACATCTGGCACTGATGGAACGCTCAAATACCGTCAAAGCATGAGAAAAGCACCGATTCAAGGCAACATTATCGCCAAAAGTGGTTCTCTATACGGCAGTTACAACATGGCGGGATACGGATTAGATAAGGCGGGAAAACCAAACTCTCTGTTTGTGCAATTTGTCCGTGATTACTTCCCTGAAGAACAAGATCCAGACAAACCAGTGGAAGCACCAATCACCCAGTTTGAACGTGCTTTCTACAAAGATGTGGTCGAATTCAGTCAAACACAAAGCAAATCTAAGTAATGTTTAGCTCTCTGTAAGCTTCTACTTAAACAATAAAAATGGCGCTGAAGGTTTAAGATCTTCAGCGCCATTTTTCTTCCTAAGATGTTTTTCTTCGAAAGTGCTTTTTGTTTCCAGTATCTTTATTTAAAGGCGTTAAGCAATGCCCAAGAATGAATTCACTACCGTGAAGTAAATCCACATCCCCGAAATGTCGACTACTGAAGCCAAAACAGGGCTCACCAGCACCGCAGGATCTAACTTGAATAACCTAGCAACAATCGGTAACCCAGCGCCTAGCACGGTTGATATGGTCACCTGAATAAACAGAGCGACAGCAATCGCGTAAGCAATCATATTAATGTCGTAACCACCCGTTGATTGGTTGTCACTGAACAGTAAGATGCGGCCTATCATCACCAAGGCAATCGCAAGTGCTAAGCAAATCGCGACTCTAAGCTCTTTCCATAGAACGTTGGCCCACTGGCGTTTCTTCAACTCGCCTGTGGCTAAGGCCCGAATGACCAAAGTCGCAGCTTGTGTTCCTGTATTGCCACCCGCAGCAGCGATCACCGGCATATAGATCGCCAGAAGTACTAGCTGACTAAGAATGTCTTCATACTGAGCAATGATAAGCCCAGAGACAATACCCAACAGCGCTAAGGCAATAATCCAACCGATACGTTGCCTTACGTGGCTTAGCACTCCAGTTGAAAGGTAACCTTGTTGAGGCTCAACCTCTGAGTAGATCAGCCCTAGTTGGTGAGCTAGATGTCGAGAGCGCTTTTCAAAGCCCTGCTCTTCTAGCTCACTAAGTAAAGTCTGAATAATACTGAGAGAGCATTGCCCAAGTACTAACACCGCATCTTCAAGCGGCATTCGGTTCAAAAGGTTAATTTGTTGCTCACGCCCATACTGTTGAAATGCATTCGATACAGCTTGGATGTCTTGCTCTGTGTACAAAGCTTCGATAGATAAAAAAGTGTTGTTCATTACCGTCATGGCGAATCTCCCGATTGGCAAAGGTAACGACCATCAAAACAAATAGCATAAGTTTATAGATTTATAGATTTATAGATTTATAGATTTATGCGCACCAAGAACTGAAAGCTACTGGTGTGTCTACTTGTTAGAATCTAGTGTGTGGAAAAGAATGAGGGGGAAAAACAAAGATACCCTACCCGAACGGCAGGACAATAGATCAATACCGAGACGGGTTATTCTTCTCCATTCAAACTAGGAGGATGGTCGGTATTGTTCATAAAAATCTCCAGAATTACTGTCAATATGACAGCGCGCATAGTGTAGCAATGCACGTTCAAAAACTTCGTCAACTTTGTGTCAATAAAAAAGGCATCCGTGGATGCCTTTTGTTCAATTATTGATGTGTGTTATTACTTAATAGTAATACGAGCAAACTTACGCTTACCTACTTGGTAAACTGCAGTACCTGCTTCAGGTACAAACTTGCTGTCTTCAATCTTCTCGCCTTCAAGCTTAGCAGCGCCTTGCTTGATCATACGCATCGCATCAGAAGTAGAGTTTACAAGACCCGCTTCTTTTAGAACGTTCGCAATCGGTAGGCCGGCTTCGAATTCAAATTCAGGCATTTCATCAGGAACTTGGTTCTTAGCAAAACGGTTAACGAACTCTTGCTCAGCGGCTTCAGCATCAGCTTCACTGTGGAAACGAGCAATGATCTCTTTCGCTAGAAGTACTTTAACGTCACGAGGGTTTTTGCCCGCCTCAACGCCAGCTTTCAGTTCCGCAACTTCTTCAAGTGGACGGAAAGATAATAGCTCGTAGTAGCTCCACATTAGATCGTCAGAGATAGACATGATCTTACCAAACATCTCGCTTGGTGCTTCGCTAATACCGATGTAGTTGTGCGCAGACTTAGACATCTTCTTAACACCGTCTAGACCAACAAGTAATGGCATCATCAATACCGCTTGTGGTTTTTGACCTGCTGCTTTTTGCAGTTCACGACCCATTAGAAGGTTAAACTTCTGGTCAGTACCGCCAAGCTCAACGTCGCTCTCTAATGCAACAGAGTCGTGACCTTGTAGAAGTGGGTACATGAATTCGTGGATAGCGATCGGTTGACCACCAGCGTAACGCTTTTTAAAGTCATCACGCTCAAGCATACGAGCAACAGTTTGGTTAGAAGCAAGACGAATCATGCCTTCAGCACCAAGCTCAGATAGCCACTCAGAGTTGAAACGAATTTGCGTTTTCGCAGGGTCTAGAATCTTGAATACTTGCTCTTTGTAAGTTTCAGCATTCTTCAATACGTCTTCACGGCTTAGCGGTGGACGCGTTGAGTTCTTACCTGATGGATCACCAACCATTGCAGTGAAATCACCAATAAGGAATGTCACT
This sequence comes from Vibrio sp. 10N.222.47.A9, assembly GCF_963872585.1. NCBI lineage: Bacteria > Pseudomonadati > Pseudomonadota > Gammaproteobacteria > Vibrionales > Vibrionaceae > Vibrio > Vibrio sp. 10N.222.47.A9. Next base: position 53,043 of record NZ_CAWNBB010000036.1, on the reverse strand, counting down.
TCATGACCAAGCTCTTGGAAAGCACGAAGCTTGTTAAAGATAACCGTATGGCCTAGGTGGATATCTGGAGCAGTTGGATCGGCACCCAGCTTAATGCGTAAAGGACGACCTTCTTTTAATTTAGCAATCAGTTCGTCTTCTGGAATCAGTTCTTCTACGCCACGTTTGATCTCGGCTAATGCAGCTTCAATACTCGCCATTCTTGTTCACTCCCACAGATTTGGCAAAAATATAATAATTAGACATCTTACTTGAATAGCGATGTATTTTGAAACCAGTTACACTATTCCGTCGTCGATTTTCATAATATTTACAGAACGAACCGGAACATGTTGTCTATTTTTGCACGCCTTCCTATTTTGCACCGGGCTTTTATCGCATTTTTTAGTGCCGTAATTTTCGTCGCGATCTTCTTACTCCCCGATGTCAGCAGTTTACGTGACGATACGGGCGCTTTAGTGGTGGGGAAACATTACCCACTGACTATCAATGCATCTGCACTTGTTAGCTCGAGTGACGCACCGCCGACGGCTGTGCTTAATTGGGAGAAATACACCGTTCGTTCTGGCGAAAGCACCTCTGTCTTATTTGAACGTATTGGCCTCTCATACCGCTTGCTGATCACGCTACTCAATACCAATAACGATATTAAGAAGCAGCTGTCTAACCTAAGACCTGGCGATGTATTGCAATTCGGTTTTGACGAAAACAACGACCTTATTCAGTTAAAAAGACAACTTAGTGCGTTTGAAAGCTTCAAGATCACTAAGTCTGGCGATTCATTCTCATCAAGTTTCGACAAAAAAGAAGTCGCCTACCAATACAATTATGCCGAAGCCAATATCACCTCTAATTTCTGGAATGCAGGCGTCAGCGCAGGTTTAACCGCAAACCAAATCATGGAACTGGCGGGCATCTTCGGTTGGGATATCGACTTTGCATTGGATATTCGTAAGAACGACAGCTTCAAAATCTTATACCAAGAGAAAGTGGTTGAAGGTGAAGTGGTTGGTCGCGGTAAGATCATGGCAGCTGTGTTTAAAAACCAAGGCGATTCATTTACCGCGGTATTGGATGATAAGAGCGGCAACTACTTCGATGAGAATGGTCGAGCAATGAAGAAAGCGTTCTTGCGCTCACCAATTGATTTTCGTCGCGTAACATCGAACTTTAATCCTACCAGGAGACACCCAGTAACCGGTAAGGTTCGAGCTCACCGCGGCACCGATTACGCAGCTCCTGTTGGCACGCCTATCTGGGCAGCCGGTGACGGTATTGTTCAGAAATCTGGTTACAACCAATTTAATGGTAACTACGTGTTTATCCGCCACAGCAACACCTACATCACCAAGTACCTGCACATGAAGCGACGTATGGTGAAAACAGGTCAGCGCGTAAAACAAGGCCAAACCATTGGTACTTTGGGCGGTACAGGCCGTGTGACTGGCCCGCACTTACATTATGAATTCTTGGTTAATGGCGTACATAAAAATGCGCGTACCGTAAAATTACCGCAATCTAAGTCGTTAACAGGTAAAGCAAAAGCAACATTTATTGCGAACTCAGAAATTCGATTGAGTAACCTAGAGCGATACGGCCAGTTACTAGCAACTAATTAGGTTACTAGCGACTAATTGGACTAATAGCCATATAAACCAACGAAAAGAGCGCCAACCAAGGCGCTCTTTTTATTTCCGTCGAACTAGGACTTATCTTTAACCGTCGTTGCTTGGGAGCACATCGGGCTTCTTATCTCGCCCTAGCATCAGCAAACAAGGCGTCAGCACCAAGGTTAGTACTGTAGCAAAGGCCAAACCTCCCGCAATGGCTGTAGCAAGTTGCGACCACCATTGGGTACTCGGGGCACCAAACTCTATTTTCTGGTTAATCAGATCGATGTTCATTTCTAACACCATCGGCATCAAGCCTAAAATGGTGGTAACCGTAGTCAGCATTACTGGTCTTAAACGCTGAACACCCGTCCTGAGAATCGCATCTCGCTTGTCCAAGCCGCGTTTTATCAGTTGGTTATAGGTATCAATCAGCACAATATTGTTGTTTACCACAATTCCTGCCAACGCTATCACTCCAATACCGGACATCACAATGCCAAACGGACGCTGGAAGATAAGCAAACCAACAAACACACCAACCGTTGAGAACAGCACCGCACTAAGAATCAAAAACGCTTGATAGAAGCTATTGAACTGAGTAATCAAAATCAAAGCCATCACCGCCAATGCAACTAAGAAAGCACTTTGTAAGAAGGCTGACGAGTTTTCTTGTTCTTCATTTTGACCACGAATACGAAACTCGACACTACTTGGTAAACCTAACTCACTTAACGCTTGCTCAATCTTTGGCAGTTCGAGTGCAAGGTTATAACCCTCTTCCATATCCGCCATGATGTTCACGACTCGCTTTCCATCAAGACGCTTTATCGTGTCCTGCTTATGGTCTGGCACTATCTGAGCAAAGTTAGTGATCGGCACCAAGCCTGCTGGTGTTTTAACTCTTAACTGGTCAAAGCGCCCGATATCTCTTTTATCGCTTGGGTAGCGTACCAAGATATCGACTTCTTCTGATGAGTCATCAGGTAGGTAGTCACCAATCTTTAGCCCGTTAGTGACGAATTGAACCGTATTACCCACCAAGGTCGCATCAGCCGAAAAACGCGCAGCATCATCTCTGCGAATATCCACTTTCCAATCGATGCCATCTTTACTCGCGGTATCACTTATATTGGTCAGCGCCTGATTACCATCCGCCCAGTTTCTTACAATTTTTGCAGCCTGATTCAGCTGCTCTGGTGTTCTTGCCGAGAGCTCAATCACTAAGTCATTTTCAACCGGAGGCCCTGCATCAGGAAACTTATATTCAATCTCGACCCCTGCGTATTGATCGGTGTGCACCTTTAATTCTTCAATGATCGCCTTAACACTGCGACGGTATTGCCAATCAACGGGGGTAATCGAGATCAAACCAATCTGATCGTCACCACCAGTACGCGTATAAACGGTATCGAACTCATCATGATTAAGCATCATCAACTCAATATCACGCATGATGACATCTTTCTCTTGGATTGATAGATCACCATGAGAGCGAACTTTGACGTTAAAGAATGGCGGATCCACTTCTGGGAAGAACTCTGCGCCTAGACCTGCCTTTGAGTAAGTAAATCCAACCGCAACCGCAAGTAATATCGCACTGAACAGAATCTTAAAGGGGTGCTTAATCGCAATCGACAACGTGTGGTAGTACGCTTTGGTTAAGCCTGTAGCCTGTGAGAAATCACCGTTGTGCAGTGCCACCATTCTCGCTTGGATTTTGGGCGATACGTATTGAGGTTTACCAATCAAACCACCGAGTACAGGCACAAACAACAACGCCATAATCAATGAAGCGGTTAAGGTTGCAATCAATGTTAATGGCAAGAACTTCATGAATTCGCCCGTTACATCCGGCCAAAACAGCAATGGAGCAAATGCAGCCAAGGTTGTAGCCGTTGATGCCGTTATTGGCCACGCCATCCGTTTCGCTGCATCTCGGTAAGCGGCTTTACGCCCTTCACCTTCTTGCATTCGCCTGTCGGCAAACTCAGTCACCACAATTGCGCCATCGACCAACATACCAACCGCCATGATCAACGAGAACAGCACCACGATGTTGACGGTTAGACCAAACACAGACAACACCAACAATCCCGTGAGGAATGATCCAGGAATTGAAATTCCGACCAATAGCGCGGTTCGAACACCAAGAATGGCGATGATCACGATCACTACTAAAATGATGGCGGATAAAATATTGTTTTGAAGATCGTTGAGCATGATCTTCACATCTTTAGATTCATCCCAGGTGTATTTAACTAATAAGTTATTTGGCCATTCCGCTTGTTGTTGAGCACCAGCCATAACCGCTTTGACTAGCTCTACGGTTTCGATGATATTTTCACCTGCACGCTTCTTGATATCCAAGACCACCGCAGATTTACCATCTAAACGGGCAAAGCTTTCAGGATCTCGAAACGCTCGACGAACCGTAGCCACATCGCCAAAGGTTACTACCTGTTTACCATCAACTTTGATTGGCAATTCAAGTACGTCTTTTAAGGAGTTAAACACCGAAGGGACTTTGACCGAAAAACGCCCGTAGCCTGTATCAACAAAGCCTGCGGCCACCACTCGGTTATTCAAAGCAATCAGATTATAGATGTCCGCTTGATCTAGGCTGTAACTCTCCATCAATAATGGATCAACGATGATTTCTACTATGTCATCGCGATCGCCTGCAATGTCGACTTCAAGGATCTGACGATAGCTTTCGAGTTTATCTCCGAGCTCTCGAGCGATTTGTACTATGGTGCGCTCAGGCACGGTACCAAAAAGAACCACTGACAACACAGGCTGCTCAGAAGCGAGGGTAACTTCATTTACAGTCGGCTCATCGCTATCTTCTGGCAATTTGGGCTTAGCCAGATCAACCGCGTCACGAACATCAGCCATCGCTTTAGTAAGATCGACGCCAACATTAAACTCTAACACCACAGAGGCGTGCCCTTCTGCTGCGGTTGCTGTCATCTCTTTTACGCCTTCGATTGACCTAAGCTCTTGCTCAATAGGTCGAACCAATAAACGTTCGGCATCCGTTGGCGAGATTCCTTGGTGCCCGACTGAAACGTAGATAATTGGAATGGTGATGTCTGGGCTCGATTCCTTAGGTATCGTGATATAAGTAACGATACCGGCGACAAGAATTAACGCCAAAAGGGAGAGCATTGTTCGAGCACGAGACAAGGCTGCATCAATAATTGAATACATCAGTTATCTCCTACTCTGCGGTTACGTTAGAGAGTTCAGCGCCTTGCTCAACAGCAATCACCGAATCACCATCACGAACAAAACCTTGCCCCACCGTGATGATATCGACACGCTGACCTAGCCCAGTGAGCCAAACTCCATCTTGCTCTGCCTTAACTAGCTGAATGCCTACAAATTTCACGGTTGGTGAGTCATCGACTGAAACCAAAGTTTTGACCCCAAGGTTACCTGCCTCATCCAGTGCCAGCATGGCAGGTGTAATCTTGATTGCATCTCTTGTTTCTAGGTTGAGGGTTACTTCTGCACTGACACCTGCAGGTAATAGGCCTTTGGAATTATCGATTTCAATCTCTATTGGGAAGGTATTAGTAGCAGCAGAAGAGATACGAGAAACATAGCGTAAACGGCCTTCCGCTTCTTCTCGCCCTAACAAACGAACCAAAGCTGATTGATTGACTAGCAAATGCTGGATATGGCGCTCACTGACATCGGCCTCAATAACCAAAGGATCGAGGTCAATCACACCTGCGACAGGGTCGCCAACGCCAACGAAATCGCCCAGTTCCACCATCAAGTCTTGAACCACACCCGAAAAAGGCGAAGTAATCACAGTATTCTTTAAAGCCAATTCCGCATTGCGCTTCATGGCCTTTGCTTCAGTTAATGAAGCCTCAGCGGTGGTATAGGCTATCTCGCCTTGCAGCCCTCTTTTCTTCAAAGACTGCGCCGCTTTGAATTCTTTCTGCTTCAAGCGATATAACGCAGATGCTCGCTCTAGTTGAATCTCTAAATCACCTTTATCTATCTGAGCAATGGCTTGTCCAACTTTAACCGCATCGCCCTTAACAACGTTCAATCTAACAACCTTGCCCGCAACTTCAGCCCCCAAACGAGCATGTCTATCGGGCGCCGTTCGACCATAGAGATCAATCGTTTTAAAGGTCGGTGATGAAGTAAATGTTTGAAAAGAGACCTTCGCCAACGGAATTTCTGTCACTTTTTTCTCAGACGACTCTTCCGCTTGCCCCACTCCTAAACCAAGCCAAATCGACAACAGCACAACTAGAATCAGAGAAACCAACCACGGCTGCTTCAGTTTCTGAAAAAGTGGAGAGTTAGAAAATAGAGTGGGCATAGCAAATCCTTTTGTCCGATGTTATTAAGGCGCGCTAATTAGCTTAACACTGTCATATGCAACATCCTGATGCACAGCGGTAACCTTAACAGACCCACACCCAACGAAGTTGGACTCTATCGACAGTTTAAAAAATATGGCGTTTACTATAAGACAGGTAGATGAAATAAAGATTACACATTCCCACCCTAAATATTTCTTAGTGTGTATGGCTAGAATAGGTCGAATTACTGTCTGTTTTATATGATGTATTTCTTAAAAAAAAAAACGCCGAGCATGAGCTCAGCGTTTAAAATATTTCTAATGTAGCTCTCAGATCAAGCTACCTTTCAGTTCTCGTTAGACGCTAAATGATGCACCACAACCACATGTTGTTGTCGCGTTCGGGTTGTTCACAAAGAAGCGTGCGCCTTCTAGGCCTTCAGTGTAATCAACCATGCCGCCCATTAAGTACTGTAGGCTCATTGGGTCAACAACCAGCGTAACACCGCTGTTTACAATAGTAGTGTCGCCATCATTTACTTTTTCATCAAATGTGAAGCCGTATTGGAAACCACTACAACCGCCACCTGTAATGTATACACGCAGTTTTAGTTCTGGGTTTTCTTCTTCAGCAATTAGCGTTTGTACGCGTGTAGCTGCTGCATCAGAAAAAGACAATGGGATATTTACTTCGCTCACGACAACCTCTCTTACCTGTGTCAAAAACAACATGATACAAATCTAATTCGAGACCATAGTTGTTGAGTATTTTCTTATATTCTGGTGATTATCTAATACCTGACTGAAACGTTCAAGTATTCACCACAGGATCGTTCCTTTTACTGCCTTAAACTCGCCCATATCTGACAATTAAAACGTGTAACCACACAAAACAACCAGATTCGGGGGATTATATCGGCGAAAGCATTCCTAGTTGGATTCTGGATAGGTACAATGCGTGCCAATTGGTCCGACAGTCAAAAGAGGATATATCAATGACCAAATCAGCAGAACTGTATCAAAAGGCACAGCAAACTATTCCAGGTGGCGTTAACTCTCCAGTGCGCGCTTTTAACGGTGTAGGTGGTTCTCCAATCTTCGTTGATAGAGCTGACGGCCCACTTCTTTTTGATGCTGATGGGAAAGCATATATCGATTACGTTGGCTCTTGGGGCCCAATGATCCTTGGTCACAACCACGCAGTTATCCGTGAAGCTGTCATTGATGCAGCGCAACGCGGCCTTAGCTTCGGTGCTCCAACCGAAACTGAAATCAAAATGGCTGAACTTGTCTCTGAGATGGTTCCATCAATGGAACAGCTGCGTATGGTGAGCTCAGGTACAGAAGCAACAATGAGTGCGATTCGTCTTGCTCGTGGCTTTACTGGTCGTGACAAAATTCTTAAGTTTGAAGGCTGTTACCACGGTCACGCAGACAGCCTACTGGTAAAAGCAGGTTCTGGCGCACTGACTTTAGGTCAACCAAGCTCTCCTGGTGTACCTGCTGATTTTGCGAAACTAACGCTAACAGCAACCTTCAACAATCTAGATTCAGTACGTGAAATCTTCGCAGCAAACAAAGGCGAGATCGCTTGTATCATCGTTGAGCCTGTAGCGGGTAACATGAACTGCATCCCTCCAGTCGAAGGCTTCCACGAAGGTCTACGTGAAATCTGTGACCAAGAAGGTGCGTTGCTGATCTTTGATGAAGTAATGACAGGCTTCCGAGTTGCTGAAGGTTGTGCTCAGGCTTACTACAACATCAAACCAGACCTAACGTGTCTTGGTAAAGTGATTGGCGGCGGCATGCCTGTGGGTGCTTTCGGTGGTCGTAAAGACGTGATGCAATACATCGCACCAACTGGCCCGGTTTACCAAGCAGGTACGCTTTCAGGTAACCCTATTGCTATGGCAGCTGGCTACGCGTGTTTGAACCTTCTAAGAGAAGAAGGCAACGAAAAGCGTCTAGCATCAAAAACTAAGCAACTGGCTAATGGCTTCAAGCAACTTGCAGACAAGCACGGCATTCCGATGCTAGTTCATCAAGTTGGCGGTATGTTTGGTTTCTTCTTCACTGACCAAGAAACTGTGACGTGCTACGAAGATGTAACTAAGTGTGATGTCGAACGCTTCAAGCGCTTCTTCCACCTAATGTTAGATCACGGTGTTTACCTTGCACCTTCAGCATTCGAAGCAAGCTTTACTTCTCTTGCTCATGGTTCAAAAGAACTGGATGCAACACTAGAAGCTGCTGATCGCTCTCTTGCGATCATTGCTGCTGAAAGCAAATAGTCGAAAGCACTTTATAAGTTGCTAACCGATTGAATTTAGGGCTGCATTAGATGCAGCCCTTTTTAATACATCACGCTCGCTAATCACAAACATGACAGCTTACTTACCCTTCGATTAAGGCTAAAACTGAACTAAAAACGCCTAACGTTCCCAGAAAAGAAAAACCAACAACATCAAGGTACCAAGGAACATTCTGAACCAAGGGATCTCTTTTTTTGTTTGCTGTTCTTCATCTTGGCATTTCTTATCTTTATTACAGCATCCCATTATCAAAACTCCTCATTGCTAACTCTCTGTTTTGCAGCCATTATAAACTCAGAACGCAAATATAGAGACCATTAACGTGTCAGAAAAACTCAAAATCAATACCAGCCACTGGGTGATCATCATTGCCCTACTTGCGGCGGCTTATGCTTGTTACTTGCTTATAGAGCCGTACGTCAACTCAATCGTGATGGCCTTTATCATTTCACTATTGATGTTCCCAATCCATGAGTGGCTTGAAAAAAAGCTCCCGAATAAAGAAAACATCGTCTCTCTGCTGTCTTGTGTGATTCTGACTTTCATTATTGTTATCCCTTTATTGGCAGTATTCGCAGCAATTGTTCAGCAAGGTTCTCTGTTCTCTCAGAACACCTACCAATGGGTGACCCACGGTGGTATTCAGACTTTATTTGCACACCCATTAGTGGTCAAAGCGCTGTCATTTGTGAATAACTACTTGCCTTTCGACAACATTGAGCCTCAAGCCATCGCACAGAAAGTCGGTGAATTTGCGACCAGCTTTGGCTCAAAACTGGTTGGTATCAGTGCAAAAATCCTTGGTGATGCAACCAATTTCTTGATGGATTTCTTCTTGATGCTGTTTGTTCTGTTCTTCTTATTAAGAGATCACGACAGAATCATCAGCGTGGTTCGTCATATTTTGCCTTTATCTCGTAGCCAAGAAGACAAATTGCTAACCGAGATTGAGCAAGTATCGAAATCAGCTGTAATGGGTTCATTCTTAACCGCAATAGCGCAAGGTTTTGCGGGCGGTTTAGGTATGTGGATTGCCGGTTTCCCAGGCCTATTCTGGGGCACCATGATGGGCTTTGCCTCTTTCATCCCAGTTGTGGGTACCGCATTAATCTGGATCCCAGCAGCAACTTACTTGTTCCTAACTGGTGATACCACATGGGCGATTTTCCTAACGGTTTACTGTGTAGCGATTGTTGGTTCTATTGATAACTTGTTGCGTCCACTGCTGATGCAAGGCAGTGCAGGCATGAATACCTTGATGATCTTCTTCTCACTGTTAGGTGGTATTCAATTGTTTGGCCTAATTGGTCTTATCTACGGCCCACTGATTTTTGCGATTACCATTGTCCTTTTCAACATCTACGATGAAGAGTTTAAGGACTTTTTAAACCAGCAAGACAAGAGTTAATCAACTGTTCGACAACTTGGTTGCCGAACGAGTATTAAACACTTCAAGCTTTGGGCGGATTATGCGAAAATCCGCCCTCATTTTTTGCTAACGATTCAACAGAGTGTCCTATGTCAGCTTATATTGCCCCAAGCCAGATTGCTCAACGCCAACTCGCCTACTTTGAAGGCAAACATGTTTTAGTTGCCGGTGAGGCAGAAGACTTGTTCCCTGTTGAGTTAGCGAAGCACTGTGAATCTGTCTCTGTGTTTACTTCTAATTACAGCTACTACCGTCAATTAGAAGGCTGCAACACCATCCAACGTTTTTATGGTGCGGAGTTTACCGAAGAAACCAAAGCTGACTTAGTGATGCTTTACTGGCCAAAAGCCAAAGCGGAAGCAGAATTTTTGTTGGCGATGTTATTTGCCAAGCTAGGCAAAGATACCGAAATCGTTGTAGTTGGCGAGAATCGTTCTGGTGTTAAAAGTATCGAGAAGATGTTCGCTCCTTACGGCAAAGTCGTGAAATACGATTCGGCACGTCGTTGCTCTTTCTACTGGGGTCAATGCTTCGAGCATCCACAAGCCTTCAATCTGCAAGACTGGTTTAAAACCTATACGGTTAACATTGATGAGCAGTCACTGACTGTAAAAAGCCTTCCAGGTGTGTTTAGTCACGGCCAATTTGATGTAGGTAGCCAACTGCTACTTGATACTCTGCCAAAGCTGAAAGGTAAGGTACTGGATTTTGGTTGTGGTGCAGGCGTATTAGGCGCGGTAATGGCATCTCGTCACCCTGATATCGAGCTAGAAATGTGCGACATCAGTGCATTTGCCGTGGCATCAAGCCAAGCAACGCTAGAAGCGAACGGTTTAACGGGAAATGTCTTCGCCTCAGATGTCTATTCCGACACATCAAAAGACTACCAATTCATCATCAGTAACCCACCATTCCATTCTGGTTTGGACACAAGCTACAGCGCGACTGAGACCTTACTTGCTCAGGCTCCTAAGCATTTGAAGCGTTCTGGCGAGATGATTATTGTTGCGAACAGTTTCTTAAAATACGTTCCAATTATTGAACAAGCGTTTGGAAAATGCGCGACTCTAAATAAGACCACTAAATTCGCGATCTACCACGCAAACAAATAGCCTATCTAGCACAGCGCAGGGTCATTATCTGCGCTGTCTGTTCATAATTTTGTCAAAACTCTATAAAAATGAGCTTTTGCACACGCTTTAAATACCACTTACTTGTCAAAGTAAAAAAACTCGTTAATTTCGTTAAATTGGAACCCGTTAATTCTATTCTCTGTACTTGTTTTCACCCCTTTTAGCAGTACATCAAAGGAAAGTAGTACCCAATTTATGTTTAGATTCTATCGTAAGCAGAAGTTTAAGCGCCTTCAAAATACCCTAATGCTGGCATTTCTTGTCCTCAGTATTACCCCAGTGACACTTATCGCGATATTTTTCCTCCAGTCGCACAGTCAGGATCTTCAGGAACAAAGTACTTCGCACCTTGTTTCGGTCCGTGATACTAAGCAACAGCAAATTGTCGATTACCTACAAGCTCAAGAGTCCCAAGTCATGGGCTTTGTTCGCTCAGAACTTGCCAATGCCAGTGGCGGGCGATTCTATGGTTTAATCAATGCGTTCCAACGCTTAGGGTTAGATATTGACGAAGCGCGCAGTAATGCGCAGCAGCGTTACATTCAAGGCTCTGGCGATCAAATCAAGACATCGATTCTTCCAGAATCTAGTAGCTTTATTGGCAGCGAACGTTATCGACTGCTTCACAAGCGCTACCATCACTCATACCAAGAATTGCTTAAGCGTTCAGACTTTGATGACATTCTATTAGTCGACATTAACGGTAACGTCGCTTACTCAATCTTTAAGCATGATGATTACGGCACTAACTTGCTAACAGGTAAGTACAAAGATTCAAACCTAGGCGTTACCTTTCAACGCTTAGCAAAAGACGTAAAAGACAAACGTAAATCCAACGAGGACTATACACCGGTTATCGTTTCTGACTTTAAAGATGAGAACGGTAAGCAGACGGCTTGGTTAGGTGCGCCTATTGTTCAACAAGGCTACCTGCACAGTTACGCCATGTTTAGGCTGCCAATCAATGGGATTACTAAGCTAATTGCGGATCTCAACAAGAGTTCAAATATTCAAACACTGCTTGTGGGTGATGATCACCTGCCACGCAGCCTCGCCCATTCGCAAGAGTCGATTAATTTAAGCTTAGACGTTGTCGACAAAGCATTGGCTGGCGAAACGGCCGTAGGTACGTTCAACAACACTCAAGATCAAGCGATCATCGCAGCATATACCCCAATTGAGCTGAAATACGCAACATGGGCTCTTGTCGTAGAGCTGCCAGAAAAAGAGGCGTTTGCCCGTATTCATCAGTTAGAGAAGATCTTCGTGATCGTGATGCTCACAGCGATCATTCTTGTGTTTGTCGCATCGCATTATCTGTCCAATTTCATCACTTCCCCTCTCCTCAAACTGACGTGGGCTGCCGAGAAAGTCTCTGCTGGTGATCTTGATGAAACCATGATCAATACCGAACGCAAAGATGAAATAGGCCGACTGGCGGTTAGCTTCGAAAGAATGCAGCGATCGATCCGTGAAAAAATGCAGCTCATCAAGAGCCAAAACGGTGAGCTTGAGGACAACCTTAAGACCATTCAAAAGCAAAACGAAGAGTTGCAACTGGCGAACAAACTTAAAGATGAATTCTTAGCCACCACCTCACACGAATTGAGAACGCCATTGCATGGCATGGTTGGCATCGCTGAAGCGCTAATATCTGGTGCTAACGGTCCTATTCCGGCCAACCAGAAGTACCAATTGGATATCATCATCAATAGTGGTCAGAGGTTGGCGACACTGGTTGATGACCTGCTTGATTATCACAAGATGCGCTATGGCAGCTTGGATATTAAGAAGTCTGCTGTTGATTTATCTGCAGCCACCAGCTTAGTACTTGAGTTATCTCATCACCTGTTAGGTAACAAGCCAATCCGCATCATTAACCAAGTGCCAAGTGATTTAGGGCTCGTTTCATCGGATCCTCAACGACTTGAGCAAGTGATGTATAACTTGGTTGGCAATGCCATCAAGTACACATCAGAAGGTAAGATTGTTATCTCAGCAAGCGTCATCGACGACAACATTCGAGTACAAGTTGTAGATACTGGCCAAGGTATACCTGCTGAATATCTTGAACACATCTTTGAGCCATTGATTCAAGCTGGCCAAGACGCAAGTAACTATCGCCAAGGTGCCGGCCTTGGGTTATCCATCAGTCGTCAGTTAATTGAGTTGATGGGTGGTTCACTGTACGTAAGTAGCCAGCCGATGCTTGGCACTACATTCAGCTTCACATTACCTTTAGCTACCCAAGAAGAACTGGATAGCTACAGTGAGTCAGGGAGCTACTCACACTTCCAAGCGCCGGATTTAATTGATAACACTCAGCAAGAAAACAGCGCTATCAGTGAAAACCCAGATGGCCCGTTATTGGTTATCGCCGATGATGAGCCGGTGAACCTGCGCGTATTAGACAGCTTCTTGAAGCTAGAAGGTTATCGAGTTCGCACCGCCTGTGACGGCCCTGAAACCATTGAACTGATTGAAAAAGAGAAACCAGAGTTACTTCTGCTCGACATCATGATGCCAGGTATGAGCGGCTATCAAGTGTGTGAGGCGCTACGTAAACAGTATGACCATGCACAATTGCCAATCATCATGCTAACGGCACTCAACCAAGCGGAAGACCGTGTTCGCGGTTTCGAAGCGGGTGCCAACGATTACTTGTCTAAACCGTTCAACAAACAAGAACTGGCGGCGCGAATTACGGCTCACTTATCAGCAAGCAAAGCTGAGCAAAGGCGTCTTGAGAATGACCAATTGCAACTAGAGCTTAAACACAGAGCTATGGTTGAAGCTAACCTACTAGAAACTCAAGGCCGCTTGTTGGAGCAGTTGGAGTCAGCCCCTGAAGCCATCATTTGTATTCGTGATGACCAACGTATTCGCTTTGCCAACGAAGCGGCTGCTAAGCTGTTTAGACGTGGGCAAGAACAACTCAAGCGCTCAATGGCCGACGAGATCATCGCGCCTAAATACCTGAAGGTGGAACAAGCTCACTACTGTGGTGATATTGATATCTATATAGACGACACACGTCAGCGCATTCCAAGTGACATCCTTAAGTTACCTGAAGGCTCAGGGCTCGACACCATGTATATCTTCAATGTCGGTGGTGGCGTTAACTCAAACCGAGTCAATAACCTTGAAACAGCGGTTGAGGCACTTTCAAGCTACGCCTTTGAAGGTGACAAAGATAAGCTTCAACAACTGAAAGAGCTTGGCGGTGAATTTACTCGCCTTGCTGATAAGGCAACCGGTGAGGGTAAAAACAAGCAAGAGCTGATGCGTGAAGTACTAGTCGATGTCATGACCAATGCCATTATCTACTGGGAGTCTGTTACTGGGGAGACCAAGTTTGCTTTCGCAGAAAAGAGTGGCTTATGGCGAGTCTACTTAGACCGCAGTACCCTACAAACTAGAACGCTAGACAAATACCTACGAGTAGAAACTCTACCGAAAACACCTCGTTGGCGAACGGTACTGAGCTCTATCGAATTCATACTTGAGCACTGTAAAGAACAAACACCAGAAAGAACTCATATCGAGATGCTAAGGGATAAACTACAGAAACTACTGACCAGCTAACCCTGAAGTAAGATCACGATACTGTAAATAATGGAGCCCACTTAGCGTGGGCTTTTTTGTACGCCTAACAATCACAAAAAGTAGAATCCCAACGCTTGCAACGCACTTTTTTTACGTCTTTAAACAAGGAGGAATTCACGCCAATTACGCACAGTGCGTGCTCGTAACCGTCAGTACTTTTCGTTCTATTCTCAATCATATCTGACCGTTATCTTACTCTTTGTTGCAGTTTGAGAAGCGAGTCACAACAGAACGGCAGATTTAATTTTCTAGGGAAATTTAACGTAAAAGCGGCAAGTGACCAAGATCTACAATTACAAAACCCTAGCCTAAAGCTTTATAATAAAAAGCCTAGGTAGTTAGTGATCACTTACACCCAACCGATACAGCAAAACCAAATGCGAGTCACATCACCTTAACAATTGCGCACAAAAAACCACCAAAGCACCCCATTTTGACGTTAATGACGTGGGATTGTGTGTTTTTAACGTTTTTGACGGGAAACGAGTTTGATTAATTCATCGATAAGGTGTTTTCTTACTCCTGCCAAAGGCCTACAGGCCACTCTTACCACTTCTCAGAATCAACGATGAATCTGGAGCAATGAAGAAGAGGTAGGCCTTTAACTAGAGTGTGTATCTACTAAACAATTTAGCGACAGGTAACATTCAATCCATTAGTGAAATGAAAGCAAATAGTAAGGAACAGCTATGCTTGCCAATATAAAAAAAACAGCAATAGCAACAGCAATTATTGCAACTGCTACAACAGGTTTTGCATCAGTAGCAACAGCTGCAGAACGCAGTGAGTTGACGATTCACCCTAAAGAGTACACTACATTCGTACGTAACTTTAACCCGTACCTTGGTGCTACCAACCTACATACTACAACCGACTTCCTTTATGAGCCGCTAGTAGTATTTAACGAAATGCACGGTAACACTCCTGTGTTCCGTCTAGCTGAAAACTTCACAATGTCAGATGATCTGATGAGCGTAGTTTTCGACATTCGTAAGGGTGTTAAATGGTCTGACGGAGAAACTTTCTCTGCTGATGATGTTGTTTTTTCTTTCAACCTTGTAAAAGAGAAACCAGAGCTTGACCAATCTGGCATCAACTCTTGGGTAACTTCTGTAGAAAAACTGAACGACTACCAAGTTAAGTTCAGCCTAACAGAAGCTAACTCGAACGTACCTTACGAGATTGCTAAAGTACCAGTAGTACCTAAGCACATCTGGAAAGACGTGAAAGATCCATCAACGTTTACCAATGAGAACCCAGTAGGTTCTGGTCCGTTTACAGAAATCGATACGTTTACCGCTCAATTGTACATTCAATGTGCAAACCCGAACTACTGGGATGCCGATAACCTAGATGTTGACTGTCTACGAGTTCCACAAATTGCAAACAATGATCAATTCCTAGGTAAAGTTGTCAACGGTGAAATGGACTGGACGTCTTCTTTCGTTCCAGATATCGATCGTACATACGCTGCAGCAAGCCCTAAACACCACTACTGGTACCCGCCTTCAGGCACACAGGCGTTCATGGTTAACTTCAAGGATCCAGATCCAGCGAAAAAAGAGGCGCTCACTAACGTAGACTTCCGTCGTGCATTCTCGATGGCGCTTGACCGTCAAACGATTATTGACATCGCGTTCTACGGTGGCGGTACAGTAAATGACTTCGCTTCGGGTCTAGGCTACGCATTTGAAGCTTGGTCTGATGAAAAGGTTCACAACAAATACAAAGGCTACAACACGTACAATGTTGAAGGGTCTAAAGAGCTACTTAAGAAAGCGGGCTTCAAAGATGTCAACAACGATGGTTTTGTTGACACACCATCAGGTAAGTCTTTTGAGCTTCTAATTCAATCACCAAACGGTTGGACTGACTTCAACAACACAGTACAACTCGCTGTAGAGCAACTGGCTGAAGTAGGCATCAAAGCGAAAGCGCGTACTCCAGACTTCTCTGTCTACAACCAAGCGATGCTTGAAGGTACGTATGACGTAGCTTACACAAACTACTTCCACGGTGCGGATCCATACACGTACTGGAACAGTGCTTACAACTCATCACTACAATCTGGTGATGGTATGCCTCGTTTCGCGATGCACTTCTACCAAAACGACAAGCTAGATGGTCTTCTAAACAGCTTCTACAAAACGGCTGATAAGAACGAGCAGCTAGATATTGCACACGGTATCCAGCAAATCATCGCTGCAGACCAAGTGACAATCCCAGTGATGTCTGGTGCTTACATGTACCAATACAACACGACTCGCTTCACTGGTTGGTGGAACGAAGAAAATCCAAAAGGCCGTCCAAACATTTGGGCTGGTATTCCAGAGCGTCTACTTCATGTACTGGACCTAAAACCAGTTAAATAAGTAATCGTTCAATCTTTGCGGCGTAACTTCTTACGCCGCTTATAAAAATCCCCACACTATCAATTGAAAGTATGGCGCTAGTCGTCAGGGGATTTTTCGTTCCAAATTTCGCTAGGAGCGACCTGAATCCAGAAACAGGGAAACAATCTGGGTGAGTAAGGTGTGAGTTATGGGTTATTTTTTAAGACGTTTGTCATTTTATTTTGTCGCGCTATTAGTTGCAGCGACGTTAAACTTTATTATTCCAAGAGCAATGCCTGGTGACCCAGTTACCATGATGTTTGCGAACGCTTCTGTTCAAGTTACTCCTGAGCGTATTGCGGCAATGAAAGAACTATTAGGCTTCGTTGATGGCGGCTTACTGGTTCAATACGGCGCATACATGAAGAACATTCTAAGCTGGGAGCTTGGTACATCAATTCAATTCTACCCACTTTCAGTAAATACACTGTTAGGTGGCGCATTCGGTTGGTCGCTATTCTTAGCAGGCACTGCCGTTATTCTTTCTTTCTCGATTGGCTCAATCCTAGGTATTTTTGCAGCGTGGAAACGTGGCAGTAAATACGATGCCTTTGTTACTCCAGGGATGCTTATTCTACAAGCCGTTCCTCAAGTTGTTATTGCAATGCTTGCGCTATTTACCTTCGCAATTGGTTTGAAGTGGTTCCCAACTGGCTACGCCTATACCGCTGGTACGATACCTGATTGGACAAGTTGGGCATTCATCAAAGACGTTGCTTACCACGCTTTCTTGCCTCTGGTATGTGCTTCGGTTGTTCAAATTGGTGGCTTCCTAGTAAACATGCGTAACAACATGATCAACCTACTCGCAGAAGACTACATCACCATGGCGAAAGGCAAAGGCCTTAGCGAAAACCGAGTGGTATTCAATTACGCAGCTCGTAACGCGATGCTGCCAAGTGTGACAGCACTTTCGATGTCTCTAGGTATGGCAATCGGCGGTCAGTTAATTATCGAAATCATCTTTAACTACCCAGGTCTTGGTAGCGTACTTTTCAACGCAATTAACGCTCGTGACTACCAAGTATTGCAAGGCCAACTGCTTATCATGACGCTATTCATGCTGTTCTTTAACCTTGTTGCAGACATGCTTTACGTTGTTCTTGACCCTCGTCTTCGTAAGGGTGGTAAATAATCATGAAAGATATTCTAAAACTCATTTGGCGCAATCCGATGGCCCTAACCGGTGTCATCATCCTAAGTATTTTTATTCTTGGTGCTATTGCGGCTCCATTGATCACCAAACATGTACCAGACAAGCGTACAGGTAACCCACACGAGTACCCTGGCTTCGTCGTTAAGTCTGCACAAACGAATCCTGATGGCTGGGTTGCTCAAAACCTAGCAGACGACCGTCGCACACTTATCATGTCTAAAAAGGCAGATCACGTACTGGGGACAACTCGTATGGGTCGTGATGTTTGGTCACAAGTAGTATACGGCGCACGTGTATCTCTGGCTGTAGGTTTTGGTGCGGGCCTTACCGTATGTTTACTCGCAACGGTTATCGGTGTTTCCGCGGGCTACTTCGGTGGACGTGTCGATGACATTCTGACAGCCGCAATGAACATCATGTTGGTTATTCCTCAATACCCATTACTGTTCGTCGTTGCAGCCTTTATCGGTGAGGCAGGGCCACTCACCATAACCTTGGTTATCGGCTTTATGTCCTGGGCTTGGGGCGCGCGTGTTGTTCGTTCCCAAACGTTAGCACTGCGTGAAAAAGAGTTTGTAAAAGCCGCTGAAGTTTTGGGTGAATCTTCATTCCGTATCATCTTCGTAGAGATTCTTCCAAACCTTATCTCTATCGTTGGCGCGAGCTTCATCGGTTCGGTGATGTACGCAATCATGATGGAAGCTACGATTTCGTTCCTAGGTCTTGGTGACCCGAACACAATCAGCTGGGGCATCATGCTTTACAACGTTCAAACCTCTTCATCAATGCTGATTGGCGCTTGGTGGGAACTGTTGGCTCCTTGTATCGCATTAACACTACTTGTAACTGGCCTTGCTCTGCTTAACTTCGCGGTCGATGAGATTGCCAACCCGCAACTGCGTTCTCACAAAGGCATGAAGCGTTGGAAAAAACTAGCGGCTCAAGATAAAGAAGAACGTGAACCAGAACTACCACCACAAAATGCACTTTGGAGCGGAGATAAATAATCATGTCTGAACCACTAATTTCAATCCGCAACTTATGCGTGGATTACATCACAGAGTCTGGCGATGTTCGCGCGTGTAATAACGTAAGTTTTGACATCGCTCCGGGTGAAGTATTCGGCTTAGCTGGTGAATCTGGCTGTGGTAAATCAACCGTTGCTTTCTCTCTTATGCGTCTTCATAAGCCGCCCGCTTACATCAGTGGTGGTGAAGTAATCTTCAATGGTGAGAACATCCTTGAATACAGTGACGAACGCATGCAAGCGTTCCGCTGGAGCGAGATGTCGATGGTATTCCAGAGTGCGATGAACGCACTCAACCCTGTACTTCCAATGGAAGAGCAGTTCTGTGATGTGATTATGCATCACACCAACATGACTCGTGAACAAGCTAAGCAACGCGCTGAAGGTCTACTTGAAATCGTCGATATTCACCCGAGCCGATTGAGTGACTACCCTCACCAATTCTCTGGCGGCATGCGTCAACGCTTAGTTATTGCTATTGCTTTAGCATTAAATCCAAAGCTGATCATTATGGATGAGCCAACGACCGCGCTTGATGTGGTTGTTCAACGCGAAATCCTACAAAAGATCTATGCACTAAAAGAAGAGTTTGGTTTCTCAATTCTGTTCATCACCCATGACTTGTCATTGATGGTCGAGTTCTCTGACCGTATCGGCATCATGTACTCCGGTGAGCTTATCGAGGTCGCGAACTCTCAAGATATTCTAGAAAACCCTTACCACCCTTACACCAAAGGGCTGGGTAGTTCTTTCCCTCCACTAACAGGGCCAAAGACAAAACTAGCGGGTATTCCGGGCAACCCTCTGAACCTCTTAGAGATTCCTGAAGGGTGTCGTTTCCAAGCTCGATGTGACCGTGTACATGAAGCTTGTACTAAGGTGCCAACCAAGCTGCGCTCTATCGACCCGGGACACTTGTCTAACTGCCACCTGTACGGTGACCCAATAGTACAAAGGAAGCTATAGCTTGCACGCTGAATCAGCGTGGATAACGAATAAGGCGGCTCGACCGTCGAAAAGCAAGCAAAGCGAACAAGGATTCTGGAGACAATTATGAGCAAAGATTTCGGTCAATTATTGGTAGAAGGCAAGAATGTCGTAAAAGACTTCCCAATAAGCAGTACCACCATTCAAACCCCAATGATGCGTGCGATTAACGACGTGTCATTCAAGATGTACAAAAGCCGTGGCCTAGCGGTGGTTGGTGAGTCTGGTTCAGGCAAATCAACAACAGCAAAAATGATCGCAAAAATGTACGCGCCTTCGGGCGGTACGATCGAATACAAAGGTCGCGATATCCAAGAGATCTCAAGCAGAAAAGATCTCATGCACTACCGTGAAGGTGTGCAGATGGTATGGCAAGACCCGTTTGGTTCACTGAACCCAACACACAATATCTTCCACCACATCGCTCGCCCTTTGTTGATCCACAAAAAAGTATCTCCTGGCAACAAGAAAGAGTTACAGGAACGTGTATACGATCTTCTAGAGCAAGTGGGGTTAGTACCACCGCAAGCGACAGCAGAAAAGTACCCTCACCAACTCTCAGGTGGCCAGCGTCAACGTGTCAACCTTGCACGTAACATCGCGGTAGGTGCGGAAGTTGTTCTCGCAGATGAGCCAACCTCAATGCTTGATGTATCGATTCGTGCTGGTGTTTTGAACCTGATGGAAGAGATGAAGTTTGAGAAGCAAATGTCTCTACTTTATATCACTCACGACATCGCAACGGCTCGTTACATCGCTGAAGATCTTTCCGTAATGTACGTTGGACACATGGTGGAATGGGGCGATACCGATGACGTTATTGCTAACCCTCAACACCCTTACACTCAGCTATTGGTTTCGGCAGTTCCAGATCCTAAGAAATCGATCCACGACCAACTAGCAGGTAACAAAGGGGAGATCCCACTTTGGACACCAGTATCAGCAGGTTGCCCATTTGCAGGCCGTTGTACTCACGCGATGGACAAGTGTAAAGAACAGCTTCCAGGAGTTACACAGTTAGCTGATAACCACTTTGTACGTTGTTACCTACACGAAAGCTAAGCAATAAAGTCCAAGTTAGGGTCTGCGGACCCTAACTATTTATATCCAAAACATTCAAGTACCTAGCCAATAGAAACTAGGACTGTCGGAGAGTATTGATGCTGTTATTGACCAACCATATTGGCTATGAGTCCACAGGCCCAAAGCAAGCTATCTTACAAACAAAGAAAGCTCGTCTATCGAGCACTACGGCTTTACTCGTCTGTGCAGACAATCATATGACTGTCGGAAGCTTTGATGTGGTTAAACAAGGCCGCGTAGCAAATTGGCATCAAGGGCAATTCTTCACTATCGATTTCAGTTCAGTTACTGAATCTGGTCGCTACTACCTACGTTTTGACAACCTGCGTTCAGAAGCATTTGAGATTGGTAGCAACCTATTAATGAACCACATATTCTCTGATGTGCTTCATTACTTTAAGTCACAACGCTGTGGCGGTATTTTCGACAAAAAAGATCGACAAGCACAAATTCTAGGTACCGACAGATACGTCGATGTCCACGGAGGATGGTATGACGCATCAGGAGATGTCAGTAAGTATTTTAGCCACCTGTCTTATGGTAACTACCTAAACCCACAACAAATTCCAATGGTCGTTTGGAACATGCTAAAAAGTGTACGCTTGACTAGCCATAACCCAGACTTCCCAAAATTCTCCATGACTCGTCTAACGGAAGAGGCTCTGTTCGGTGCCGACTTCTTAGTGCGTATGCAAGACGCCGACGGATACTTCTATATGACGGTATTCGACAAATGGAGCAAAGATATCAATCAGCGCGACATCTGCGCTTATGCGACTCAAGAAGGTCATAAATCAACAGACTTACAGGCGGGCTACCGACAAGGTGCAGGCGTTGCTATTGCAGCACTGGCTGCTGCATCTGAGCTTGAAACCTCTGGCAGTTACTCTAGCCAAACCTACCTTGATACAGCTGCGAAAGGCTATTGGCACCTTAAAGAACACAACCTTCAGTACCTAAACGATGGCGAAGAGAACATCATCGATGAGTATTGCGCCCTACTCGCAGCCAATGAGCTGTATCGCGTAACTCAAGACCAGCAATACCTAACAGAAGCAAGAGCTTGGGCGACTCGCTTAATCTCTCGCCAACAGTCAGATAATTCATTTGAGCACTTCTGGTCGGCAAACTCTGATGGCTCTCGCCCATACTTTCATGCAGCAGAAGCTGGCCTTCCGGTGATTGCGCTATGCGAATACATCGACAACGAAACCAATACTGAATTAAAAGAACAGGCTCGCACAGCTGTTGAGCAAGCTTGCCAGTTCGAAATCAACATTACCGACAAAGTCACCAACCCATTCGGCTACCCAAGACAGTACGTTAAATCTGTCGATGGTGATAAACGTGATGCCTTCTTCGTCGCTCAACAGAACGAGACAGGTTACTGGTGGCAAGGTGAAAATGCTCGCCTTGGTTCACTCGCAACCATGGCTTACCTAGTTCAACCGCACATTAAGGATAATGACCTTCAACAGCGTCTAATCCAGCTTTCACAAAACAGCCTTGATTGGATCTTAGGCCTCAACCCATACCACATGTGCATGCTCGATGGTCACGGCCATAACAACCCAGACTACCTACCTCAGCTTGGTTTCTTCAATGCAAAAGGTGGTGTCTGCAACGGCATCACGGCTGGTTTCGAAGACGAACAAGACATCGCATTCAACCCACCAACACAGAAAGACGACATGCTTCAAAACTGGCGCTGGGGTGAACAATGGATCCCTCACGGCGCTTGGTTCCTATTGGCAACGGCTTCGCAATTCAACTTCCTAGCACAAAGTAAGGAGCAATAATCATGACTCTTTACTACGTAGGTATTGATGGTGGAGGCACTTCTTGTCGAGCTCGAATTCGCGATGACCAAGGCAAGCTGGTTGGTGAAGCAAAGAGTGGCAGTGCCAACATTCTACTGGGTGTTGATGTTGCAATGAACTCTATCGTTGACGCCATCACCAAAGCCGCACAACAAAGCCAACTCGACTCTAACGATTTTTCTAATATGCATGTTGGTTTGGCGCTAGCTGGCGCAGAGCAAAAGTCGGCATGGTTCGACTTCATGGTACAAGCTCACCCTTTCGCAAGTATGACACTCAATACAGACGCCTATGGTGCATGTATTGGTGCACATAATGGCCAAGACGGCGCAATCATGATTGGTGGTACAGGTTCATGTGGTATCTACCTGAACGACGGCGAGCAACATGTGGTTGGCGGTCGTGAATTCCCAATTTCAGACCAAGGCGGCGGCGCAGTGATGGGCCTTCGTTTAATTCAGCAAGTTCTACTCGCTGAAGATGGCATTCGCAACAAAACCGCGCTGACCAAACACGTTATGAATCATTTCAATAATGATGTTGATGCGATCGTGGCGTGGTCAAAAGGCGCGATTCCAAAAGATTACGGTCAATTTTCTCCAGTTATTTTTCAACTGGCAAATGAAGGTGATGAACTGGCTATCGAGATGCTCAAGCAAACCGCTGCTGATATCGAAATGTTTGTCTTAGCACTACACCGAAAAGGCGCTGACAAGGTGTGCTTAATGGGAAGTATCGCTGAACGCATTCACAACTGGCTATCGCCACCAGTACAACAATGGATCGTTAAACCTCAATTCGACGCTATCGAAGGCGCGTTGATGTTTGCCGGGAAATCACAACACAACTTGTATCAACAGGCTTAGCAGGGAAGTTATATGAATTATCGCATCGACTTAGCTGTTCTTTCTGAACAAAAAAATAACTGCCGATTCGGCCTTACGGTACATAACTTAAGTGACCTCGACGTACAAGATTGGTCACTGCATTTTGCCTTTGACCGATTCATCCTTCCTGAGAGTTTATCGCAAGGTGAACTGACTCAAGTAGGAAGCTTTTGCTCGTTCAAACCAAATTCGCCAGTGTTAAAGGCCAATAACCATTTCTACCTTGAATTCAGTATTCAAAGCGCACCATTCCGCTTCTATTCGGATGGCCTTAATGATGCATTTATCCAATCACATCACCAAGGAGAAACATCGGTACTGCCTGTTGCGATATCACCGATTGTTCTGGCTTCACCATATCGTGAACGCAATCAAATTCCTGAAGTGATCGTAGCTCAAGTGGCATTGATTCCTCAGCCGAATCAGATTGAATTTCAGGAAGGTAGTTTCGCGCTAAGTAGCTTCGCGCTAAATAACGACTGCAGAATTGAGGTTCAATCTCATCTTGCTGATAAGGCAGTCTCTTGGTTCCAGCAAGAATTGCTCTCGACCTTTGAGTTGTCTCTTTCGACCACGCTTTCAACTGAACTTTCAAAAGACGAAAGCGGCGGCATTCTATTTCGCAGCAACCCGACGTTAGATGAAGCCGAATACAAGCTGACCATCACTGCACAACAGATTACTGCTGAATCAGGCAGCCAATCGGGCTTTACACACGCTGTGGCAAGCTTGATCCAGTTAGTTCAACAACTGGACGCAGAGAACTTCTCTCTACCATGTTGCAAAATCGCCGATCAACCTCGATTTAAGTACCGCGGCATGATGTTGGATTGCGCTCGTCACTTCCACTCAGTGGATCAAGTGAAGCGTTTGATCAACCAACTGGCGCAGTACAAATTCAACGTTTTTCACTGGCACCTAACCGATGATGAAGGCTGGAGAATTGAGATCAAGAGCCTGCCTCAGCTAACGGAAATTGGCGCGTGGCGTGGTCCTGATCATGCATTAGAACCGCAATACACCCACATTACTGACAACTATGGTGGCTTCTATACCCAACAACAGATTCGCGAAGTCATTGAATACGCAGAGCAACGCAGCATCACGGTTATTCCTGAAATCGATATCCCAGGACACTGTCGCGCCGCAATCAAATCACTGCCAGACATGCTGGTAGAGCAAGCTGATATCACTCAATACAAGAGCATTCAGCACTACAACGACAACGTGCTAAATCCAGGTTTACCGGGTACTTACCAATTCCTAGATGCCGTTATTGAAGAAGTGGCAGAGCTTTTCCCTAGCGAATTGATCCACATGGGTGCAGACGAAGTGCCACCAGGAGTGTGGAGCAACAGCCCTGCAGCTCAAGCTCTGATGAAAGAGCATCAATATAAAGACAGCAAAGACTTGCAAGGTCACCTATTCCGTTATGCCGAGAACAAACTCAAGCAACTTGGCAAGCGCATGGTGGGCTGGGAAGAAGCGCAACACGGCGACAAAGTCAGTAAAGAGACCATCATCTACTCGTGGCTCAGTGAAGAAGCTGCAGTGAATTGCGCTCGCCAAGGCTTTGATGTGGTGCTGCAACCTGCACAGTTTACCTATCTCGACATGACCCAAGATTATGCACCGGAAGAACCAGGCGTAGATTGGGCTGCCGTTATCCCATTAGAACAAGCTTATACCTACGAAGCGCTTGCTGAAATATCCGACACCGACCCAATTCGTAAGCGGATCCGCGGAATTCAGTGTGCTCTATGGTGTGAGATCGTCACCAACCAAAAGCGTATGGATTACATGGTATTCCCAAGAATTAGCGCTTTAGCTGAAGGATGTTGGACACATAAAAACAACCGAAACTGGCTAGATTACCTATCTCGCCTAAAGGGCCACCTGCCATTACTCGACAGACTCAATGTTGACTATCGCAACCCTTGGAAAGCTCAATAAAACAAAACCAAGCGACACTCACATCGAGCGGTTGCTGACTCAAATTAAGTTGCAGACTCAAATTAAGGTGCTCAGTCAGATAAGACTCAGCATCACTATTTAAAAATTAGCTGCATAGATGCAGTTTGTTAAAAAGGAAATGACAATGAAATACGGCTATTTCGATAACGACAATCGCGAATACGTCATCACTCGCCCTGATGTACCAGCACCTTGGACCAACTACCTAGGTACTGAAAAGTTTTGTACCGTAATTTCGCACAATGCGGGCGGTTACTCGTTCTACAATTCTCCGGAATACAACCGTGTTACTAAGTTCCGTCCGAACGGCACATTCGACCGACCAGGGCACTATGTTTACCTGCGTGATGATGAGACGGGTGATTACTGGTCTATCTCTTGGCAGCCAGTGGCAAAAAGCCTAGATGAAGCGAACTACGAAGTTCGTCATGGTCTGTCATACTCAAAGTTCAAATGTGAATACAGCGGTATTACGGCAACTAAAACGCTATTCGTTCCTAAGGGAGAAGATGCTGAAGTTTGGGATGTCGTACTGAAGAACAACACTGACAAACCAAGAACCATCAGCACATTCTCGTTCGTTGAGTTCTCTTTCAGCCACATTCAATCAGACAACCAGAACCATCAGATGTCCTTGTACTCTGCGGGCACGTCTTACCAAGAAGGTGTTCTGGAATACGACTTGTACTACAACACCAACGACTTTGAAGGCTTCTACTACCTAGCATCTACCTTCTCGCCAGACAGCTATGATGGCCAACGTGACAACTTCCTTGGCATGTACCGAGATGAAGCGAACCCAATTGCGGTTGAAAATGGCGAGTGTTCTAACAGCGCTCAAACCTGTTACAACCATTGTGGTTCTCTGCACAAGCAATTTACGATTCAACCGGGTGAAGAAGTTCGCTTTGCGTATGTATTAGGTATCGGTAAAGGCAACGGTGAACGCCTACGCGAGAAGTACCAAGACACAGCCAACGTCGATGCCGCTTTCCAAGGCATCAAAGCTCACTGGGACGAGCGTTGCAACAAGTTCCAAGTTAAGTCTCCAAACGAAGGCTTAGACACCATGATCAACACGTGGACGCTTTACCAAGCGGAAACCTGTGTAGTTTGGTCGCGCTTTGCATCCTTCATTGAAGTCGGTGGTCGTACTGGCCTTGGTTACCGTGATACTGCGCAAGACGCGATCTCAGTACCTCATGCCAACCCACAAATGACCAAGAAACGTATTATCGATCTGCTTCGTGGCCAAGTGAAAGCGGGCTACGGTCTACACTTGTTCGATCCTGACTGGTTCGATCCAGAGAAAGCAGACGTTGAGCCTTCAAAATCACCAACGGTTGTTCCAACGCCTTCAGACGACGACAAGATCCACGGCATTGACGATACCTGTTCTGATGATCACTTGTGGATCGTACCAACTATCATCAAGTACGTGATGGAAACGGGTGAACACGATTTCTTTGACGAAGTGATTCCATACGCAGACGGCGGCGAAGCGACCGTTTACGAACACATGAAAGCCGCACTGAACTTCTCTGCAGAATACGTTGGTCAAACGGGTATCTGTAAGGGTCTTCGCGCAGACTGGAATGACTGTTTGAACCTAGGTGGCGGTGAGTCTTCAATGGTTTCATTCCTACACTTCTGGGCTCTACAAGAATTTTTAGACCTTGCGAAGTTCCGCAATAACGATGCTGACGTTGCTAAATACACTGAAATGGCCGCTAACGTTCGTGAAGCGTGTGAAACACACCTTTGGGATGACGAGGGTGGCTGGTACATCCGTGGTCTGACTAAAAATGGCGATAAGATTGGTACCGCACAACAAACTGAAGGTCGAGTTCACCTTGAGTCAAACACGCTAGCGGTTCTATCTGGTGCGGTATCTCAAGAACGTGGCGAGAAAGCGATGGACGCAGTTGATGAGAACTTATTCTCTGAATACGGCTTACACCTAAACTCTCCATCATTTGCTACACCAAATGACGATATTGGCTTTGTGACTCGCGTTTACCAAGGCGTTAAAGAGAACGGCGCTATCTTCTCTCACCCGAACCCATGGGCTTGGGTAGCCGAAGCGAAGCTAGGCCGTGGTGACCGTGCGATGAAATTCTACGACGCACTAAACCCATACAACCAAAACGACATGATTGAAACGCGCTACGCAGAACCATACTCGTACGTGCAATTCATCATGGGTAAAGACCACCAAGACCACGGCCGTGCAAACCACCCTTGGTTAACAGGTACGTCGGGTTGGGCTTACTTTGCGGTAACCAACTTCATTCTTGGTGTTCGCACAGGCTTTGAAGGTTTAACCGTCGATCCTTGTATCCCAACTGATTGGCCAGAATTCGAGGTAACTCGTCAATGGCGCGGTGCGACTTACAACATCAAAGTTCAAAACCCGAATTCAGTAAGCAAAGGTGTTGCCTCTATCACTATTAACGGTGAGCAGATTGAAGGCGCAATCCCAGTACAAGCAGAAGGCAGCGTAAACGAAGTTATCGTTGTACTCGGCTAATCACTTAATTTGATGAACAGCTCCTATCTCAAGTTTTTACTGGCTTGAGATAGTGAGACTAAAAGGATTTTCTAATGATTAAATTTGGTACTGGCGGCTGGCGCGCCTTTATTGGTGAAGAGTTCACCAGAGAAAACGTCCGCTTAGTGGCACAAGCACTCTCTAACATCATCAATAATGAAGATGCAGCGAAAAATGGCTTCGTTATCGGCTATGACCGCCGCTTCCTTTCAGATAAAGCCGCGTGCTGGTTTGCTGAAGTATTGGCCGCCAACAACATCAAAGTGAGCTTTATCGACAAGTTCGTTCCTACTCCTATCGTGATGTTCCAAGCGAAAGAGATGGGGTGTGTCTACTCAGCCTGTATTACCGCTTCTCACAACCCTGCTGATTACAACGGAATCAAGGTTTTCATTGAAGGTGGCCGTGATGCTGATGAGATCATCACAGAGAAGATTGAACAGCAAATCGCAACACTGACCAACGAAGACGTTATCCGAGTCGATTTTGAACAAGCATTAAACGACAAAGAAATCGAGATCATCAACCCAATGAACGCCTTTGTTGACTCGATTATCAACGCTATTGATATCGAATCGATTAAGAAAGCGAACCTACGTGTACTGATTGACCCAATGTTTGGCGTGGCGAAAAACGCACTGCAAACCGTGTTAATCAGCGCTCGCTGTGATGTCGACGTGATCAACGATGGTAAGAACCCAGATTTCGGTGGTCTCATGCCATCTCCTAATGCAGCTACGCTGTATCGCTTGAAGCATTTGGTAGCAGCAGAAGGCTATGACATTGGTATTGGTACCGATGGCGACGCCGACCGTTTAGGCATCATCGATGAGAAAGGTCACTTCATTCACCCTAACGAAGTGTTACTGCTTCTTTACTACTACTTATTGGAATACAAAGGCTGGAAAGGCTCTGTCGTGCGTAACATCGCCACCACACATCTGCTCGACAAAGTAGCGGCAGGTCATGGTGAGAAGAGCTTTGAGGTTCCTGTAGGCTTTAAGCATATCAGCTCTCAAATGGAAGCCGATGATTCACTAATTGGCGGTGAAAGCTCGGGCGGTTTAACCATTCGAGGTCACATCAAAGGTAAGGATGGCGTGTTCGCATCGAGCTTACTGGTTGAGATGATCAGTGTGACAGGCAAGAAGCTGTCTGAGCTGCTTGATGAGATTTACTCTAAGTATGGCTATGCGTATACGGCGGAAGGCGATTGCAAGTTTAAACCTTCAGAGAAGGAAGCGCTCTACACCAAGATCTACGTCGAAAAACAACTGCCTGAATTTGAATACGAAATTGAAAAAGTCAGCTATGAAGATGGTGCCAAGGTGTACTTCAAGAATGGCGGCTGGGTGATTGCTCGTTTCTCAGGAACTGAGCCATTGCTACGAATCTTCGCAGAAATGGAAGATAAAGACACTGCAGAACATGTTCTTCAAAAAGTGAAAGACTTCCTCTCTCTATAGGCTTATAGAGCGCAGCAGTCTTGTATGGGACTTAACAAATCACTGCCTTGTTAACCCCTATAGATGAAGAGCTTTTGCCCAGTACTTTCGATTAAAGTGCTGGGCTTTTTTATGGTTCATCGAGAATTAGCGGTACTATGAGTTGTACCTAATTAGAACGCCAATACGCCTTTGGTATCCACTTTTACGTTAACCGGCATACCAACTTCAAGCGCTTCTGACGAGGTTGCCAATAACTTTTGACCATGTGCTTCAATAACATAACGGCAGTGATCGCCCATAAATTGCTGCTCTAGTACTGAAATAGCACTGTCTTGTTCGTAACTAGCTTGGATATGCTGTGGTCTTAAAAGAAGCTCACACGCACTGCCAAATTCAATCTCCGTTTGTGGTTTAGCTTCAACCACACCCAAGCTGGTTTCAAACTCCAGCTCTGAAATACGCTGTGCATTGAGGTAACTGCCGCCGCCCAAAAAGTCTGCAACAAACTTACTCGAAGGGTGGAAATAAAGCTCCGATGCCGAACCATACTGTTCAATCACACCATGGTTCATTACTGCCATCTTATCTGCAAACGCGAACGCCTCTTCACGACTGTGAGTCACAAAAATAGCCGTCACACCCTGCTTCTTAAATATTTTACGAATCTGAGAGATCAACTCATGGCGAACCTGAGTATCGATATTTGAGAAAGGTTCATCCAATAACAATAAATCTGGCTTGTATGCTAAAGAACGAGCAATCGCTACGCGCTGCTGTTGACCACCAGAAAGTTGATGTGGGTATCGGTCACCGAATTCATCTAAATGAACCAGCTCCAACATCTCTTGGACTTTCTCTTTCTTTTGCTGTTCAGAGAGATCTTTAAGGCCAAAATCGACATTCTGGTTTACCGTTAGGTGCGGAAACAGAGCGTAATCTTGGAAAATCATACCGATGTTTCGTTGCTCTGGTGGCAACCAATTATCACCATCATCAATGGTTTGACAGTTCAAGCTCATGATTCCGCTACTTAATGGAAGCAGCCCTGCAACCGCCTTAAGCAAAGTCGTTTTTCCGCAGCCACTGGCACCAAGAAGACAAACAATTTCACCATGCTCAACTTCTAACGAGAGCGATTCCAAGATGGTTTGCGACTCATATTTGCAAGTCAGATCTTTAATTGATAATGCACAACTCATTAGTGTTTCTGCTCCAAAGAACGGTTAACGATGATCAGAGGAATTAAACCCACCAACACCAATAATACAGCAGGCATTGCCGCCAACTCTAGGTGCTCATCTGAGGCATAGTTATAAACATAGGTCGCCAATGTTTCGAAGTTGAAAGGACGTAACAGCAATGCCGCATTTAGCTCTTTCATTGATTCGATAAACACCAGTAAACCTGCGATCAACGCGCCGCGTTTAATCAAAGGCAAATGGACACGACGTAACATCTGGTTGGTATTACAACCCATGGTTTTAGAAGCCATATCCAATGAAGGAGATACTTTACTCAAGCTACTTTCGATACTGCCGATCGCCACTGCAGAAAAACGCACGACCATTGCAAAGATAAGCGCAAACATGGAACCAGAGAAGATCAAACCAGGTCGTCCCCACTCCATCACTTTAGCGATGTCATTGACCAAGTGATCCATAAACAAAACAGGTACCATCACGCCAATCGCTAACACGGTGCCTGGAACGGCATAGCCCATCGAAGCAATACGCATGTAAGCCTGATTTTTCTTACCTGGGCTAACACGCTGATTAAAATTCACAATCATCGCAATGGTAACGCCAATAATCGCCGCGACTACTGACACATAAAGGCTGTTAACCGCATACTCTCTGAATTCAGGCGTCCAACTTTGCGCAAAGTATTTGTAGGCATAGATCATCAACTGACCGAGAGGGAACAAGAATGCAACGCACACTAATCCCCAACACCAGAACAGTGCCAACCACTTTTTCCAACCGGACAGGTCGTAGCGAAAGTCTTCACTACTGCTGAATTGATTCTGGAACAGTTTCTGTTTACGACGGCTATAGCGCTCTGAACTCAACAGTAGGATCACGATCACCAGCATAATTGCCGATATTTTCGCTGCAGCCGTTAAACTCGAGTAACCTAACCAGGTATCGTAAACCGCTGTCGTTAAGGTGTTGACTGCAAAGTAACTCACGGTACCAAAGTCACCGATGGTTTCCATTGCGACAAGCGATAGACCTACCGCCATAGAAGGACGAACAAGCGGTAAAGAGATACGACGAAAGCTTTCCCAAGGTGAGCATTTTAGCAACCGAGCGGATTGCAATAAGGAGACGTTTTGCTCCATAAATGCCGCGCGGCACAACAAGTAAACATACGGGTAAAGAACGAGGGACAGAACAATAATAGCACCCGATAACGTTCTAATATCCGGGAACCAATACTCACCGGGTCCCCATCCAGTCAGATCTCGCAGTAGCACTTGAACAGGGCCTGCAAAGTCGAACCAATCGGTAAAGATATACCCGACAATATAGCCTGGCATAGCTAATGGCAGTACCAGTGCCCACTGTAAAACACGCTCACCCGGCACACGGCACATAGCCATAATCCAAGCAGACGGAATACCAAAAACTAAAGACAGGAACATGGTTCCTATGACTAAAACCACCGTATTGTAAGCATAGGTGGGCATCACTGTGGACATCAGATGAGAAAATAGCTCATCTGTTTCTCCAACAGCCGTCGTAAAAATCGCTAAGATCGGTAAAACCAGCAATACTGCAATAATGCCGCTACTGGTGTTCCATAAATAATTCTTTTCTTTCATCGCCTAACTACAACGAGGCTTAATGAAACACAAATGCATTTGCAAATACATCTCATATCCTTTTAATGGTGGGGTTATTTATACCCATATACTGTAACGACTTCAAGGTGAGATGCTAATAACTCAAGGGATCAACGACGAGCTTTGTATCAAAAAGTGATTTTCCAAAAACAAACAACCCCAAGTGACCGGAAATGGCGACTTGAGGTTGTCATTTTACTTGGGCCGAAGCCTACAGTAATAAATTAAAGATCGAACTTAACTTCATCTAATAACTTGATTGCTGCTGCGTGGTGGTCAGCGATCTGGTCTAGAGAAATTGTATCAGCTTTGAATTCACCCCATGAAGCAACAAGCTCAGAAGGTTTAACGTCTGCTTTCACTGGGTACTCGTAGTTTACTTCTGCGTACATGCTTTGCGCTGTGTTACCAGATAGGAATTCCATTAGCTTAACGGCATTCTCTTCATTTGGAGAGTATTTAGCCATTGCCATACCAGAGATGTTTACGTGAGTACCCGTTGTTTCCTGGTTAGGGAAGTTAATGTAAACAGCGTCAGCCCAAGCTTTTTGCTCTTTATCGTTAACCATCTTACCTAGGTAGTAGCTGTTGCCAAGAGCAACATCACATAGACCTTCTTTAATCGCTTTAACTTGTGCGCGATCGTTACCTTGAGGCTTACGTGCTAGGTTTGCTTTCACGCCTTCTAGCCACTCTTTCGTTTCAGCTTCACCTTTGTGAGCGATCATCGAAGATACTAGAGAAACATTGTACGGGTGCTTACCGCTACGAGTACAGATTTTGCCTTTAAATTCAGGCTTAGTTAGATCTTCGTAAGTGAACTCTTCGCCTAGACGACCAACACGGTCACGTGAAGAATAAACGCTACGCGTACGAGTTGTTAGAGCAAACCACTCGTTAGCAGTATCTTGGTACTGAGCAGGGATGTTCTTTTCAAGTACATCACTTTCAACAGACTGAACTAGACCTTGTTTAGTTAGTTCAGATAAACGACTGATATCGACAGTTAATACAACGTCAGCTGGGCTGTATTCACCCTCTTGAGCTAACTTCTCTGCTAAACCTTTTTTAGCAAACTTAACGTTTACTTTAATGCCAGTCTCTTTCGTGAATTCCTTGAACATAGGCTCAACTAGGAAAGGTTGACGGTAAGAGTATACGTTCACTTCTTCCGCAGCCATTGCTGTCGGGGCAATCACACTACACGCTAGAGCTGAAAGTGTTAGCAGTTTTTTCATTGTAAAATCCTTTATATCGAAATGATAATCTATATCAGTTGCGTTATTATATTCATCAGTAACATAATTACAATGATGTCCGACAAAAAATTCGTCTACTCAGCACCATCAAGCTCGCACTTTTGTAACAATGTATTTCAGGGGATATTCATGTCATCTCCTATTCAAAATACTCGCTCACTCTCTCTTGAGAGATCATTGTTGCTTAGACATAGATAACAAGAAACCCCATAACCAATGGTTATGGGGTTTCTTAAACTAGCTTACTCTTTGTCTACATTAAGCTTTATGCTTTGATTACTTTACTGATACAAATTCAGGATAAGCGCCAACACCACAATCGTGCATGTCCATACCTTCTAGTTCTTCATCTTCGGTTACACGGATACCAATTGTTGCTTTAAGCACTGCCCATACCGCTAGGCTAGCTCCGAATACCCATGCAAAGATTACTGCTGCACCCAATAGTTGAGCACCAAACGTTGCATCCGCGTTGCTTAGAGGCACAGCCATTAGACCGAAGAAGCCACATACACCGTGTACTGAGATAGCACCCACTGGATCATCAATCTTCACTTTATCTAAAGCAATGATGCTGAATACAACCAAGGCACCAGATACCGAACCAATCGCTACAGAAAATAAAGGTGATGGTGATAGAGGGTCTGCAGTGATTGCGACTAGGCCAGCTAACGCACCGTTAAGAATCATTGTTAAGTCTGCTTTACCCCAAGTTGTTTTACATACTAGTAATGCTGCGATTGCGCCAGCTGCTGCTGCTGCGTTGGTGTTAAGGAAGATCTGGCCAACCGCTGTCGCGTTTTCAAAGTCTGAAACCATTAGCTGAGAACCGCCGTTGAAGCCGAACCAACCAAACCATAAGATGAACGTACCTAATGTTGCTAACGGCATGTTTGAACCAGGGATTGGGTAGATTTCACCATTTTTACCGTATTTACCTCGACGAGCACCGAGTAACAATACGCCAGCAAGCGCAGCCGAAGCACCAGCCATATGCACGATACCTGAACCTGCAAAATCACTGAAGCCTGCTTCTGATAGGAAGCCACCACCCCAAGTCCAGTAACCTTCCATTGGGTAAATAAACGCTGTTAGAACCACAGAGAAGATAAGGAATGACCAAAGCTTCATACGCTCAGCCACTGCGCCCGAAACGACCGACATTGCCGTTGCAACGAACACAACTTGGAAGAAGAAGTCAGATTCTAGTGAATGGTCTGCGCCTTCACCTTGAGTACCAATTAAAGTACCAAATGAAGGTAACCAACCACCTTCACCGTTATCTACGTACATAATGTTGTAGCCAACCACTAAGAAAGTCGTACAAGCAATAGCGTATAAACAGATGTTCTTAGTTAAAATTTCTGTTGTGTTCTTTGAACGAACTAGGCCAGCTTCAAGCATTGCGAAGCCTGCTGCCATCCACATAACCAACGCACCTGAAATGAGGAAGAAAAAAGTGTCTAGTGCGTAACGTAGTTCCATTACTGTTGTCGTAAGTTCCATATTAAAGTCTCCAGTCCTTGTAATTCTTTAAAGTGCTTCAGCATCCATTTCACCAGTACGAATACGTACGGCTTGGCTTAGGTCATACACAAAAATTTTGCCATCACCGATTTTTCCGGTATGTGCTGCTTGGCTAATCGCTTCAACAACTCGGTCAACGTTTTCAGCTTGGGTAGCAATCTCTAGCTTCACTTTTGGTAGGAAGTCCACTTGGTACTCCGCACCACGATACAATTCAGTGTGTCCCTTCTGACGACCAAAGCCTTTCACTTCAGAAACAGTCATACCTTCAATACCCACATCAGAGAGCGCTTCGCGTACATCGTCTAATTTGAATGGCTTAACAATGGCATTTATTAATTTCATATTCGTTCCTTAAATTCTTACTTAATCCGTTAATTCTCTTATTACAATCCAAGTAGCGTGCCAAAAAGTTAAATCATTGATTTTAAACAACATGAAGATAATAAGTTCGTAATAACGAAAAAGGCCGCACCAATATGGTGCGGCCTTTTCACTATCTTAATGCGTTGCACTATTGTTGCTCCAGTTTTGGGCAACGGAGCCTTCAAAGCTCTGAGTGACTTAAGAATAGGGGCTAACTAGCGAGTAGAAAGTTAGACCTTAATAGCCTAAAAAGTCCATCCAGCGTTCGATAAGTCGCTCGAAATCATCGATTCCACAGCTTGCTTGGCTTTCACAGTTATAGAAGTCAAATTCACTGCCCTCTTCCATCTCTTGCTCATGCGCTAACACGTTTTCCTGAATCGTTACGTCATCTTCATTGATAGCAAGGCTGATCTCTTTGCCAAGCAGCGTCACTTCATTACTCAGATCCTGTCGAGATTGTTCAATCAACGCCATCACGTGATCCAATTTCTGCTTATCTTTCCCGATCTCTTCTTGAAGCCAGCGGCCAACAATTTCATGACCCATGCTGCATTTCACATAGTATTCACCCATTAGAGTGTTTCTAGTAAATTCGAATTCCATAAGGCTCCAAAGCTCTAATAAAAAGAGGATTCAATAAAGAGGGTGTAGCAAAAATGAGGCGAGAGTATATAGCTAAGTCTACGAGAGATCGAGTGTGTTTAATGCTGCACTAAACCACCAATAAAAAATCAGCAAGAACAAATCACCAAGAACAAGCCCACTAACAACGCGCACAAACAAAAACGCCCTCTCGTATAGAGAAGGCGTTGTATTAGCAGCGAGTACGTTACTGCAATGCAGTAGCGACTGACTGATTATCTATAAAGCGCTTATGCAGGCTCTTGGAAGATAACTGTGTCTGCTTTTTCCGTGTACTGACCCATTTTATGGAAGTTCAGGTAACGGTATGTATCAGCAGCGGTTGCATTGATCTTCTCTGCGTACTCTAAGTACTCTTCTTTCGTTGGAATACGACCAAGAATCGCACCAACAGCAGAAAGCTCAGCAGAAGCTAGGTAAACGTTCGCACCATTACCCAAACGGTTCGGGAAGTTACGCGTTGACGTCGACATAACCGTCGAAGCATCAGCAACACGAGCTTGGTTACCCATACATAGTGAACAGCCAGGAGTTTCGATACGTACCCCAGCACGACCGAAGATGCCGTAGTAGCCTTCTTCTGTCAGTTGGTCTTTATCCATCTTCGTTGGCGGAGCAACCCATAGGCGAGTATTTAGTGAGCCGTTAAACTCTTCTAACATCTTACCTGCAGCGCGGAAGTGACCAATGTTGGTCATACAAGAACCGATGAACACTTCTTGAATCTCTGTCCCTTGAACATCAGAAAGAAGACGAGCATCATCTGGATCGTTTGGCGCACATAGGATTGGTTGGTCAATATCAGCAAGATCAATCTCGATAACATGCGCGTATTCCGCATCTGAATCAGCAGATAGCAACTCAGGATTCGCTACCCACTCTTCCATTGCCGTAATACGACGCTCAATCGTACGAACATCACCGTAACCTTCAGCAATCATCCACTTAAGCATAACGATATTCGAGTTCAGGTACTCATCGATAGACTCTTGAGATAGCTTAACAGTACAACCTGCAGCTGAACGCTCAGCAGATGCATCAGAAAGCTCAAATGCTTGCTCTACAGACAGGTGTTCAACGCCTTCAATTTCTAGTACACGACCAGAGAATTCGTTGATCTTACCTGCTTTCTCAACAGTTAGTAGACCTTGCTTGATACCGTAAAGTGGAATGGCATGTACTAGGTCACGTAGTGTGATACCCGGTTGCATTTCACCTTTAAAGCGAACCAAGATAGATTCAGGCATATCAAGAGGCATAACGCCTGTTGCCGCCGCAAATGCGACCAAGCCAGAACCCGCAGGGAATGAAATACCAAGAGGGAAACGAGTATGCGAGTCACCACCTGTACCTACAGTATCAGGAAGAAGCATACGGTTTAACCATGAGTGGATAACACCATCACCCGGACGAAGTGAAACACCTGCACGGTTCATGATGAAATCAGGCAGTGTATGGTGAGTGTTTACATCAACCGGTTTAGGGTATGCAGATGTGTGACAGAAAGACTGCATTACAAGGTCTGCTGAGAAACCAAGACACGCCAGATCTTTAAGTTCATCACGAGTCATAGGACCCGTAGTATCTTGAGAACCCACTGTCGTCATTTTAGGTTCACAGTACTGACCAGCACGTACACCTTCAACACCACACGCTTTACCTACCATTTTCTGAGCTAGCGTATAGCCTTTATCAGAAGCTAATGGATCGATTGGTTTAGCAAACAGGTCTGTTTCAGCTAGGCCTAGAGCATCACGAGCACGGCCTGTTAGGCCACGACCAATGATCAGTGGAATACGGCCACCAGCACGAACTTCGTCTAGCAAAACTTTGCCTAGTTCAAAGTTTGAAATCACAGAACCGTTCTTATGAACAACACCTTCGTACGGGTAGATATCAATGATATCGCCCATGTTCATGTCTTGTACGTTCAGTTCAATGGGTAGTGCGCCTGAATCTTCCATTGTGTTGTAGAAGATTGGTGCAATTTTACCACCAAGACAAACACCGCCAGTACGCTTGTTTGGTACGAATGGGATATCTTCGCCCATAAACCAAAGCACTGAGTTCGTTGCCGATTTACGTGAAGAACCTGTGCCAACAACATCACCAACGTAAGCCAGTTGAATGCCGTCTTTTTGCATTTCTTCAATCTGTTTGATTGGACCAACATTACCCTGTTCGTCAGGAGTAATGCCATCACGTTCCATTTTCAGCATCGCTTTCGCGTGTACTGGGATATCAGGACGTGACCATGCATCAGGCGCTGGAGATAGGTCATCGGTGTTCGTTTCACCAGTGACTTTAAATACTTTAACGGTAATTTTTTCCGCTACTTTGTCTTTAGCTGTAAACCATTCAGCATCAGCCCAAGATTGAAGCACTTGTTGTGCTGAAGCATTACCTGCTTTCGCTTTCTCTTCTACGTCGTAGAACGCATCGAACATCAGTAGAGTATGAGACAGGGCTTTAACAGCGATTGGAGCAAGTTCAGCGTCATCTAGTAGAGATACTAGAGATTCGATGTTGTAACCGCCTTGCATAGTGCCAAGCAGTTGTGCAGCTTTTGCTTTGCTTACTAGTGGAGATGTCACTTCACCTTTAGTGATAGCCGTAAGAAAGCCCGCTTTTACATAAGCAGCTTCATCTACACCCGGTGGAATGCGGTTTTCTAGTAGGTCAAGAATGATTTCTTCTTCACCTTGAGGTGGATTCTTCAGAAGTTCAACTAGGCCAGCTACCTGCTCAGCATCTAGTGGTTTTGGAACAACTCCCTCGGCAGCACGTTCTTCGACGTGTTTACGGTAGGCTTCAAGCACGACTTTTTTCCTCTCATTGCGGTTCACTTCTTACCTTCATAATTGTTAGTAAAATAAAGAAGTGAACATCCTTGGAAACTTGGCTCTCCATTGCCATTTTTGTCATTCAATTTGTATTGATGAGCGGCGTCATAGAGGCCAAACTGTGGGCGACAGAATAGCAAATTTAACGTTAAATTAAAATCTTATCATTTTGACCAACATAGCAAGTTAAGACGAAAGTCCCACTATTTTTGCCTAATTACGCAGTTAAATGGCTACTCTACGCATGATTATTTGTAGGAAGTACCGACAATCAAATAGACCGAATCATAGTTATCTTCAGTTCGGCCATAAGCCAAAATGATCGGTCCTATTGGCGAATCGACACCTGCAAAAACAGAACCTGCGGTGTACATTGGTGCTTCATCAATGGTTAAATCATTGTTCGACCAAACACCACCATGTTCTATGGATGCACCTACGTAGAACGGTGATTTAAAGAGGCCGAAGTCATTTTCAAACCACTTATAACGATAGATAAGGCTGGTGTAGGCCAAGTTCTGACCTATCATACTATTCCTTGGAATACCTGACAGGTTTAAGAAACCGCCAAGCTCTTTGGGGTCGATTGGAAAAATCGAGTTCTTACTCTCTACAATACCGTAATCAAGCTTTGCGACTAAAGTATGCTTCTCAATACTCTTTGCTGCCATGAAATTAGCTGAGAATTCATAAACCGTATCACTCTCAGACGTTAAATCCGATTCACCAACAGAGCTGTCGTTATCAAAATCATCATGAGAGACGAGGTACTCTAAATCGACAAAGTAACCCTTGGTCGGCAAGCTGAAGTTATCCAAAGTATCGAGTCGATACCCCATAAACCCGCCAATACGCTTGTAGCCACCGCTGCCCAATGAGGGTAACGAAGAAACCTCAACATCCCCATCAGTATAACGAACACCAAATTTCAGCTCTTGCCACAACGTTGGTTGATAGCCTAATGCCAATTCACCGACATATTCACTATACGTCATTGGGAGGTAATCTTTCGTTACGTCCAGTGTCGGCTCTTCAATATCGTCAATATCTGCTGGTAGGTTTCTGTTCTCTTTGCTGTAAACAACCGATGCTGAAGTGAACAGTTTTTGACTCGAAAAAAATGGCGAGTAAAGTTCCGCTTCAATTCGTTTGTCAGTACCCATCTCGATATTGGTTCTTAGTTCTGCACCATGCTTATTAATATCGGTAAAGTTGGCTGAGACACCGAGTGAGTATTGACTGGTAGTCGAGAAGTCATCTTCAAGAAAGAATCGAAAGTTGAGATAGTTTGGGCCCCAAGACTTTTCGTTCACATCCACTAACAGTTGATCCTCGCCATCAACATTATCAAACTCATAAGTGACCAATTCAAATCTATCCAGTGCATAGAGATCTTTCACTTTAGATTCGATTTCACTGGTTTTCAAAACCTCACCAGAATCGAGATTTAAGCGGTTTTCGATCAACTTATCTGAATAGTGGGTGTTGTTGTTGATGACCACCCTATCGACGACAGTCTTATCGCCATGTTTCAGCTGTCTGCGTGCTTTTTGTTTGTCCTCGATATAATGCTGATAATCGGCATTTGAGAGCGATAGCTTAGAAAGCTCATCAGTATGCTGCTTAGCGGCTTCATAGCCCGCGAGGAAAGCCGATGGCATTTTATCAAAGTCAGTTGTCTCCATTTGCCCAACATCAGGACTCAAGAAAACATCATCATCCGTCAGTGTTTCAGCTTGCTCTTGAGTGCTGCGTTGGACCAGATAATTAGAGAGTTGGTCAGCTGCCGCTAGAAAATTCGTGAAGTCTTCTTTGCCTTTGTAATTGGTACTGATATCCACCGCAATGACGATGTCCGCGCCCATCGCTCTAGCAACGTCGACTGGCATATTATTGGTGACACCACCATCAACCAGCATTCGGCCATCTAATTCATAAGGGGGAAGCGCGCCGGGAACTGACATACTGGCCATCATCGCATCAACAAGGTGACCATGGTCGATGACCACTTCTTCAAGCTCAATAATGTCAGTTGCGACTGAACGGTAGGGAATAGCAAGATGGTCAAAAGAATCGAGTGGAGATAGGTTACCTGTGGTCTCACGCAGAATACGTAACATATTCTGACCTTGAACCACACCTTTCCTAGCTTTGATTTCGCCCCAACCTAAACCGAGATCGGTGTTCAGTTGGTAACGGTCTTCATATTCTTTGTCACGCACTCGGCGATCACTACGGTTAACGCGATCACGATAGCCGCGATTCCAATCAACCGTATAAATAAAACTTTCAATCTCATCAGCACTCATCCCTGTCGCATAAAGCCCACCAACGTAAGAACCCATGCTGGTACCGGTAATGTAATCGACCGGAATTTGCATCTCTTCTAGCGCTTTAAGTACACCAATGTGAGCCGCTCCTTTGGCTCCTCCACCAGCAAGTACGACAGCAACGGTTGGTCTTTTATGAGCTTTTCCAGCTTGCTGAGATTGTTCCACCGGTGTCACAGTAGATGCAAACAGCTGAAAACTGATCACAGTACCGACAATGCCTAAGCCGCTCACTATCCAACGAGAAATCATTCTTTAAACTATCCTTGTCATTCTTTTCTTTTACGACTTTACCACTGAAAAAGCTTTTTTAGCCACTGTTTTGGTTGACTTTCACAACCCTTTTTAATGTTTCCATTCTCATCCCAAACCGGCAGTTTAACCGTACCGTCACAGTCAAACTCTAAAGCCCCTTGAGAAGTTCGAGTAAAACTTGCCGTCGTAATGCCATTCGGCCAAGGCAACAGTAACTGCTCTGGAGTTCGATGTTTCAGATAATCGGCATAGACACGTAGCGCACCACTAGAGCCCGTGAGTTTAGTCGGCTTATTATCATCGCGCCCTAGCCAGATGGTAGTGACTTCTCGACCATCAACACCCACGAACCAACTGTCTCGGCTATCATTACTGGTGCCCGTTTTACCGGCTAATCCTGCCCATGCAAACTGACCTTGTAGAAAACGCCCCGTACCTTCAGACACGCCACGTTTCATCGCATACGTTGTCAACCAAGCAGCTTGCTGGTCAACGCTTTGTGATACTCGAGGGATCGACTGATATAAAACCTCACCATCGTTATCAACAACTGAACGAAGCGCAGACAAAGGTGCTATACGGCCAGAGTTGGTGATGGTTTGGTACATCTGCGCTACCTGAAACGGGGTCAATGAGAATGAACCCAAAAACATCGATGGCACTGGGCGAATTTCGTTTTTATCGACACCCAGTTTTCCAATCGTATCCGAAACGCTATCAATACCTAACTGCATGCCCAAACGAACCGTTGGTACGTTGTAAGACTTAGAAAGCGCCACATACAAGGGCACATCGCCACGGAACTTACGATCGAAGTTTCTCGGGCTCCACACGCTGCCTTTACTGCCTTTCAAGCTCAGTGGCGTGTCTTTCAATGTTGTCGCCAACGTGTACTTCTGGGGTTGATCTAGTGCGGTTAAGTAGATTGCTGGTTTAACCAAAGAACCAATAGGACGACTCGCATTCAAGGCACGGTTAAAGCCATCGTAGCCGGTACGCTTACCACCAACCATCGCACGAATTTCACCAGTATTTCTATCCACTGCAATAGCAGCAGCCTCGAGCTTGTTACCTGCCGTTTTAGATAAATCAGGCACCTTACGAGCAATAGACTTCTCTAGCTTGTCTTGGGACACCGGATCCAGAGAGGTAAAGACTCGAATGCCTTTCTGTGCTTCAAATCGGTCACCGACATATCTCTTAAGCTCAATGTTTACTTGCTGGAAGTAAGCGGGCTGACGGCTCGCAATACGTGGGTTATCTTGAATATCCAAGTCTCGGCTTGCGGCTTCTTCGTACTGTTTCGGCGTCAATATGTCTTGTTGCATCAGCAAACGTAGAACCAAATCACGTCGAGTCTTAGTTCGCTCAGGGTAACGAACCGGGTTGTAATACGAAGGTCCTTTGACCATGCCGACCAGCAGTGCTAGTTGGTCGATTCGGAGTTCTTGAATCGGTTGCCCGAAATACAAGCGAGATGCTAATCCAAAGCCATGAATCGCTTGTCCACCATTTTGCCCAAGATAAACCTCGTTTAAGTAGGCTTCTAAGATGCGATCTTTGCTGTAACGATGATCCAAGATAAGTGCAATATAG
This sequence comes from Vibrio sp. 10N.222.47.A9, assembly GCF_963872585.1. Taxonomy (NCBI): domain Bacteria; kingdom Pseudomonadati; phylum Pseudomonadota; class Gammaproteobacteria; order Vibrionales; family Vibrionaceae; genus Vibrio; species Vibrio sp. 10N.222.47.A9. The sequence goes on along the minus strand of NZ_CAWNBB010000036.1, from coordinate 9,631 downwards.
GCTTCGCGAACCTTACGCCATAATGTGCGCTCGCTAGATAAGAACAGGTTTTTTGCCAACTGTTGCGTCAACGTACTGCCACCTTGTACGGTTCGCCCTGCTTTTACATTGACCACCATCGCACGAGCGATGGCCAGTGGCGATACCCCATCGTGCTGATAGAAATTTCGGTCTTCGGTTGCCAGCAATGCATCAACCATCACCTCAGGGAACTGATTACGTTTTAAGAACAGACGCTGCTCATCGCTGCTTTTTTCAAGCATGCCAAGCATTTTCGGTTCAACACGCAGATACCCCATGTCGCCTTTCTTCTCTAGCGACTGAATACGAGTTAACTCGTTACCGTTGAAATGCAGCATCACATGACGATCCGCTTCCGGTCCATCGACAAACTCGAACGGGCGACGAATCATTTCAATCTTGGTTGAGGAAGAAGAGTATTCGCCAGGGTGACGAGGAGCGTTCACCTTACGATAATTGAGTACATCCAGCTCATTCTTAACCTGCACCAAACTCACCTGGGTTCCCGGAGACAGGTCCAGCACTCGCGCATAAACCACGGTTGGCAAATCAAACAACTGACCTTCAAAACGCTGCTTGACCACTGAATCAAGATAAATACCGACGAACAACAGCAATGCAGCAAGAGCCAAGCCTGCTTTCCAAGAAATGCCCCACAGGATCTTCAACCAACCTCTCTTACCAGATGGCTTAGGTTTAGTCTTTTTCGCTGCTGCTCTTGGCTTTCTGGGCTTGGCTTTGGTCGCTGGTGACTTCTTTGCTGGCGCTTTTTTAGGTGGTGCCTTTTTGGGCGTTAACATTTTGGTCATCATCGATTCAACTGTCGTTTGGTTTTAGTGGTTGCTACATGGTTAGCAGGGTCATCTGGCCAAGGATGTTTTGGGTAACGGCCTTTCATTTCTTTTTGTACTTCTTTGTACGCGCCAGCCCAAAAGCCAGCTAAATCTTGAGTAATTTGTAGTGGTCGTTGTGCTGGAGAAAGTAGCTCAAGCACCACTTTTTTACGCCCTTGCGCGATCAATGGCGAGTCTTGTTCACCAAAGACTTCCTGCATTCGTACTGAGATTACTGGCTCAGACTGATACTGGTAGCGAATTGCTTTTTTACTGCCCGTCGGCATCAGATAGTCGGTAGGCAGCCATTGATCAATTTCTTGATTCAACGGCCAACCAAGGTATGCCGACAGTGCTTGTTCAATCGATGCATTCGACAGCCCTTTGGCAGACTTAATGCCATTTAAATACGGCGACAGCCACTCATCAAGATGTTCAACTAAACTCGCATCATCCATCGCTGGCCAATCATGCTCAGGCATCCAAAGTTCTGCACAGCGTACCCGCTCAACCAGCTGTTTAGCCGAAGGGGTCCAATGTAAGCGATCCAGCCCGCATCGAGCGATATAATTGAGTAGCGCTTTGCTCGCCTGATTCGCATCAGGCTCTGGTAAAGCTTTGGTGCTGATAATCAACTTGCCCAAAGACACTCGCTGCTCTGCCACTAAGCGGCCACGTTTTTCATCCCAATCGGCGTAATCGGAACGCACAAACAGTTTTGGGAATTCAGCTTCTAGCTGCGAAATATCAACGGCAGTGGCTAAGAAAATCTGACTGGCTCGCCCTGTGCTGCGCATCAAATCAATCACTACGATATAGTCATTGTTCGCCAATGAATCATCGTCACGAACCTCAGCCCCGTGGCCATTCGCAAGAAGGAAAGCACTGCTGGTTGCGCTTCTCACTTGTGCAATTCGGTCTGGGAAGGCAAAACAAAGCACTAATGGTAGCAATGATTCGTCAACTTGTGACAAATCTAAGTGATGTTTGAGTTTGCTCGCGAGACTTTTCGCTCGCTGCATCACCACGCTATTTTTTGAGTGTTTTCTTTGCTTCAGTCGATGCAACGAATGCTGAATATCCGTCACATTGCGCTCTGGCTCTTCAAGTAAAGCGGCAGCAACAATCGCGACATTCAGTAGCTCTTGGCTGCTTTGCTGCGCTTTAACCAACATACTGGCGATGCGAGGTTCAATTCCTAAGCGTTGAGCCTGTTTTCCTAGTGCCGTAAATTGACCATTACCGTCTAACAGTTCCAGGTTTTGTAAGAGTTGCTTAGCTTGTTCTGTTGAAGCTTTCGGTGGAATGTCTAACCATTGCAATTCATCAGCACTTGCGGCTCCCCATTGTGTCAATTCAGACACCAACGAAGACAAATCAGAATGAAGAATCTCAGGTTCTGGCACAGCAGGTTGCTGCATAAGCTGTGTTTCGCTGTACAAACGAACACACAGGCCCTCTTCGATTCGCCCAGCACGACCTGCTCTTTGTTCAGCAGAAGACTGCGATATTTTCACTTGTTCAAGCTTAGTAATACCGGTTTTCAAATCGAACTTTGCAACTCGCTCTAATCCTGAATCAACGACTAATCGAACGCCTTCAATCGTCAACGATGTTTCGGCAATGTTAGTGGCCAATACCACTTTTCGACGCCCTTTCTCTGATGGCGCGATCGCTTTTTGTTGTTGAGGGAAGCTGAGCTGACCGTACAAAGGACACACATCGATATCGCTGGCGAGTTGTTCTAGTTGAGATTCGACTTGTTTTATCGCCGAGACACCCGGCAAGAAAGCCAAAAGTGAGCCTGACTGTTTCTCCATCAGAGAACGAATCACGTTGGCCATCTTAGGGGCTAAATATTCATTCGAGCCTAATGGCAGATAACGGAAGTCGACCGGGAAAGTTCGCCCTTGTGATTCAACATACTTGGCATCAGGCAACAAAGATTGCAGCGCGTGTTGATCTAAGGTTGCCGACATCACCACCACTTTTAGATCATCACGCAGTGCTTCTTGGATCTCCAAGCTAAAGGCCAGTGCGGTATCGGCGTGAATGCTGCGCTCATGAAATTCATCAAAGATCACCATATCAACCCCAGTCAATTCAGGGTCGGTTTGGATCATTCTTGTCATGATCCCTTCAGTAACAATCTCTAAGCGAGTCGCACTGCTGGTTTTAGATTCACCACGAACTCTAAAACCTATGCTCTCTCCCACTTTTTCTCCCAATTGGTTGGCTAAGTAAGTTGCGATATTCCTTGCCGCCAAACGCCTCGGTTCAAGCATAATGATTTTGCCTTGAACGGCGTTGGTCTTAACTAACTGTAAAGGGAAGAATGTTGACTTACCCGCACCGGGAGCGGCCTTTAGAATAAGTTGAGTGTGTGTTTCTACGCCAGCGAGCAGATCTGGCATCACAGCTTCTATGGGCAGTTGTGGCAATGGGAGAACCTTGTGGTGTAATGTTGGCAACATTGTACATAAAAACCTACCTGTCTAAATAAGTAATATGCACTTCAATCCTCCATTAGAGCCAGCGACTCTTATTAAACGCTATAAACGTTTTCTCACTGACATCCAACTTCCAGACGGCAGCGAACGTACTATTCATTGCGCTAACACTGGAGCAATGACGGGATGTGCGACCCCTGGCAATACGGTGTGGTACTCAACCTCAGATAATGTAAAAAGAAAATACCCAAACAGCTGGGAGATCTCAGAAACAGACAAAGGTCACCGTATTTGTGTAAATACTGCGCGAGCAAACCAGTTGGCAGTGGAAGCAATTGAAAATAATACTATAGTTGAACTCTTAGGCTATAACGCGTTACGAACCGAAGTGAAATATGGCAGTGAGAATAGTCGAATTGATATTCTGCTTGAAGATAACGAAAAGCCGCCTTGCTATATCGAAGTAAAAAGCGTCACTTTGCTCGACGAACAACAAACGTCCACTAAGCAACAAATATCAACTAAGCAAAAAACGTCAACCAAAGGACAAGGCTTTTTCCCTGATGCGGTCACCACTAGAGGCCAGAAACATCTGCGTGAACTCACAGAAATGGTCGAATCTGGAAATAGAGCCGTACTTTTATTCACTGTTTTGCATTCAGGTATTGAAAAAGTGTCTGCGGCACACCATATAGACGCCAAATATTCGTTATTACTTAAACAAGCACAAGACGCTGGTGTTGAAGTGCTTTGCTATAAAGCAGAGCTCAGCAGTACTCAAATACAACTAAAACAAGCTGTTGAATTTATCAATAGCTAAGCAAAAATGCTGAACTATTCACATTGATTGCAAGTTTGAACAAGAGTATTTGCCACCATTCGTTCTTTCTGCTATAGATACCCGCCTTAAAATTAGCTGCTTTGCAGTTGACTAGGTGTAAATAGGAGATGCTGTATGCCAGAATCTAAGAAAAAAGCGCTAGGCATCCTAGCCATCGCAGGTGTTGAACCGTACCAAGCAAAGCCAGGTGAAGAATACATGTCACCTGAGCAAACGGAACATTTTACAAAAATTTTAGCAGCTTGGCGCAACCAGCTCAGGGAAGAAGTTGATCGTACTGTGCACCACATGCAGGACGAAGCAGCAAATTTCCCAGACCCAGTTGACCGTGCTTCTCAAGAAGAAGAATTCAGCCTAGAGTTACGTAACCGTGACCGTGAGCGCCGTCTTATCAAGAAAATTGAGAAGACACTAGACAAGATCGAAGAAGACGATTTCGGCTTCTGTGACTCTTGCGGTGTCGAGATTGGCATTCGTCGTCTTGAAGCTCGTCCAACTGCTGACCTTTGTATTGACTGTAAAACACTTGCAGAGATCAAAGAGAAACAGATGCAAGGTTAATTCTTGCGGATGTAAAAAAGGGAGCTTTGGCTCCCTTTTTGTTTGTTATCCAAGCTGAATATTTCAAGATTTTGATAGCAAATCAACAGCTTTAGCTTGTTTTTACGTATTAATACGATGACTAAACGAACCAAAGCAATAGATAAACGTCTTAAGAATCGGCTACTGCGGTACCATCAAGATTAGGTTTTTCACTTATGAATTATATCGGGCGCTTTGCACCATCACCGTCAGGTCCTCTTCATTTTGGATCACTTGTTGCTGCTCTTGGTAGCTACTTTCAAGCGAAATCGAACCAAGGACAATGGTTAGTTCGCATGGAAGACCTCGACCCACCAAGAGAAATGGTCGGCGCTGCAGACCTCATTCTTAAGACGCTTGAGGCTTACCACCTATTTTGGGATGGCGAAGTCATCTATCAAAGCCAACGCCATGACCTTTACCAAGCGCAAATTGATCAATGGGTCGCTGACAAGCAAGCCTATTACTGCCAATGCACACGCAAGCAGATAAAGTCTCTGGGTGGGTTTTATAATGGTCACTGCCGAGACGCAGGTTTGATTGATTCAGGCGAACAAGCCGTGCGCTTGTGCATGGACTTTCCAGTCGAGTCTTTTGACGATGTTCGTCACGGCGCGATTCAAATCCCTAAAGCATTGGCTGAAGAAGATTTTATTATCAAACGCAGAGATGGATTGTTTGCCTATAACTTGGCCGTTGTCCTTGATGACATCGAGCAAGGGGTAACAGAAGTCGTAAGAGGCGCAGACCTGATAGAGCCTACAGGTCGACAAATCAGTTTGTATAAGACACTCAAGCAAAAAACAGTGAGTTACTTGCACTTACCATTGGCAACCGATGGCTTGGGGAATAAACTGTCAAAACAGAACCATGCCACCGCGATCGATCTCGACAACCCAAAACCAACGCTGCTCGACGCTATGCGATTCTTAGGTTTTGATATCCCGCATGCCCTCAGTGAGGCTTCAATGGATGAGATTTTGTTATGGGGAACTCAGCAATGGAACGTCAGCCAGTTACCTGATAGTTTACAAAAAGAGCACAGCGATTAGCTCAAAACTAACGGCAAATAGCAAAAACGATACATAAAAATGCCATAACCAACAGCAGTGGTTAAGCAGACGATGTTCTCAAATGGCTCGCGCTAAGCTATCATTAGCCGCAATTAAACTCTGCACTACCACTTTGGACTAAGAGAAAAACAAAGTTGGCGATACCTACTTTGTTCTAAACTAATGAATACAAACGACAATACCCCAAGCGAACAACGCGGATTCCACGAATTAGCTCTGAATATATATACTCGTCAAGAGCACAATATTTCACGCAAGCAGATCAGCGACAACGCACTAAAAGTGCTATATCGCCTGAATGGTGCGGGTTTTGACGCATTTCTAGTCGGTGGTGGTGTTCGCGATATCTTATTAGGCTCACAGCCAAAAGATTTTGATATTGCGACCAACGCAACACCAGAACAAATCAAAAACCTCTTCAGAAACTGTCGCCTTATCGGTCGCCGTTTCCGCTTAGCACATATCATGTTTGGTCGTGACATCATTGAAGTGGCAACTTTCCGTGGCCACCACCAAGAGCCATCGAAAAACGTTTCTGCGCAATCTGATGAAGGCATGTTGCTACGCGATAACGTGTACGGCAATGTTGATGAAGATGCAGAGCGTCGTGACTTCACTATTAATGCGATGTACTACAACATTGCAGACTACAGCATTCACGATTACGCGGGTGGTGTGGAAGATTTAGAAGACAAGCTGATCCGCCTAATTGGCGATCCAGAAACTCGCTACCGTGAAGATCCGGTACGTATGCTTCGCGCAATGCGTTTCGCCGCTAAACTGGATTTCGATATTGAAGAAGACACAGCAGACCCTATCGAAGAGCTGGCACACCTGCTAAAAGATATCCCAGCAGCGCGCCTTTACGAAGAGTCTCTGAAATTACTTCAATCAGGTCACGGTTTAGAAACCTATCACCTAATGCGTGAATACAATCTGTTCCAACAGATGTTCCCTGCAATTGCAGAGCACTTCACTGAAGGTTACGACTCTCATACAGAGCAGATGCTTGACTTAGTACTCGACTCAACCGATCTTCGCATAGAAGATGGCAAGCGAGTAAACCCTGCATTCATGTTTGCAGCGATTCTTTGGTACCCAATGAACAAGCTCGCAGACAAGCTTGTCGCTGAACAGGGTATGGCGCATTACGATGCGATCATGGAAGCGAGCAACATCATTCTTGACCAGCAAGTTAAGTCTATTGCTATTCCTCGTCGTCACACGGCGACCGTTCGTGAAGTTTGGCAACTGCAATTGCGACTGCCTCGTCGTAACGGTAAACGTGCTGTTCGTCTTATGGAACTGAATAAGTTCCGTGCTGGTTACGACTTCTTAGAAATGCGTGGCGAGATTGAGGGTGGCGAAACCAAAGAACTAGCAAAATGGTGGGAGCGTTATCAGACCGCAGGCCGCAACATGCGCCAAGCGATGGCTAACGACGTTGCAGCACCATCAAAGTCAGGCCATCGTCGCCGTAAGACTTACCGAAACAAAAAGAGTAAGCAGTCCGAATGATAACGGCTTATATTGCGGTCGGCAGCAACCTTGCCGACCCAGTTAGCCAAGCAAACTTGGCTATCGAAACGCTAAAAAGCCTACCGCGATCAACGTTTATTGCGACCTCTCAGCTATATAGTAGCACTCCAATGGGGCCGCAAAACCAACCTGACTACATCAACGCGGTAGTAGCAATCCAAACCGAATTAACGCCAATTGAACTGCTTGATTGCACTCAAAAGATCGAGCTAGAGCAAGGGCGCGTCCGTAAAGACGAGCGTTGGGGGCCAAGAACTTTGGATCTCGACATTGTGTTATACGGCAATGAGGTGATCGATTCAGAGCGCTTAATCGTTCCTCATTACGGAATGAAAGAACGAGAGTTTGTACTTTACCCGCTTGCTGAAATCGCACCAAGTTTACAACTCCCTGATGGGACTGAGCTGACAGAACTACTCAAAATAGTTGATAAGAACGGGCTCAATGTTTGGCAACAATAGCCAAGCGCATTAAGGAAAACCAATGAAAAAAGTAACCATTAACGACCTGATCAAATGCAAACGTGAAGGCCGTAAATTCGCGACGTCGACAGCTTATGATGCGAGCTTTGCTCAGTTATTCGAAAGCCAAGAAATGCCAGTTCTGCTTGTCGGTGACTCACTGGGTATGGTTCTACAAGGCCATAACGACACATTACCAGTAACCGTTGAAGACATTGCTTACCATACTCGCTCAGTGCGCGCAGGTAGCCCAAACTGTCTTCTTATGGCTGACATGCCTTTCATGAGCTACGCAACGCCAGAGCAAGCCTGTGAGAGCGCAGCAACCTTGATGCGTGCTGGTGCGAACATGGTAAAAATCGAAGGCGGAAGCTGGTTGGTTGATACTGTGAAGATGCTAACAGAACGTGCCGTACCAGTATGTGCACACTTAGGCTTAACGCCTCAGTCTGTGAACATTTTTGGTGGTTACAAAGTGCAAGGTCGTGACGACGAGCAAGCCGACAAAATGGTTGCTGACGCTCTAGCACTGCAAAACGCAGGTGCTCAAATCGTTCTCCTTGAATGTGTGCCCGCTTCATTGGCAAAAAGAATTACAGAAGCTTGTGACGTACCCGTTATCGGTATCGGCGCAGGTAATGTTACCGATGGTCAGATCTTGGTTATGCATGACATGTTCGGTATTTCTGCAAACTACATGCCGAAATTCTCTAAGAATTTCCTAGCTGAAACAGGTGATATGCGTAAAGCCGTCGCTCTATACAAAGAAGAAGTAGAGAGCGCACGTTTCCCTGATGATGCTCATACAATCGCTTAGGAGTAACTATGCAAACTTTTGCTGAAATAGCGGCTCTTCGTGAGCAGATTAAACAGTTTAAGCGTGATGGACGTACGGTTGCTTTTGTCCCGACAATGGGAAACCTGCATGAAGGTCACCTGACTCTGGTCAAGAAAGCTCGTGAGCTGGCTGATATTGTTGTGGTAAGCATCTTTGTTAACCCAATGCAGTTTGATCGTACTGATGACTTGAACAACTACCCTCGTACGTTAGAAGCTGATTTAAGTAAGTTAACAGCCGAAGGTGTTGAGCTCGTGTTTACACCGACACCAGAAGTCATGTATCCAGATGGATTAGATAAACAGACGTTTGTTGAAGTTCCAGGCATATCTCACATGCTTGAAGGCGCGTCTCGTCCAGGTCACTTCCGCGGCGTATCAACGATTGTCGCTAAACTGTTTAATATCGTTCAGCCAAACTTTGCATGCTTCGGTGAGAAAGACTTTCAGCAACTTGCTGTTATTCGCCAGATGACAACAGATTTAGCGTTAGACATTGAAGTTGTCGGCGTAGCGACCGTTCGTGAAATGGATGGCTTAGCAATGAGCTCTCGCAATAGCAACCTAACGATTGACGAGCGTCAACGAGCTCCAGTTCTAGCGCGCACTATGCGTTGGATCAGCAGCGCTATTCGTGGTGGCCGCGATGATTACGCGTCAGTGATTGAAGATGCGACAGACCAGCTACGCGCAGCTGACTTACAACCAGATGAGATCTTTATCTGTGATGCGAAAACACTGCAAGCGATCACTTCAGAATCGACTCAGGCCGTTATCTTGATGTCAGCTTTCCTAGGTAAGACTCGTCTTATCGACAACCAAGTTCTCGATTTGGTCACGGAAACGAAAGAAGAAGTGAAAGAAGAAACAGCGGAGTAATCGCTCCCTGCTCTAAAGGCGAAATAAAAGCACAAAACGCAAAACATAAAAAAGGTCGATGTTATATCGACCTTTTTCTTTACCTGTTACTTAGATTAATACCAATTCCATTAAA